>DAOPXW010000039.1:0-18051 GCA_035352555.1 Oscillospiraceae bacterium
GCCTCCCGCCCCCGTGATCCGGGAGCAGCGCACCGCCGCCACGCCCGCCGTACAGTATGGCATGGGCAAGGCCGCAAAGCCGGAAAAAAAGAAATCCGGCAAAAAGACGCTGCTGTTGCTGCTGCTGCTGTGCGCGGCGCTCATCGTGGCGGCCATCGTCATCAAGTCCCTGAGCGGGAACGGCGCCCCGAGCGCACCCACGCCGGTGCCCGTTGTCTCCGCCGGGCCCACGGCGGCGGTCACGCCCACGCCGGAACCCACCCCAACCCCAACCCCGTCGCCTACGCCCACCCCGGTCCAGGCGGAATCCACCTATCAGATCTTTATGTCGGACGACAGCTGGACGGAGGCCGAGCAAAAGTGCGAGGCGCTGGGCGGCCATCTGGTGGTGATCAACGACCAGGCGGAGCTGGACAAGGTCACGGCGCTGGCCGTGTCCAAGGGCGCAAGATTCGTCTGGCTGGGCTGCTACAGGGATACGGACGGCCAGCTGAAATGGGTGAACAAGGATTCCGTCAGTTTCTATAAATGGGGCGCCGGCGAGCCTTCCGGCACGGAGAGCGACGGCACTCCGGAAAACTATGTCATCCTGTGGAACACCGAAAAGAATCTCTCCGGCGACTGGGAGTACAACGACGTGGGCAACGACCCCGTGTCCATCTACCCCAAGGGCTACAGCGGGAAACTCGCCTACATCTGCGAGATCGGCGGATAATACATATTGGTGTGACCGGAATGAAGGGAAAGTAATTTGATATGCCCAAACTGCAAAAAAGAAATGGAACCCGGGTATTTAGAGAGTCCTAACACTATAATATGGAGTGTAGAAAGACATGTAGGCTGCGTTTTACCAGACAAAGAAGCTGGAGAATTCAACGTAACCAAAGGCTTTCTTAATGGTGGCTTACTTAGGTCATACTTGTGCCGTTCCTGTAATATAGTGATTTCTATCCCTTATCAAAAAAGCGATCACAAAATCAAGTAATTAAAATACGGACGGTTCGTTTGAACCGTCCGTATTTTTTACCACTTGTTTTCAACCTTCTCGGCGAAGCCGGGGAAGTCCCTGACGTTGATCTCCGTGCCGTCGTCCAGAATGGCCGTGCCGGTGAAGCGGCCGAAGACCTGGTGCTGGTCGGATTTGATCAGCTTCACATCCGTGCAGGCGGCGCGGTCGAGCACGGGAACGAAGTGCATTTCAAAGCGCCCGTCGTCGGAGGAGAAGGTCCAGGGGGACAGATAATCCTTCTCGTCGCCGGGGATATGGAAGGTCACCTGCCCCAGCTTGTGGGCCCTGCCGTTATAAAACAGCATATTTTCCGTGGCGGCGGCGGTGTTGCCGAAGCCGTAGCCGATGTTCCAGCCGAAGGGCACGCCGTCCACCTGATAGGAGGCGCTGCCCCAGTACCAGGTGTTGTGATAGGTCCACACGCCCCGGCCCCAGTCCAGCACGGCGAAGCTCTCCGCGGGGTCGAAGCTGTAGACGCGGCCGCCGCAGTTCACCTGCCCGGAGGCGCGCATACAATTGATCTTTTGGTTAAAATAGAAATGGCCGGGCTTGTCGAAGGGCGTGGCGATGACCATGCTCTCCGCCGGCGCGTCGGTGAGCAGCACGTTCCCGGACAGCATGCCGAGGGAACCGAAGCTGTCCATACGGACGGACAGCTCTCTCGTGCCGCGGCCGCCGTTTTTGAAATACAGGGCGTAGCCCCTGCCGGCGGCGGAAATGTCGCCCGCGGCGCTGGTCTCGGGCAGACGGCGGCGGCCCATGGGAAAGAGACACATGGGCGACACGGTCTTTTCCCAGCCCTCCTCGAAATTGAGGAAGGACACGGAATCCAGCCCCATGTAGCCGTTGTCGTCAATGGTCAGCGCCAGCGCGAAGCGGCCGTTGCTGACCAGATAGTAGTCCCATTCCTTGATGCGCGCCTTCGGGGCGCGGATGTCCGCCCGCCGATAGACTGGCAGCAGTTTTTTGGCGTAGCCGGGTTCGGCGATGTTGCCCTGGGCATCCAGCAGGGGACGCGCCCGGGTGATCTCATGCTGCATCAATGCTCACGCTCCTTTTTTACCAGCCGGATGTCCCTGCCGGCGAAGGGCAGCTTGTAATATTCCCCGTCCAGCCGGGATACGATCTGGGGGTTGTATCTGCGCCCCAGCTCGCCGTCGGCGAGGTTGGTGGAGATAATGGTCACGCGCCCGCCGGCCAGGCGGGTGTTAATCAGGGTATACAGCGCGCTCTGGGACATGGGGGTCGCCATCTCGGTGCCCAGATCGTCCAGAATCATCAGGTCGCAGTCCAGCATCCGGCGCACCCGGGTGGCGGCGGCGTCCACGGCCTCGGCGTCCCGGGAAAATTTGCGGGTCTCAAAATATTCCAGCGCCGCGGAGGCGGTGTCGTAGCACACGGAAAAGCCTTTCTCGGCCACCGTCCGGGCGATGCAGGCGGACAGAAAGGTCTTGCCCAGCCCCGTGCCGCCCTGAAACAGCAGATTGGGGGAGGCGGCGGAGAAGCCGGAGGCATAGTCCCGGCAGGTATCGAACACCTGGCGCATATACTCCCGGGGGCTCTCGCCGGTCTCGTCCGGCGCGGCGTCGTACAGCGACAGGTCAAAGCGGTCGAAGGTCTCGCCGCCGCCGCGCAGCAGAACGCCCAGCTCCGCGGTGAGCTCGCGGTTGTACAGCTCCTTCAGGCAATCGCACACCGCCCCGTCCCGATAGCCGGCATCCCTGCAGCGGGGGCAGGTGTACAGCTCGTCCAGATAGTCGATGGGGTAACCGTGCTCCGCCAGCAGCTCGGCCCGGCGGGCCTGCAGCGCCAGATTCTCTTTCTCCAGCGCGGCCACTTTCCGGCCCGTGTCCCCCCCGCGGCTGATCGCCGCGCCCATCAGGTCGCGCATCTGCCCCTGCATCTCGCGGTCGATCTGCGCGATCTCGGGTATCCGGGCGTGGATCAGCGCCACCCGGCGCTGATGCTCCGCCGCGTTGTCGGTTTTTCGGTTGTCCAGCTTTTCTCTCGCCCGGGCGAGGAGTTTTCCGTCGTAGGCCATAGGCTTCACTTCCGTTCCGGTGATCTGATCTTGTTTTTCAGCGCGCTGAGGCTCTCGGAATTGCTGCGCCCGGCGGCGGGGACGGCGGGCGCGGGTCCGCGCCGGGGCGCGTCGCCGGCCTCGATTTCGGACAGGGTATGCAGGCCCTTACCGTGCCAGCTTTTCACGATCTTGTCCATATAGGCCCATTTCAGCGCCCCCGTGTTGGTCACGGTGCGGTCGTAGGCCGCCTCCAGCGCCTCCGGGGCGAAGCCCAGCGCCAGCCATTCGCCGATGTAGCGCTGCTCCGTGGCCGTGAGCTTCCGATCGCGGATGCCCAGCAGGGTCTTGACCCGATTCTCGTCCTGGCGGCGGGCCTTGTCCGTCTCAATATATTCTTCGGCCTGCTCCAGCGTCAGCAGCTCGCCGTCCGCCCAGCGGTAAGCCTCTTTCTCGATGGCCCGCAGGGAGGGGTTCTGGCCGGGGCCGAACTTTTCATGTACCCGGTCCGCGCAGAAATGCAGCAGCTCGAAGATGACTTCCGGCGGCAGGGCCAGCGTGGTGTAGATGCCGAACAGCGTCTGCAGATCGGCGCCGGACAGCGTCCGCCCCAGCACCTGCTGGGTCTCGGCGACGACGGCCTGAAAGGCGGCGTCGCCCCGGGCGCGGCCGGCGATCTCGTCCGCCGTGAACTGGGGCAGCTCGTCCGGCGGGGGCAGCGGCCTGGCTGGGGCGGAGCTCTCCGGCCACAGACCCAGACGGCGCAGCTTTTCCGCGGCGTCGGCCATGGCCGCCCCGGTGCGGCACAGCGTCCGGGCGGCGGCGTCCAGATCCCCGCCGCGGCGGCGGAGGTAGAGGTACAGCAGCGCCACGTCCCCGTCGTGGGCGGCGATGAGCTGATCCAGCTCCGTCTCGGATATGCGGTTTTCCGGCGCTTTTTCCATACTTCCTCCGAAAATTGGGCCGCCCTGGCCCGCAATTCTTAATTCAGACATTATAACATCAATTTTGACTTGTAGCAAGTGCGGCTGCTGTGCTATACTAGCCATGTGTACAATTCTTTTCAAGAGGTAAGTTGATGCTTGAATTGCTTTCACCGGCGGGCTCGCCGGAAGCGGTGATCGCCGCCGTGCAGAACGGCGCCGACGCCGTGTATATGGGTTTTGGGGAGTTCAACGCCCGCAGGGGCGCCAGGAACTTCACGGACGAGGAATTTGCCAAGGCCGTGCGGTATTGCCGCATCCGGGGCTGCAAGGTGTATGTCACCCTGAACACGCTGGTGGGCGACCGGGAGATGGCCGACGCCGTGGCCCTGGCCCGGGAGGCCGGCGATCTGGGAGCGGACGCCGTTTTGGTGCAGGATCTGGGTCTGGCCGCCGTGCTGCACCGCGCCGTGCCGGATCTCCCGCTGCACGCCAGCACCCAGATGAGCATCCACAATCTTGCCGGGGTACAGGCCGCGGCGGAACTGGGCATGACCCGGGCCGTGCTGGCCCGGGAGCTGTCGCTGGAGCAGATCCGCGCCATCTGCGAGAAATCCCCCATCGAGATCGAGGTTTTCGTCCACGGCGCGCTGTGCTTCTGCCATTCCGGCCAATGCTATATGAGCGCCATGATCGGCCGCCGCAGCGGCAACCGGGGCATGTGCGCCCAGCCCTGCCGGATGCAGTATTCCATGGGCGGGCGGATGGACGATTATCCCCTGTCGCTGAAGGACAACTGCCTGGTGGACGAGCTGGCCGCCCTGGAGGAGGCGGGCGTCGCCTGCGTGAAGATCGAGGGCCGCATGAAGCGGCCGGAATATTCCGCCATCGTCACGGGCATCTATGCCCGGGCCATCAGGGAAAAGTGCGCCCCCACCGCCGAGGAGATGGAGACACTCACCACGGCTTTTTCCCGGCAGGGCTTCACCAAGGGCTATTTCACCGGCGACAGGCAGGAGATGTCCGGCGTCCGGGAGGAACCGCCCAAAGACGCCGAAAAGCTGTTCGCCTCCGTACGCAGGGACTACGGCGAGAAAGAACTGCGCCGGGTGCCGGTACATTTCTATACCCGGGCCGAGGCGGGCAAGCCCATTCAGGCCGTATGCATGGACGACGACGGCCACAAGGTCTTTCTGGAGGGCCCCATACCCCAGCTTTCCCGCAGCCGCGGCCTGACCGCCGCCATGATCGACGAACAGATGCACAAGACCGGCGGCACGCCCTATGAGTGCGCGGAGAGCCGGAGCCGCGCGGACGGGGGGCTGTATCTGCCCGCCGCCGCGCTCAACGAGCTGCGCCGGGAGCTGCTCTCCCGGCTCACCGGGCAGCGGGGCGAGCCGCCCCGCCGCCGGGAACTGCCCATGCCGGCCCTGCCCGCGGGCAGACCCAACGTCGCCCAGCCCGCCGTGATCTTCCAGGTGCGCACGGCGGAACAGCTGTCCGCAGAGCTGGCGGAGGAAAAGCCGGATTATCTCTATGTCCCGCTGGACGTGATGATCGAGTCGTTCGAGCTTCTCGCCCCCTTCACGGCGCGGGGCTGCGTGCCCGTGGCCGTGCTGCCCCGGGTGATCACCGACGGCGAGGCCCCCAAAGTGGAGGCCATGCTGGAAGGGCTGTTCGACCGCGGCGTCAACGAGGCGCTGTGCGGCAATCTGGGCCACATCATGCTGGCCCGCCGGGCCAGGATGAAGGTCCGGGGCGATTTCGGCCTGAATCTCTACAATTCCTGGGCGCTGGCCACCGCGGCCCAGACCGGGCTGCTGTCCGTCACGGCGTCCTTCGAGCTGCGCCTCTCCCAGATCCGCGATCTGGCCAAGTGCGCGGATACGGAAATGATCGTCTACGGCCGCCTGCCGCTGATGGTGTCCGACCAGTGCGTCATCAAGCAGTCCGCCGGCCGCTGCACCTGCCAGACCCCGGCGCAGCTGTCCGACCGCATGGGCAGCGTGTTCCCGGTGGTCAAGGAATTCGGCTGCCGCAACGTGATCTACAACGCCCACAAGCTGTATCTGGCCGACAAGAAGGAAGACCTGTTCGGCTGCGGGCTGTGGGGCCTGCGGCTGCTGTTCACCACCGAAAACGCCCGGGAGTGCGCCGAGGTGGCCCGCGGCTACCGCGGGGAGTCGGACTATAAGCCCAATGTCCTGACCCGCGGACTGTATTATCGAGGTGTTGACTGATATGGGAATCGTACTTGCGTCCGGCTCGCCCCGGCGGCGGGAGCTGATGGAAATGCTGGGGGTCAGGGATCTCCGGATCATCCCCGCCAGGGGAGAGGAAAAGTACGCCCCCGGCCTGCAGCCGGCGGAGATCGTCCGGGTACTGTCCCGGGCCAAGGCGGAGGAAGTCGCGGCAGCGTGCGCGCCGGAGGATGTCGTCGTCGCGGCGGACACCGTCGTCTGGGTGGACGATCGGGTCTTCGGCAAGCCGAAGGACCGGGCGGAGGCCGTGGCCATGCTGCACACCCTCTCCGGCCGCGGGCACGAGGTCTTTACCGGCGTCACCGTCCTGCGCGGCGGGGAGTGCCGGAGTGAAACGGAACGGACGGAGGTCTTTTTCCGGCCGCTGACCGACCGGGAAATCGAAGCCTATGTGGATTCCGGCGAGCCCATGGACAAGGCCGGGGCCTATGGAGCCCAGGGGCTGGCCTCGCTTTTCGTGCGGGGCATCCGGGGCGACTTTTTCAACGTTATGGGCCTGCCTATCTGCCGCCTGGGCGAGATGCTGAAACAGCAGGGAGTAGAACTGATTTGAAAGAATACCTGAAGAAAAAGGGAATCAGGCTCGGAGTGATCGTGCTGGTCGTGGCGCTGATCGCCGCCGTGGCCGTGGGCACCGCCAAGGGCAGGGCCGGCCTTTTCCGCAACGCCTCCGGCGCGCTGAGAAAGCCGGTGCAGACCGTGGTGGGCGGCGTGGCCGACTGGCTGGAGGGCATCTACGGCTATATGTACAACTACGATAACCTCCAGGCCGAAAACGAATCCCTCCGCACGCAGTTGGCCGCGGCCCAGGAGAAAGCCCGGGCGGGCGCCGACGCCGAGGAGGAAAACGAGCGGCTGCGCAATCTGCTGGGCTTCACGGAAAAGCATTCGGACATGGAGCTGGAGAGCGCCAAGGTCGTGGCCCGCACGGCGTCCAACTGGTCGTCCACCTATACCATCAGCAAGGGCAAAAACGACGGCGTGGCGCTGGGCAACCCCGTAATCACCGAATACGGCGCCCTCACCGGTACGGTGACGGAGCTCGGCGGCGACTGGGCCACGGTGAGCACCGTCATCGACGGAACCACCAGTATCGGCGCCATCGCCAGCGAATCCGGCGCCACGGGCATGATTATCGGCGACTGCGATCTCATGCAGAAGGGGACGGTGAAGCTCACCTATCTGCCCACGGATTCCCAGATTTTCACCGGGGACACCGTACTCACCTCCGGGGTGGGCGGGTCCTACCCGGAGGGACTGGTCATCGGCACCATCTCCTCCGTGCAGACGGAGGCGGGCGGCCAGGTGGAATACGGCCTGGTCACGCCCAGCTGCGACCTTAACACCCTGGTGCAGGTCTTTGTTGTAAAAAGCTACGATGTGGTGAAATAAGTGCTGAAGGAATTATTCGATGTGAAAAAAACGCGCCGGGTGCTGGCCTACGCCATATTGCTGCTGCTCACGCTGCTGGTGCAGAACGCCGTGTTCTCCCGGATCACGTTTTTCGGGGTGAAAGCGCTGTTCCTGCCGGCGGCCTGCGTAGCCGTGGGGATATTCGGGGGCGGCGTGCGCGGCGCGGTTTTCGGGCTGTTTCTGGGCCTGTTCGGGGACATGAGCTATGCCGAAAACACCGTGCTGTTCACGGTGCTGTTCCCCGTGATCGGGTTCTTCTCCGGCTTTGCGGAGGTGTTTTTCCTCAACCGGCGCTTTTTCCCGTTTTTGGCGGCGGCCTTCGCCGCCCTGCTGCTGACAGGCCTGCTTCAGGCCGCCACGGACGCCGCGTTCTCCGGCGGCGCGCTGGCGCCGCTGCTGAAGATCGCCGGTTTGCAGACCCTGTGGTCTCTCCCCGAAGCCGCGGTCTTTTATCCCATCGTCAAACGGATGTCGTCAAGGCTTGACAGCGGTACCCCGCGAAAGGAACGAGCATGAACAAACCCATTAAAACCGACCGGCTGACAGTGCTTTCCGCGCTGCTGCTGATTTTGCTGTGCGTGTACTTCGTCTTCCTGTACAAGCTGCAGATCATCGAGGGCGACGCCTATCTGGAGAAGAGCGCCAACAGCCTCTCCAGCATCGAGCAGGTGACCGCCGCCCGCGGCAATATTCTGGACCGCTACGGGCGGGTGCTGGTGTCCAACCAGCCCAGCTACAACATCACCATCAACGAGCACCAGCTCTTTTACGAGACGGACGATCCCAACGCCCAGATTCTGGCGCTCACGGCCATGGTCACCGCCAGCGGCGCCGCCTATACCGACACGCTGCCCATCACCAGGACCCCGCCCTTTGCGTATACGGACATGACGGATTCCCAGAAATCCATGCTCACCGCCTATTTCAAGGACAAGGGGCTGGACGAGAACACCACCGCCGTGGAGCTCCTGAGCTATATGCGCACCCGCTACGAGATCGACAACAACTACTCCGCCGCCGATATGCGCACCATCGCCGGTGTGCGGTATGAGATCAACGCCCGCTACTCCAAGGACTACAACACCGCGGATTATATTTTCGTCAAGGACGCGGACATGAATCTCATCACTGCCATGCTGGAAAAGGGCATGAAGGGCGTCAACATCCAGACCACCTATGTGCGCAAATACAGCACCGCCTATGCGGCCCATCTGCTGGGCTATACCGGCATGATCTTCTCGGAGGAGTACAAAAAGTACCAGAGCCTGAACTACTCCATGAACGCCCTGGTGGGCAAGGACGGCGCGGAGCTGGCCTTTGAATCCTACCTCCACGGTACGGACGGCACCGCCACCATCACCACCACCGCCGACGGCACGGTGACGGACACGGTCTATACCAAGGAGCCTTCGCCCGGTGACCAGGTGTACCTCACCATCGACGAGACGCTGCAGGAGTCCGCGGAAAACGCGCTGGCCAAGGGCATCGAGGAGCTCAAGACCGAGAAGGCCGCGGATGACGCCAAAAACGGTACGACTACCGATGAGAACGATAAGAATAACCAGATCACCGGCGGCGCCGCCGTGGTGGTGGACGTCAAGACCGGCGAGCCGCTGGCCATCGCCAGCTGGCCCACCTACGATCTGTCCACGCTGTCGGAGAATTTTGAGAAGCTGAAAAATGACGACACCAAGCCCATGTTCGACCGGGCGCTGATGGGCGCCTACGCCCCGGGCTCCACCTTCAAGCCCTGCACCGCCATCGCCGCGCTCACCGAGGGCAAGATCAACACCAGCACCACCATCGTCTGCAACGGCGTTTTTACGAAATACGCGGATACGGGCTTCGCCCCCAAGTGCTGGATCTACAGCAGCTACGGCCTGACCCACGGTGCGGAAAACGTCACGACCGCCATCCGCGATTCCTGCAACATCTTCTTTTACACCGTGGGCGACGAGCTGGGCATTGACAAGCTGGATAAGTATGCCGCCGAATTCGGCCTCGGCGAATCCACGGGCATCGAACTAGCGGAAACCAAGGGCAATATGGCCAACCCGGAGACCCACAAGAAACTTCAGGGCGTGGACTGGTACAACGGCGACACCGTGACGGCCGCCATCGGCCAGTCGGACAGCCTGTTTACGCCGCTGCAGATTGCGGAATACTGCGCCACCGTCGCAAACGGCGGTACCCGGTACACGGCGTCCATCCTGAAGACCGTCCGCACCTACGATTACGGCACCACCGTCTATACCCGGGACAACGAAGTCCTGTCCACGGTGGACTCCCCGGATTATAACTGGAAAGCCGTCCAGCAAGGCATGTACCTCGTCGCGAACCACCCAAACGGCACGGCTTATGCGACCTTCCACGACTACAAGGTCAAGGTCGCGGCAAAGACCGGCACCGTCCAGAAGGGCAGCGGCATCAGCAATAACGGCGTGTTCATGTGCTACGCGCCCTTTGACGATCCTCAGATCGCCATCGCCATTGTGGTGGAACATTCCGGCGCCGGCGCGTCTCTGGGCCCCATCGCCAAGGATATCCTGAACACCTATTTTGACGAGCAGACCGCCGAGAATACCACGGAAGGCGAACTCACAATCTTAAAATAACCTGTTGAACTTTTGAGTAAAACCGCTTATAATTAATCAATTAAAGCGCAAGCCGCGCCTGAACGAATTTATTTTACACGGACCTATGGAGGACACTGCGGTGAATATAGCACTGATGGCACACGATAGAAAAAAGGAACTGATGGTACAGTTTTGCATCGCTTACTGCGGCATTCTGGCGGAACATTCGATCTGCGCCACCAGCACCACGGGAAAACTGGTGCAGGAGGCCACAGGTCTGCCGGTGACGCTGTATCTCCACGCCGATCAGGGCGGCGCCCAGCAGATCGCCGCGCGCATCGCCTACAACGAGATCGACCTTGTCCTGTTTTTCTGCGACCCGGCCAATCAGGAGGGCGTGGAGGATATCAGCAAGATCGAGCGGCTGTGCGACCAGTATCAGATCCCCTTCGCCACCAACGCCGCCACGGCCGAGGTGCTGGTGCAGGGTCTGCGCCGGGGCGATCTGGATTGGCGCAACATCGTCAACCCCAAAAAGAGATAACCCAACAGCAGAATTTTTTGATGCTGCCGACGCATCCTGCCGGCAGCATTTTGTATGAAAGGACAGACGGATTTCTATGGAAAGAGTCGCGCCCCGCACGCTCTCGGGCTTTATGGAGCTGCTGCCCGCGGAGCAGATCAAAATGGAAAAAATGATGGCCGTCCTGCGCCGGGCGTATTCGCTCTACGGCTTCACGCCGCTGGATACCCCCATCATCGAAGCGTCCGACGTGCTGCTGGCCAAGGGCGGCGGAGAGACTGAAAAACAGGTCTATCGCTTCACCAAGGGCGACAGCGATCTTTCGCTGCGCTTTGATCTCACGGTGCCGCTGGCCAAGTATGTGGCCCTGCACTATAACGAGCTGGCCTTCCCCTTCCGCCGCTACCAGATCGGCAAGGTCTACCGGGGCGAGCGGGCCCAGCGGGGCCGCTTCCGGGAGTTTTATCAGGCCGATATTGACGTGATCGGCGACGGGAAGCTGGACATCACCAACGAGGCGGAGATCCCTTCCGTCATTTATCGCACCTTCACGGAGCTGGGGCTGCGCGATTTCGTCATCCGCGTCAACAACCGCAAGATCCTCAACGGCTTCTACGCCATGAACGGGATGTCCGCCCGCGCGGGCGAGATCATGCGCACCGTGGACAAGATCGACAAGATCGGCCCGGAAAAGGTGCGCGAGCTGCTGGTCAACGAGGTGGGGATGTACCCCCAGAAGGCCGACACCGTGCTGGACTTCATGGCCATCAGCGGCACCAACGCCGGGGTACTGGCCCGGCTGCACGATTTTTCGGGCATGGACCCCCTGTTCGACGAGGGCCTTGCCGAGCTGGAGACCGTGGTGAAATATCTGGCCGCCTTCGGCGTGCCGGAGACGCATTTTGCCATCGACCTCACCATCGCCCGGGGCCTGGACTATTACACCGGCACCGTGTATGAAACGCTGATTACCGACCACCCCGAGATCGGTTCGGTCTGCTCCGGCGGCCGGTACGACGATCTGGCCGGCTACTATACGGACAAGCCCCTGCCCGGCGTCGGCATCTCCATCGGGCTGACACGGCTGTTCTATGTGCTCAGCGAACAGGGCCTGCTGTCCGACACGGGGGTCACCGCCCCCTGCGACGCGCTGGTCATCCCCATGACGGAGGAGCTCTCCTTCGCCGTCTCCGCGGCCACCGTGCTGCGCGACCACGGCATCCGGACCCAGCTCTATACCGAGCAGAAAAAGTTCAAGGCCCGCATGGGCTATGCGGACAAGCTGCAGGTGCCCTACGCCGTCATCATCGGCGGGGACGAGGCCGCCGAGGGCGTTTTCAGCGTCAAGAACATGCGTACGGGCGAGCAGGTCAAGCTCACCCCGCTGGCCGCGGCGGAGGCCATCCGCGCCGGCGTGGCCGAAATGGATTCCGGCAGTATCATTCTCCAGGAATGAGTTCATTTTTCATCACTGAAAGGGGAAATCTTTATGTTCCAATCCCGTACCCACAACTGCGGTGAGCTCCGCATCGCCGACGCCGGCAAGACCGTCACGCTGGTCGGCTGGATGGAAAACGTCCGCGAGGTGGGCCAGAATTTCGCCTTTGTGGTATTGCGCGATTTTTACGGCACCACGCAGCTGGTGGTCGATACCCAGGACATGATGAAGCTGGTCAAGTCCGTCAACAAGGAATCCACCCTCTCCGTCACCGGCACCGTCCGCGAGCGCGACAGCAAAAATCCCAAGCTCCCCACCGGCGATATCGAGGTCGTGCCGGAGAAGATCGAGGTCCTGGGCCGCTGCCGCTACAACGAGCTGCCCTTTGAAATCAACCGCTCCCGGGAGGCGGACGAGGCCGCCCGGCTGAAATACCGCTATCTCGACCTGCGCAACCCGGCGGTGAAAAAGAACATCATCCTCCGCTGCAATGTCGTCGCCGCCCTGCGGCAGGCCATGACCGAGCACGGTTTTCTGGAGATCACCACCCCCATCCTCACCGCGTCCTCCCCCGAGGGCGCCCGGGATTACCTGGTCCCGGCGAGGAAACACCCCGGCAAGTTTTACGCCCTGCCGCAGGCCCCCCAGCAGTTCAAGCAGCTGCTGATGGTCTCCGGCTTCGACCGCTATTTCCAGATTGCCCCCTGCTTCCGGGACGAGGACGCCCGGGGCGACCGCTCCCCCGGCGAGTTCTATCAGCTGGACATGGAGATGGCCTTCGCCTGCCAGGACGACGTTTTCGCCGTGCTGGAGGATGTGCTTCCGCCCGTATTCGCCAAGTACGGCACCTACGATATCGCCTCCGCCGCGCCCTTCCGCCGCATCGCGTACAACGACGCCATGGAGCGCTACGGCTCCGACAAGCCGGATCTGCGCATCGACCTGGAGTGCCGGGACATCACAGCCCTCACCCGGGGCATGGATTTCGGCCCCTTTGCCGAGGGCGAGGTCAAGGCCGTCGCTGTCACGGACTGCGCCCTCACCCGCAAGCAGATCGACCAGCTCTGCGCCGATACCGAGGTCCAGTCCGGCGTGAAGCCCTACTGGTTCCGCATGGACGAAAACGGCGAGCTCATCGGCGGTGTGGCCAAGTTTTTCAATGAAAAGAAGGACGAGGCCGTAAAGACCCTCGGCCTTGTGCCCGGCTGCCTTGTGGGCGTGTCCGCCGGCAAAAGGACCCAGGCCCAGAAGACCATCGGCGTGCTGCGCAACAAGCTTGGCGCCGCCGTCCCCGGCCACATGGACAGGGAACGCTACGAATTCTGCTGGATCGTGGACTTCCCCATGTACGAGATCGGCGAGGAATCCGGCGAGCTGGAATTCTGCCACAATCCGTTCTCCATGCCCTCCGGCGGGCTGGACGTGCTGCTGAAGGCCGAGCGCGGAGAGGTCGACCCCCTCACCATCACGGCCGACCAGTACGACCTGGTCTGCAACGGCATTGAGCTCTCCTCCGGCGCGGTCCGGAACCACGACCCCGAGATCATGGTCAAGGCCTTCGAGCTGGTGCGGCTGGGCGAGGAGGACGTGAAGAAAAAGTTTCCCGCCATGTACAACGCCTTTTGCTACGGCGCGCCTCCCCACGCGGGCATCGCCCCGGGCATCGACCGCATGGTCATGCTGCTGGCCGGCGAGGATTCCATCCGGGAGATTATCCCCTTCCCCATGAACAAAAACGCCCAGGACGTGATGATGGGCGCCCCCTCCACCGTGGAGCCCAAGCAGCTGGACGAGCTGCACATCGCCGTCACCGGCGAGACGGAGGAGTAAACGCTCCCCCGCAGGGAGGACAACCGATGATTTCAAAGATTCGATCCCTCGGCGTTAAGGGTATCGGCGGCTACGAAGTGGCCGTGGAGTGTTATATCTCCAACGGGCTCCCCGGCTTCGACGTGGTGGGTCTGCCCGACGCCGCCGTGAAGGAGTCCCGGGAGCGGGTGCGCGCCGCCATCAAAAATAACGGCTTCAAATTCCCTGTCAGCCGCATGACGGTGAATCTTGCGCCGGCGGACACGAAAAAAGCCGGCACGGTCTACGACCTGCCGGTTTTGCTCGGCATTCTCTCCGCGGCCGGGGACATTCCCCAGCCGAAGGACGATTGCGCCTTTTTTGGGGAGCTGTCCCTGGCGGGGGAGGTGCGCCCCGTGCCGGGCGCGCTGCCCATGGCGCTGGCCGCGGAAAAGGCGGGCATCCGCCGCCTGTTCGTCCCGGCGGACAACGCCGCCGAGGCGGCCTTCGCCGATGCCGTGGCGGTGTACCCCGTCCGAAACGTGGCCCAGCTCATCGCCCACCTCCGGGGGGAGACGGCCATCGCCCCCGCCACGCCCGCCGCCGTGACGCCGCGCATCCCGCGGGGACTGGACTTCGCGGAGGTCAAGGGCCAGGAAAACGTCAAGCGCGCGCTGGAGATTGCCGCCGCCGGCGGCCATAATATCCTCATCGTGGGCCCGCCGGGGGCGGGCAAATCCATGATGGCCAAGCGCCTGCCCACCATCCTGCCGGACATGAGCCGGGAGGAGATGCTGGAGACCACCCAGATCCACTCCGTGGCGGGCCTCACCGACGGCAAAAATCCCGTCGTTGCGCTGCGGCCCTTCCGTTCGCCCCACCACACGGTGTCCGCCACCGCCATGTCCGGCGGCGGCAGCAGTCCCCGCCCCGGCGAGGTCAGTCTCGCCCACAACGGCGTGCTGTTTCTGGACGAGCTGCCCGAATTCCCCCGGGACGTGCTGGAGGTGCTGCGCCAGCCCATCGAGGACGGCGTGGTCACCGTCTCCCGCGTCTCCGGCAGCGAGACTTTTCCCAGCCGTTTCATGCTGGTGTGCGCCATGAACCCCTGCAAATGCGGGTGGTACGGCCACCCCTCCGGCCGCTGCCACTGCACGGACAGCGAGATCCGCCGCTATCACAGCCGCATTTCCGGCCCGCTGCTGGACCGCATCGATATCATCGTGGAGGTCCCGGCGCTGGAATACGCGGAGCTCACCGACCGCGCCGGGGGCGAGACCTCCGCCGACATCAAAAAGCGCGTCAACGCGGCCCGCGCCGTTCAGCGCGCCCGCACCGGCGGCACGCTTTCCAACGCCCATCTGGGCCCGGAGGAGCTGGACCGCTGCTGTGCCCTCAGCGACGCGTGCGGCGCCCTGATGAAAGACGCCTTCGACGCCATGGGGCTCACCGCGCGCAGCTACGACAAAATCCTGCGCGTGGCCCGCACCATCGCCGATCTGGACGGCAGCGCGGAAATCAGGCCCGACCATCTGGCCGAGGCTATCCAGTACAGAACATTCAACCTGATGGAGAACAATCTATGAGAGATATCATCCTGCTCAAGCAGGGCGAAATGGTTTTGAAGGGGCTGAACAAGCACCGCTTCGACCAGCGCCTTCAGGCCAACATCCGCTACCGTATCCGCGGGCTGGGCAAGTTCAAGGTCTACAGCCGCCAGTCCATCGTGTATGTGGAGCCCGCGGACGACTCCGCCGACGTGGACGCCGCCTTTGAGGCGCTGCGGACCGTGTTCGGCGTCGTCACCCTCAGCCGGGCGGCGGCCTGCGAAAAAACCAGGGAGGCCATCGCCGCGCTGGCCATCGACTATCTCTGCCCGGCCATGGAGCGCGCCAAGAGCTTCAAGGTGGAGAGCCGCCGGGGGGACAAATCCTTCCCCCTGACCAGCATTGAGCTGTCCCAGTATGTGGGCGGCGAGCTGGCCGACGCTTATCCCGACGTCCCCGTGGACGTCCACGACCCCGATCTCACCGTGCATATGGAGATCCGGGACTATGCCGCCTTCGTCCACGGCGCGCCCGTGCCCGGCGCGGGCGGGATGCCGCTGGGCTCCAACGGCAGCGCCGTGGCGCTGCTCTCCGGCGGCATCGACAGCCCCGTGTCCACCTATATGATCGCCCGCCGGGGCGTCAAGCCCATCCCCGTGCACTTCTTCTCCTTCCCCTACACCTCGGAGCAGGCAAAGGAGAAAGTGGTGGAGCTGACCCGGATTCTCACCCAATATTGCGGCAGTATGACCATCGAAGTGGTGCCGTTTACCCACATTCAGGAGGAAATCCGGGACAAATGTCCGGAAAAATATTTCACCCTCATCATGCGCCGCTTCATGATGCGCATCGCGGACTCCATCGCGAAATCCAACGGCTGCGGCGCCATCGTCACCGGCGAGGATCTGGGCCAGGTGGCCTCCCAGACCATGGAGGCCATGGCCGTGTCCCAGGCGGTCACCGACCTGCCCGTGCTCCAGCCGCTGGTGGGCATGGACAAGGAGGATATCGTCCGCATCGCGCGGAAGATCGGGACCTTCGGCACGTCCATCCTGCCCTATGAGGACTGCTGCACCGTGTTCACGCCCCGCCATCCCGAGACCCGCCCCACAGTGGCGGAGGTCGCGGAGGCCGAGGCCGCGCTGGATATCGAGGGGCTCGCGGCGGAAGCCGTCGCGGGGATTGAAAGGATCAGAGTCAAGCTATGAAAACTTACAATGCGGAAATCATTTCGGTGGGCACAGAGCTTTTGCTGGGCCAGACCACCAATACCGACTCCCGGGACGTGTCGATCCTGCTGTCGGAGCTGGGCATCAACGTGCTCTACCACACCGTCGTGGGCGATAACCCGGCGCGGATGGCGGCGTGCATCGAAGTCGCCAGGGGCCGGGCGGACATGATCATCGCCACCGGCGGCCTGGGCCCCACCTGCGACGATCTCACCAAGCAGCTGCTGGCCAAATCCTTCGGGCTGAAGCTGGTCATGGACGAGGAGGAAAAAGCCGGCCTGTACGACTATCTCACAAACCGGGGTTACAGCCGGGAGATGACGGAGAATAATCTTCAGCAGGCCCTGCTGCCGGAGGGCTGCGTCAAATTTCACAACGACTGGGGCACCGCCCCGGGCTGCGCCTTTGAAAGCCAGGGCAAGATCGTCGTCATGCTGCCCGGCCCGCCCCGGGAGCTCAACGCCATGTTCCGCGCCCGGGTCATGCCGTGGCTGCGCACCCTTACGGACGAGCAGATCGTCTCCCACCAGATCCGCGTCTTCGGCACCAGCGAGAGTGCCATGGACTTTATGCTCCGGGACTACATGAATTCTCTCACCAATCCCACCATGGCCCCCTACGCCAAGGAAGCCGACTGTCTGCTGCGGGTCACGGCCAAGGCCCGGACCGTGGAGGAAGCCGAGGCCATGATGGCCCCGGTGATGGAAAAGGCCGTGGCCATTCTGGGCGACACGGTGTACGGCGTGGACGTGGAGTGCCTCGAGGAGCGTGTCATGCAGCTGCTGAGGGAAAAGAAGCGGACCTTCGCCGCGGCGGAGAGCTGTACCGGGGGCGACATCGCCCGCCGCTTCACGGAGATGCCCGGCGCGTCGGACTTTTTCCTGGGCGGCGTGGTCACCTACACCGACGACGCCAAGGCCCGGCTTCTGGGGATCGACCCCGCGCTGATCGCGGAAAAGACCGCCGTCAGCTGGGAAGTGGCCCGGGAGATGGCGGAGCGCGTCCGCACCCGCCTGGGCGCGGACATGGGCGTATCCGCCACGGGCATCGCCGGGCCGGATACGGACGGCGTGCACAGGGTGGGCCAGGTCTTTGTGGCGCTGGCGACCGCGGACGGGACCTTCGTCAAGGAGCTCGATCTGGGCGAGCACCGCAACCGCCCCTATATCCGCCGGGCCTCCGGCAACTATGTCTACGACATGATGCGCCGCTACATGACCGGCATGGACGTCCTGGGTCTGCGCGGCAAGTGACCCGGTCGGCGCATAAAATCACGCCCCCGGCCGAAAAGGCCGGGGGCGTGTTGGTTTGTTCCTTTGATTCT
>DAOPXW010000040.1:0-3987 GCA_035352555.1 Oscillospiraceae bacterium
CCGAACCCTTGCTGCGCAAGGCTTCGGCGGCTATTTATCTGAATTGAGGCGGGGCCTTGCCCCCTCACACTCCCCCCCGTCAATTACTCGATTTTTCCTTTTTGGGGAGTTCTTTGACAAGCTGAGCAGCCCCCCCGGCAATTGCCGGGGGGCTGCTCTTATGAAATTCCATCGGCGATCATGGGGTAGACGTCCGTGTCGGCATAGTGCCACCACTCGCCGGAGTAACCCGCAAAGTCGCATTCCGTCATCACGGATTCCAGCAGCCGCGCGTCATGCCGGGCGGCGGCGGACACGTCGGAGTAGTCCCTGTCGGCGGCGGAGCTGGCGTCGTCAAAGGCGCTGGGCATCTCCACCGCGCCGCCGTCGGCGGTTACCAGCGTCACGTCCACGGTGTTGCCGCGGGTATGGTTGGAGCCGCCCGTGGCCGGGTCGGCCACATAGACGGGGTCGGGGCGGGCGTTCCACAGAGCCTGCTGAGCCGATGCCGGGCGATAGGCGTCCCAGATCTCCAGCGCGTACCCCTCGCTGGTCAGCCTCTCCTGCGCCGCCAGCAGTTTTTTCACCGTGCCGTAGCGCAGCCGGGCCTCGGTGAAGTCGTAGATGACCTTGCCGGTGAAATTGTCCGTGCCGGCATACTTGAGATCAACGACGATGTCCGGGATATAGTCGCTCACCGCCACCAGCGTGTCGTCCGCCGGCGGGGGAGAGGCCGTGGGCGACGGCGTGGACACCGGCGTGGGCGCCGCAGTGGGGGACGGCGAGGATACGGCCGCTTCGCCGCAGCCGGTGAGCAGCAGCAGGATCGGGAGCAGCAGGGCTGCCAGACGTTTCATTTCTTCCTCTTTTCCGGCTTCGGGGGCTCCTCGTAGCCGATCCCGGTGGCGGGACTGAGCTCGCCGATGCGCAGCACCAGCCGGTCCACCAGCTCCTCGTCGTGCTCGCCGAAAATGACGTTGGCGATCTCCCTGCCGCCGTTTTTCAGGATGAGCCGGAAATATTCGATGGCGGGATGATCGTCCGGCATGACCACGCTTACGCCCCGATAGGCCCGGGTGATGCTTTCGTAAGGGACGAACATTCTGCGCCACAGGTCGCGGTGGTACACGCCCAGCTTGCCCACGCGGACTTTCTTGAAGTCCTCCGCGTTTTGATAATCCGCGGTATGCGCTTCGTCCATGATCCTCTGCCTGTCCGGCGTGCGGAACTTCAGGAGCTCTGCCATGAGCCTCGCCTCGCTTTCAACCGTATCTTAGCAGACATGCCCGACCCAAGTCAACACAGGAAAAAATACTTGACATTATTTCAGATAAAGGTATAATAATTTAGCCTGTCCGTGAGACGGGTATATTTCCTTGCTCCCGCCGCGAGCGGGGGCCATAAGACCAGAAGGAGGTGCAACCATGGCAAAAACAAGCGAAAAGTACGAGGTTATGTACATCATCAGCGGGAAGCTTTCCGAAGAGGAGGCCGCTCCCATTGTTGAGAAGTTCAAGGCACTTGTTGAGGCAAATGGTACTCTTGACGAGATGGAGGAGATGGGCAAGCGCAAGCTGGCGTATAACATCAACTACATTTCCGAGGGCTACTATGTGCTGATGAAGTTCTCCTGTACGCCCGAGTTCCCCGCAGAGCTGGACCGTATCCTTGGCATTACCGACGGCGTCATCCGTTCACTGATCACCATGCGTGCTGAGTAAGGAGCCGAAGAGATGCTGAACCACATTGTCATTATGGGCCGTCTGACCCGGGACCCCGAGATCAGATACACCCAGTCCCAGACGCCGGTGGCGTCGTTTTCCCTGGCTGTCGAGCGCGACTTCGGCGGCAAGGACGGCGGCGAGAAGCAGACTGATTTTATCGACTGCGTGGCCTGGCGTCAGACCGCCGAATTTGTGTCCAAGTATTTTACCAAGGGCAGCATGGCCGTTGTGTCGGGCCGCCTGCAGATCCGCGACTGGACGGACCGCGAGGGCAACAAGCGCCGCTCCGCCGAAGTCGTGGCGGATAACATTTATTTCGGTGAATCCAAGCGCCGCGACGGCGGCGACAACCGCGGTGAGCGCACCGACACGTCCTATTCCGCGCCGAAGTACGAGGCCCCAGCATCCGGCGGCTCCGCCTTCTCCGAGATAGGCGACGACGACGGCGAGCTTCCGTTCTAATTCTGATAAGGAGGAACCAGCTTAATGGATAACAAGAGTGCCAATCCCAAGATGCGCAAGCGCAGAAAAGTTTGCCAGTTCTGTGTGGACAAGGCAACTATCATCGACTATAAGGACACCGCGAAGCTTCGCAGATTCCTGTCCGAGCGCAGCAAGATCCTGCCCCGCCGCACCACCGGCGTGTGCGCCATGCATCAGCGCGAGCTGACCGAGGCCATCAAGAGAGCGCGTCAGATCGCCCTCCTGCCCTACGTTACCGACTGACCGAACCGCGGTCTTTTCATCCCCGGGCCCATGGGCCCGGGGATTTTTTTGCCGGATACAATCACGTTGCGCCCGCCGAAGAAACAAACGCCGTTCAAAGCCCGTTCACAGAAATGTTTCACAGATTTCATAAAAGAAATTGTGCAGGTTAACATTTCTCTTAAGATTTGCTGGTATCCTTTCACCATCATTCTGAAAGGAACACGGCACGATGAACAACAATATCGGAAAACTGACGGCTCTTGCGCTGGCGCTGGATTATGCGAACCTCAGCTATGATGAAGTGCAGGTGGAAAAATTGACGCTTGCCGGCGATCTGCTCGGCGTGTGCTATGAGATAGAATATACCACGGCCTGCCTCAGATACTTTTGCTATGTCGATGTGTTCGGCGGGGAAGTCGTCGGTTTCCTGACCGTACCCGAGGACCGCGAACAGGCGAAGTCCTCCGTGGCCTGAACCGAATATAAAAGACGGAGCGTTTTTTCAGAGCGCTCCGCCTTTTTCGGCGGATAGGTAGCGGGCCCTAGTGCGGCGGCAGGGCTTCCATGCCGGCGGGATTGCGCTGCCGCAGCAGGTTTACCGCCACTATTTCATCCAAACGCCCGTCCGCCTCCCCCCGGAAAGATCATTCTATCCTAATAATACACGGAATCGGCGGGAAACCAACGAAAAATTGTCCTTGTGTTTGACGTTTTGGCAAATGCTTGCTATAATATCCGCTATATTACAGCATGATAAAATCATGCTGTCCTGACAACAGCTCTGCGCTGGGAGGAATACGATGGCCGTGGATTATGAAGAAATGGTTCTGGACGTGGAGCTCTTACAGAGAGCGCAGCAGGACAATCCGTTCATTCGCATCAGCGACGCGGTGTATAAAATCTTGGAGGAGGCCATTCTCTCCTCCCGTCTCAAGCCCGGCAGCAAGCTGAAGATCAATTCCATCGCGGAGGAACTGCACGTTTCCGGCACCCCCGTGCGGGAAGCTGTGGAGCAGCTGGCCGCCAGGGGCCTGGTGGTGGAATCCAAGGGCAGCGGCGGGAAATATAAAAACTACACCGTTTTCGATATTTCCGACGACGATATCGCGGAGCTGTTCGTGGCCCGCAAGGCCATCGAGAGCACGGCGGCGTATCTCTGCGCGCAGAAAAACTGGTACGTGGACCTGCCGCTCCTTGAAAAAACGCTGGAAGATTTCCGCAAGGGGATGCAGGACTACATCAGCGGCGGCTCCGTGCGCATCGCCACGGAGCATGATCGGAAATTCCACACCGCCATTGTGGAGGCCGCCCGCAACCGGTATCTGCTGGATATGTATGATTCCCTGGATAAAAAGCTCAGCTACCTCTCCGTCCGCACCTGCGAATTTATGGCCGCCGGCCTCCGGCGGGACGATCTCAGGATGCTGTGCAGCCAGCACGCCTCCGTCATTCACGCCATCCGTATGGGCTTTCCGGAGCTTGCCAGGCAGGCCATGGACGACCACATCGACTTTTGCGAGGGAAACTGCCTCAGCAACCGGTATTTTTCCGGGAACAAAAAATAAAAACGCCGGCC
>DAOPXW010000040.1:4087-17331 GCA_035352555.1 Oscillospiraceae bacterium
ACCGGCGGTTACGGCATTATGACGAATATCCAGAGCTTTCTTGTGTGCCTTTTGCTATTGACAGTTTGAGCCGATAATGATATTTTTAACATGCATGTTAATTCGCGGCCACTGTGCGGAAATGCGCCCAGTGGCCGCATTTGCAAGATCATTGCCCGACCCGCACCGAGAAAACTGCAAATATTTTTTTGGGAGGCTATCCATGAAAGATCTCAAGCATCTGATTTACTTTGAGAACCTGCTGCAGGAGGCCAACAACGAGCTCGTGCAGCAAGCCGTCAAAGAGGGCGACAAAGCGCTGGGTTATAACTGCTACTATATCCCGGAGCCTCTGCTGAATCTGCCCGGCTGCTTCTCTTCCCGTCTGCGCGCGCCCAACTGCTCCTCCACCGATGTTGCCAGCTACTACATGACCACCCGCAACTGCCCCTATGTCCGCGCCATTCTGGAGCGCGCGGTGGAGGGCGGCTACAATTACCTCAACGCCCTGTTCGGCGCGGAGTGCTGCGCCGCCATGGAGCGCATGGAGGAACATTTCTCCCTCATCGACCCGGTGAAGAACAAGGATTTCTTTACCACCATCATTGATCCTCCCCTGAAGTATGACGATAACGCCATCGACTATTATAAGGCGGGTCTGAAGCTCAAAGTCGTGGACGAACTCCACAAGCGCGGCGTGGATACCTCCGAAGAGGCCATGAAGGCCGCTGTCGAGGATCATAACGAGATCAGCCGTATTATCACCGAGATCGGTGATTTCCGCAAGCTGGAGAATCCTCCCATCACCGGCTACGAATTCCACGTCATCAATCTGGTCAGCCTGACCTGCCCCCACCGTCTTATTAAACCCTATCTGGAAGAGACACTGGAAGAGATCAAAAAGCGCAAGCCCGAGAAGAAATTTCCGTTCCGGGCCCGCGTGGTCATGGTCGGCAGCGAGATTGACGATCCCGAATTCATCAAGCTGGTGGAATCCTGCGGTGCCATGGTCGTGGCCGACCGCTTCTGTTTCGGCTCCATCCCCGGACGCGAACAGATCGAGATCCGCGAGGGCGAGAATGCGTTCGACGCCATCTGCCGCCACTATCTGGAGACCAACCTGTGCGCACGCTTTATGTCCGGCGACAAGATTGACCAGCGCCACAGTACCATGGAGCGCCTTTACAGGGACTATAAGGCAGACGGTATCATCATTGAGAACATGAAGTTCTGCGAGTTCTGGAGCTATGAAAAGGTTCTGGGCTCTTACCTCATGATCAACGAGCGCAACATCCCCTGCTGCACCATCGAAAAAGAGTACGTGGTCGGCTCCGCCGGTCAGCTCCGTACCCGTTTCCAGGCCTTCGTCGAGAGTCTGGAGATCAAGAAGATCAATTCTTGAGGAGGGATAGAACAATGAATTTAAATTTTGAAAAACCCCTGAATATGGCGATCGGCGCCATTGATAAAAAGCTGGAAAGGTTCGATCCCCTCTGGCAGTCTGAGCACGGCACCGGCGGTCTGCGCAGCCGTTATTATGATAAGACAGGAATCGCCAAGTACCGCGAGTGGCGCGGCTGCAGAGATACCATGGTGGACTATGTCGCCTGGCTGAAGAATCTGGGCATGATGGGCATGATGGTGGCCAAAGACCCTGTGAGAATGATGAAGGGCTTTTGGGAGTACCGCTGGATGGGTTCCTTCCTGGGTTCTTTCGCCTTTGTGGATCGTCTGTTTGAAGGCTACCGCGATCGCGAGCTGCAGGTTTCCGCCCTCCACAGCAACACCATCGTCCGCACTCTTTGCGGGCTGATCGGCACCATCATCGGCAATGACCGCCGTCTGGGCGGCGGCCCGGATTCCGACAATCTCGTCGGTCTGGACGAGACTATCCCGACCCTGTTCTTTGCCGGCTTCCCGACGCTGAAGCCCGAGCCCATGCAGACCCTGCCGGAGTTCGTCATCTGCGATGTGGACCAGCACATCGAGCCCTACTATATCGACGTGGCCGAATCCTACGGCCTGCCCGCCGACGTGTGTTCCCGCTGCTCCGCCGAGACCGGCGTTACCATCGACGACGCTTTCCCCATCTTCGGCAAGATGGTCATCTCCACCAATCAGCCCTGCAACGCCAGTGAAGCCACCTCCATGTTCCAGCGCCGCCGCTTCCATCGCGAGGGCCTGCTGGACTATCCGTTCGCCTTCTCCATGCAGCACAACGAGGCGCTGGGCAACAAGTACTCCGCCCAGGAACTGCGCAACTGCATCGCCGAGATCGAGAAGGTCTACAACGTCAAGTTCGACTGGACCGCTTTCTTTGAGGCGGCCAGGCGTGTCAACGAGCAGAACATGATCGAGATGGAGAAGTGGGAGATCCTGGCAACGCCTTATTCTCCGCTGTGCGGCATTTCTGAAACCCTCTATAAGCTGGTGGAATGGGCCATTGCCAACGGCCGTATCGATTACTTCAACGATACCGACCGCAAGGTCATCGAGATTATGCGCAAGGCCGTGCAGGACAAGTATGAGCCCTTCCAGGGCAAGACCCGTCACCGCGCCTTCCTGTGGGGTCCCTCCGCCGTGTATTACACCGATTTCCCCACCTGGACCCAGAACTGCTGGGGCCTGAATATCGTCCTCAATATGGACTCCACCATGGGCCACAACATCATCAACACCGAAGATCCCGAGCAGGCGCTGATCGATCTGGCTAAGTTCTCCGAGAAGGGCGTTATGCGCCACCACGCCGTGGGCGGCTGGGACAATGTCAACGCCGTTTGGGACTGGGCCAAAAAGTTGAACTGCGACATGGTTCTGGTCAACGACAACGTCTCCTGCAAGGGCATGAACGGCGTCCACGCCATGCTGGAGGAACAGGCCCGCGATCTGGGCTTCTACTTCTGCTTCGTCCCCCACGATCTGGAGGATTGCCGCACCATTTCCCGTCAGGATATGCGCAAGGCCATCAGCAGCTACATGAACGTCGTGCTGGGCGAAGAGCCGCTGGATCCCACCCTGGTGGAATTTGACGACTCCGAGGCGTGGTAAGAGAAAGGCAGGTAAAGGAATAATATGAAAGCTATTTTTAAGATTCTGGGAAAACTCATCGGCCTTGTTCTGGTACTGTTCGTGGCCACGTTCGCGCTGTATATGACGAATGGCGAAAACAAGCTCATCTATTACGTTGTCCGTCCGCTGCTGAACAAGCACTACGATTCCCAGTCCCGCAACAGACAGATCTGATTCCACGAAAAGCGCCTCCCGGGGACGGGAGGCGCTTTCTTCATAGCGGCGGATCAGACAAAGATCAGGCTGGTCAGATAAGACAGCTTATCGATCGTGACGCTGTCGTTCTGCCCGGTAATCAGACCGTCGCAGCCCTTGAGAGAGGTGATTCTGGCGATGGAGTTTTTCCCCAGCTTTGAGGAGTCACACAGCACATAGCGGCGCTTCGCGTTGGTCAGCACCGCGCTCTCCACGGTGGCGACGGCCAGATTGTCGCTGTAAACGTTGCCGTCGTTGTCGATGGCGTCGCAGCTGATAAAAGCGCAGTCGACATGGATCCCCTTGAAAAAATCGCAGGCCTCGCTGCCGATGATGGTGCCGGTGGAACTGCGCAGAATGCCGCCGCAGACGTGGACCTCCAGTGCGGCGCAGCGCGCCAGATACTCCGCCGTCTGTATGGAGTCGGTATAGACCACACAACGGCGCAGATCATCCAGCAGACTGCCCAGCCCGTATACGGTGGTGCCGCTGCCCAGCGAGATGGAGCAGCCGTCCTTCAGAAGCATCCTGGCCCGGGCGGCGATCCGCCGCTTTTCCGCCACGCTCTTGTGCAGCTTGCTGTCGAAGGTCTCGTCGGGGAAAGGGTTGATGGACATGACGCCGCCGTAGGTCCGGATGACAAGCTTCTTCTCCTGCATCTCCGCCAGCTGCTTTCGCAGTGTGGAAACAGATACGCCCAGCATTTCGCTCAGATCGCCGACAGACATTTCTCCGCGGCTTTCGAGCAAACTGATAATCTTTTGCTCGCGCACGCCGGTTTTCATATCGCATCACCCTCTGCATTTCTGATAAACGGTATTATAGCATGATGTCTTTGCGTTTTCATCAACTTTTTTGTAAGAGCCTGCGATTATCTGGAGCATATGTAGAAAATTCGGGAAAAAACTGTACAGTTCTTATAAAAATCAGCCATCGCACCGCGCAACAAAAAACAGCTTTTGCGCGGAACGAACTTTTTCCCGCTCAAAATTGTTTTGTTCAGGCGGCAGTAATTTATTTGCTTTGTTGACTTTCCAAGTTAAAGTATCTAAGCTGAACACAGCGCAAAATGACATCCCCATTTTTCATTTTTGGAGGCCAATGTGAAAGATCTTACTATCGGCGAAGCCCAGAAGCTGACGGCACCGGCGCCCTTCGGTCTGCTGACCGCGCTGCGCCCGGACGGGAAGACCAACGTGATGGCGGTCTCCTGGTGGAATTATGTAACGAATCACCCGCCGATGCTCAGTGTGTGCCTGTCCCAAAAGGGCTTGAGCGGGACGCTTATCCGTGAGTCCGGGGAATTCGGCCTGAGTATCGTCGGAGAATCCCTGCGGGAAACCGCGCTCAAATGCGGGCAATGCTCCGGCCGCGCGCAGGATAAAGCCGCCGAGTATGGCATCCCGCTGGAAAAAGGGCAGAGGATCGCGGCCCAGGTGGTCTCCGGCAGCAGGGCGGTATTTGAATGCGTACTGGCGGACAGCGTGGATGCCGGCGACCATACGATCTATATCGGCAAGATCGTGGCGATCCGCGGGGATCCTGCGGTGCCCCAGATCTTTGCCTATGACGGGTATGCCAGACTTGACACGGCATCAAAACAGTAGCAGAATAAATTCGGATATCGACGAAAGGGGAATACGATCATGATTATGGATTGCGGTAAATATGTGGGAAAATGCGTCTGCGGGCGTGACCACGAGCTGGAAACCAAGCTGGTGGCGGTGGAATACAACGCTTTCGATCATTTTGAAGAGTATATGCGCCGGACCGGGCTCACCGGCCGACGCGCAGCGATCTACGACAGCAATACCTACAACAACCCCTGGATCAAGCATATCAGGGCCGATCAGGAAATCGTGCTGAACGCCGACGGCCTGCATTCGGAAAAGGGCATGATCGAGGAGATGATGACCCGGCTGGACCATCCCGAGGTGCTGGTGGCCGTGGGCTCCGGCACGATCATGGATTTCGGCCGCTACCCCGCCTATAAGCTTGGCATCCCCTTCGCGGCCATCCCCACGCTCTCCAGTTCAGACGGCTTTACCGCCAATATTTGCTCCATCATTATCGACGGGCAAAAAAAATCCATCCCCATGGTGGCCCCCACGCTGGTGGTCACCGATCTGGACGTTATCGCCAACGCCCCCATGTTCCTCACCATCAGCGGCGTCAGTGATATTTTGGCCAAGTACATCTCACTGGCGGACTGGAAGATGGCCAAGCTGGTGGATGACGAATACTACTGCCCCATGGTGGCGCGGCTGTCGCAGGACGCGCTGGATATCATGCGCAGGGCGGCGGACGGACTGGCGGCGGGGGAGAAGCCGGATTTTGAAGCGATGACCATGGCTCAGATGATGAGCGGCCTCACCATGCAGCTGCTGAACCATTCCCGGGCCGCCTCCGGCGCGGAGCACCTGATGGCCCACCTGGTGGAGATGAAGCCCCCGCGCTTTGAAAGTGCCCACGGGATGCACGGCCAGTGCGTGGGCGTCGGCACCTATCTGTGCGCCGGAGAATATCACCGTCTGGCGGCGCTGCCCACGCCCAAGGCCAAGCCCTTCGCGCCCATTACCCGCGCCTGGGCGGAGGAAAAATTCGGCGTTCTGGCCGACGGTATCCTGAAAGAGAACGAGAATGATGTTCTGGGCACTTTCGATCCCCAGAACATCGTCGATCACTGGGACGAGATCCGCGATATTATCGCGGCCATCCCGCCCGCCGGGGAGCTGGCCGCCCTGTACGATTCCATCGGCGCGCTCTACAAGCCGGAGGATATCGGCATCGACCCCGCGCTTGCGGACGAGATGCTCACCGTCTCCGCCGCCATCCGCAACCGGCTGACGCTCATCCGTATGCGCCGGGTGCTGGATTTCGGCGAATAGGACGAACCTGCAATTTCAACACCACTCTCAGTACGCGGAGCGTCTTCGGGCGCTCCACGTTTTTTTCTGGGGCAGCGAACCGGAATATTGATATTTTAATAACAAATTCATTCCATTTGTACGCTGATATGCAAATTATCCACAGAAATTGTAACAAAATCGCCAAAATCCTGCATAGAAATCTGGGCCCGCCTTTTGTGACAAATGCTCAAAACTGATTGGACGATCACACAAATTTGAAGTGAAAATGCGCAAATCGTTCAAGATGTTTTCCGAATGCGCACTTCGCGCAAAACGGGGGCGCTTTTGAGCTGGGTTTGGCGGTTGACTTTGAACGGATATCGAAATATTTTTAGAATGTTCATGGGCGCACAGGCGCTTTCCAACCCTATTTTTAGAAAAGGAGAAACAAAAAATGAGACCTGATATTGTGGTCATGCTTACCCATCACGACGTTACCGTGAAGGAGGCAAAAGCAACTTTTAAAACGTGCAGCGACTTGCCTGTAAAGCATTGGGGCTTCAAAAATGTCGGACTGCCCAAGGACCAGATGAAGGAACTCGCCGCGCAGATGAAGCAGGCGGGCAAAGAGACCTTCCTTGAAGTTGTCACCTATGACGAGGCCTCCTGCCTTGACGGCGCGCGGACCGCCATCGACTGCGGCTTCGACTATCTCATGGGCACGCTCTACTACGACTCCGTGGCCGAGCTGCTGCGGGAGAACGGCATGGAGTATCTGCCCTTTGTGGGCAAGGTCTCCGGCAGCCCCAGCATCCTGGAGGGCACCAATGAGGAGATCATCCGGAACGCGAAGGATCTGATGGCCAAGGGCATCAAGGGCTTCGACATCCTGGCCTACCGCCATGTGGTGGACGGCGAAAAGCTGGCCCGCGATTTCTGCGCCGCGGTGGACGCAAAGGTCTGCGTTGCGGGCAGCATCAACAGCTTCGCGCGCATCGACACCATGTTTGACATCGGCCCCTGGACTTTCACCATGGGTTCCGCCCTGTTTGAGAAGAAATTTGTGCCCGACGGCAGCTTCCGCGACAATCTGATAGCCGTCGCGGAGTATATGGCAAAGAAGTAAACAAGCAGCTGGACATTTCGATCAGAAAAAATTTAGAGTAGAAGAGGAAAAAAAGGGAGGATTACAAGGTGGAAGAATCTAAACTGAAAAAAGCGCTGACTCCGATAGGCCTTTGGGCCATAGCGGTCGGCGCGGTCATCTCCGGCATGTACTACGGATGGAACTACATCTTCGCCAGCACGAACTTCCTCGGAGCCGTTATCGCGCTTGTCATCGCGACACTTTTCTATGTGACCTTCATGTTCCTGTATGCCGAGCTTGCCACTATGACGCCCAGCTCCGCCGGCCCCGCTGCCTACGCGGAGAGAGCGTTCGGGCGCGGCACGGGCTTCTTCGCGGGTTTCTGCTATCTGGTGGAGTCCCTGTTCGCGACCCCGGGCATCTGCATTTCAGTCGGCGCTTATGTCCACAACATGTTCCCGGCGGTACCCGCGGTTATCGCGGCCGTCGGCATCTACATCATCTTCCTTCTGATCAACTGCGCGGGTATTGAGGCAGCCGCAAAGGTCGGCGTCATCGTCACGGCCATCGGCGTCGCCGGAGTGCTGCTTTTCTCCGCCATTGGCTTCCCCTCCGTTAAAGCCAGCAACATCGCCAACATGGGCGATCTCGGCGGCATCAAAGGAATCTTCCTCGCCATCCCCTACGCCGTCTGGTTCTACCTCGCCATTGAGGCCTGCGGCATGGGCGCGGAGGAGACGCGCAATCCTTCCAAGGATATCCCCAAGGCCTATATCTCTTCCGTATTCACGCTTCTTGTGTGCGCGGTCCTGATGCTTGTGGTCATGGCGGGCGCGCTGCCCAAGGCGGAGATCATTGGCACCGACGCCCCCATGGCTATCGTCATCACCAAGCTTTTCGGCGCGGACAGCGCGTGGAACATTATCTTTATAATCATCGCCCTGTTCGGCCTGTGCGCGTCCCTGCACGGGATCATTATCGGCCAGTCCCGTCAGGCCTATTGCCTTGCCCGCTGCAAGTGCCTGCCTTCCTACCTCGCGAAGCTGGATAAGAACGGCACCCCCATCAATTCCCTGATTACCACCAGCGTCATCGGCATGATTTTTGTCCTGATCGGCTCCGTGGACGCCATTGTCGTCATTTCCGGCCTCGGTTCCGCTCTCATGGCGGTGTTCTGTGTCATCTCCTGGTTTAAGCTGCGCAAATCCGAGCCCAATGCCAAGCGCCCTTACACCTGCAAGGTCATCACCGGTATTATCTGCGCCATTTTCTGCGCGATAGTCACGATTTCCACCATATACTCATCCCTGACCCAGGGCATTCTGTTCTATATCGCCATTGGATTTTTCGCGCTGGCCATTGTGTATTATTTCCTCGTCTGCAATAAGAGAAAGGGCAGCTTCATAGTAGAGTCCGCGGACGACGACTGAGACGGTACCGCGCTCAAAATTCTATCGAAACTCCGGCGCGGCGGGCGGCGCTTTCCGCGCCGGAGCACAGAGGGCCTCCAGGGGAGAAATTAATTGAGCGAACATTATTTGAGGAAGAAAGATAAGGAAACAACATGAGCAGTGAAAACCCGACACTTGAAAACCAGGGAGGTCTCAAAAAGAGCCTCAAGCTGATTTATGTTTACGCCATCGCGACCGGAGCCATCTTCACCTTCGTCGGCTACTGGGATTCCATATTCTATTCCTATTGCGGCCCCGCAACGTTTTTGGCCTTCCTGCTTATCGTGGCCTGTGTGCTCCCGATCGCGTTTGTCTACTGCGAGCTGTCCCCCATGTTCCCCTCCTGCGGCGGTGAACTGATTTATAACACGGTGGGCTTCAACAAGCACGTCGGCTTCTTTTCCAGCTGGCTGATCATGGGCGCGTGGATTGCGGTCATTCCGGCGGCCATCATGGCCATTATCCAATGGATTGCCAAGGTCTGCGGCCTTACGCTGACTTTTGAGCACGTTGTCGTCATCGGTATCGTCTGCCTTACCATCTACTGCATCTTCAGCCTGATGGATGTGCAGCTCGCGGGCAAGGCGCAGCTCGCCATGCTCATCGGCGCAATCGTCGGCTGCGTCGTCACGAGCTTTGCAATCATCTTCTCCGGCCACTGGAGCTTTGAAAATTTCAAGCCGTTTTTCAATACGGTGCTGAAGACCACCTGGGGCGTGCCCGGCTGGCTCGTGGGTTTCGGCCTGCTGATTAATCCTTTTTTCGGGTTTGAAACCGTTCCCCAGATGATAGAGGAGGGGGATTTCCCGCTGAAGGACACGAGCAAGGCCATCTGGGGCTCCGTCGTCACCTGCGGCATCGTGTACTCGCTGTTCTTCTTCTCACTGGCCGGACTTGATAAATTCAGCGTCCTGCTTGCCGGCGATTCGGCAAACGGCTTTCTCGCGATCAACGCCATGAACAAAATCCTCGGCTGGCACGTCTGGCCGGTGTTTTTCGGCATCGCCGCGGTGCTGTGCGCCATCGGTACCTGCCTGCTCGGCTTCTGGCTTTCCACCGTCCGCCTCATGTATGCCATGGGCCGCAAGAATTTCCTGCCTCAGGCCTTCGCGAAGCTCAACAGGCATCAGCAGCCGATCGTCCCGAACCTATTTCTGCTCGGCGTCAGCATCCTGCTCCTCATCCTGCAGAACGCCACGTCTTTCATGAGGGATTTCTATAACCTCATGTCCTTCAGCGTGGCGCTTGCGTACGCACTCACCATGCTCTCGGCGATCCGCATCCGCAATAAGCACCCGGACTGGGTCAGCCCCTTCCACCTCAAAGGCGGCAATTTTACGAGAGGGCTCGCTTTTGTGCTTGCGCTGGTCATCGCTTTCTTCTGCTGCTGCGGCAGGGAGCCGGCTCGTGGAAGTGCTGGGGCATTTTTATGGGGATCGGCGTGGTGGTCTGGCTCTGGATGGCCCTTGTGCGCTGGAGGAAATCGTCCGTTGTCCTGCCGACTCCGGACGGCGACGTGGAGTACTGAAAAACGTTTAGTTTTTAAGGAAGTGACAAGTTTTGAGTTATGTTATCGGCGTGGATCTGGGGACCCAGTCCCTCAAGGGCCTGCTCGTAGATCCGCAGGGTAAGATCATCGCGGAATCGAGCTGCGCCCACGACCCCATCTATCCCAATCCCGGCTGGGCCGAGCAGGCAGTGGAGGATTATCTCCACTCCTTTACCAAAGTTGTTCAGGAATTGATCGCCGTCAGCGGCATCGACCCCGCCGAGGTTGGCACCATCGGTATGGATGCCATCAACGATTCCGTCATCGCGGTGGATGAAAACGGCGCGCCGCTGATGAACTGCATTATCTGGATGGATCGCCGCGCCGAGGCCGAGATCGCCCGGATCGCCAAGCTCGTCGACCCCGACCGCGTTTTCGAGGTCACGGGCCTGAATCTGGACTCCTCCCACACGGCGGCAAAAATGCTGTGGATCAAGGAGAACCGGCCGGATGTTTTTGCCAGGGCCAGGTATCTGCTCAATGTGGACAGCTTCATGGTCAACTGGATGACCGGCGTCGCCGCGGTGGACTATGCCCAGGCTTCGGCCTCCATGCTCTACAACGTGGCAAAAATGGACTGGGACCCCGAAATGTGCCGCGCTTTCGGCCTCGACCCCGCGCTGTTGGGCACGCTGAACAAATCCCAGACCGTGGCGGGGACACTCACGGAAAACGCCGCCCACCGGCTGGGCCTTACCACGAAGACAAAGGTCATCATCGGTACCGGCGACGAGCACAGCGCCTGCCTGGGCTCCGGCCTTGTCAGGCCCGGCATGGTCTGCGACATCACCGGCACTGCGGAGCCCGTGGCCGGCACCTCGGACAAACCCGTGTTCGATACCCACGGCCATCTGGTGGAGACCCACCATTCGGCGGACTCCCGGCTGTGGCTGGTGGAAAATCCCGGCTTTGTCTCCGGCGGCTCCACCCGTTGGTATAAGGACACCCTCCTCAAGACCGCCGGCTACGATCTTATGAACGAGCAGGCCATGCGCTCGCCCATCGGCTCCAATGGCCTGACCTTCCTGCCCTGCATGTCCGGCGCCATGACGCCCACCTGGGACGGCTCCGCGCGGGGTACCTTTACGGGCCTCTCCCTGAGCCACACGCTGGACGACTTGTCCCGCGCCGTGTTCGAGGGAATCTTTTTCGGCCTGCGGGACAATGTGGACCGCTTCGAGCAGATCGGTATGGACTGCTCCAGTGTGCGCATCGTGGGCGGCAGCACCAAGTCGCCGTTCTGGTGCCAGATGAAGGCGGACGTGCTGGGCAAGCCCCTGGTAGCCACCAAGAACCCGGAGGGCGCCGCCATCGGCGCGGCCATGCTGGCGTCCGTGGCGGAGGGCAACTTTGCCGATCTGGACGAGGCGGCGGAAGCCATGGTGGAGCTGGGCGCGACCTACGAGCCAGACCCGGGCAGGAAAGCCGCTTACGACGAAGCCTACCGGCGGTATCTTGCGGCCTACTATGCGCTTGTCCCGGTCTTCAATAAATTCTATAAAGGAGAATAAGACGCAATGATCGATCCTCGTTTGGTCAGGGCGGACGCCACCCAACTGGATGAACTGCGCGCCATCCTCGCGCAGCAGGAGGGTGCGGAAAAGCTCCGCCCCATAGAGATGAAGGATATATTCATTGGCCACGGTGCGATCGAGAAGGTCACCAGCGCGGTCAGGGCCCTGACCCCCGGCGCAAAGATCCTGATGGTCACGGGGCCGACCAAAATTCTGAGCCGGGGGCAAAACGTAAAGGAAACGGTTTTTGCCCTTCTGAAAAAAGAGTACGACGTGGAATGGCTCACCCTCTCCGAAGGGGAGGGCAAGATCATCCACGCCACGCCGGAGAACGCGGGAAAGATTGTGGGCCGCCTCCAGGGCGTGTCCTGCGTGGTGGGCGTGGGCAGCGGCACGCTGTGCGACCTGTGCAAGCGCGCGACCTTCCTCGTCAACGAGGAAAATCCCATGCCGCTGGTCATCGTCCAGACGGCGCTGTCCGTCAACGCCTTTTCCGACGGCGTCTCCGTCATGCTCATCAACGGCGTCAAGCGCACCATCCATTCCCACTACCCGTCCATCCTGATCGTTGATCTGGATGTGATCGCCGACGCCCCGGCGGAAATGAACGTCAGCGGTTACGGCGACCTCATCGCCACCTGGACGGCCCCGGTGGACTGGTATCTGGCCAATGTCCTCGCCATGGGCGACAATTTCCACCCCGCCCCGTCGGACATGATCCGCACCCAGTGCGAGGAACTGCTGGAGAATTCGCCGAAGCTTAAGGCGGGCGATAAAAAGGTCATCGGCGATCTTGCCAATGTACTGACCCTCAGCGGCTTATCCATGGGCATCGCGGGCGAGTCCTGCCCGGCTTCCGGGTCGGAGCACGTGATGAGCCACCTGATCGACATGGCTTCCGGCGTGCGGCACACCGGCATCTGCTATCACGGCACGCAGGTCGCCGTGTCCGGTATCCTCTCCAGCATCATCTGGGATTACTTTCTCCATGAATTCGATCCCGAAAAGGTCGATCTCGGCAGGGCCTATCCCACGGCGCGGGAGATGGAGGGGCGCGTCAGAGCCGCTTTCGACTGGCTGGATAACGACCACACCGCCGCGGGCGAGTGTTGGGCGGACTATCAGATCAAGCTGAACCGCTGGCTGGCGCACAGGGATGAATTCGCCGCGTTTCTCGCCCACTTCGACCAGTTCAAGGCGCACGTTTCCGGCTGGGTCAAGACCCCGGCCTACCTCTCCGATTGCATGCACGCCGCCGGCGCGCCCACACGCTACAGCCGGCTGAACTATCCCGTGGATGCAAAGACCGTCACCTGGGCCATTACCAATTGCCACCTGATGCGCAACCGCTTCTCGGTGATCGACCTGCTCCATTTTTCCGGCGTCTGGGACGGCGCGTTCGTTCAGATGCTTCTCGACCGCGCGGAAAAGCTGGACGCCGGTCTCTAAACAATCGTGCCTGTTCAGTATTCACTCCCGATCCTTTCCCAGCAGGAAAGCGCCCCGGTACCGGGGCGCTTTTTTGCCCTCCTGCCGCCTCGCGTCCATAGA
>DAOPXW010000041.1:0-16764 GCA_035352555.1 Oscillospiraceae bacterium
GTCCCTCCGCCTCGAGTTCCCGTACTCCCGCCTGGAAGAGCGCCTTCCCGATCTTCCGGCCATGATAGCCTTCGAGCACATACAGCGCGTTGATCTCCCCGGCATCCTCAAAGCGCTCGTTCCTCGATCTGCCATACAGGCAGAACCCGATAACCGTGCCGTCCACCGTCGCGACGAGGCAGTCGTTCTTATCAAGCAGCTCCGCTTTCAGCTGCTCAGCCTTTGCCGGTAGGCTCCGTATCCTCGCGTCAAGGGTGGCCGGGGACAGCAGCCCGCCGTAGGCGATCTGCCACGTATAGACATTGACGATCATGATCCCCAGTGCGTCGTCCGGCCGCGCTTTCCGAATTTCCAACACGTTCAAGTCCTTTCAAGCCTGTCTGGCGAACGCCGTCAGGAAGGCGGAGCCGCCGTTTTTATCCCCCGGAATCGGCCAGCACCCAGCAATCCGTATCCGGCAGGCTGCCGGAGCAGACGGGCACGAACCGGTCGGCGATGTCGCCGACGGTACAGAACGCGGCGCAGTCGTCCTGATAGGTCTTGTACTCCGACGCGCTGGTGTAGCAGTATACCCGGTCGAACACCTTCATCAGCGCCTCGATCTTCTGTCCGTTGTGGTTGTCGGCGCTCTGGGAAATGGCGGCGCGGGCGGCCACCACGGACACCTTCACCCCGCTGCCCGCCAGCGCCCGGGTGACGGCCAGGCTGAAGCCGGTGACGGCTGAAGCGGCGGCGTCGCCGGTGCTGGTGGCGGAGAAGGCGAGGCCCGCCGGATCGGTGTCCGGGCCGCAGACCTGCGACAGCAGGACCTCGTCAAAGCCCATAGCCGCCAGCTCCTTGGCCAGATCGGCGATATAGGTGCGCAGCTCGGCGTTGGTGGGGTCCAGCCAGGCGCCGGTATCGTCGGTATAGGCGCTCCCGTCGGCCTTTTTCAGCGCCAGGGGAGAATTGCGCTCCGCCATGAGATCGTCCACGCAGCAGCACAGCTCGCCCACCAGCCACACGTTGGGCTTGGCCGCCTTCAGCGCCTTCACGGCGCTCTTCAGGTCGGTGCTCCCCGCCAGATCATAGGCCGTGGCCTCCCGTTCGGCGGATGCCCACGCCAGCTTCCCGGAGGCGGTCTTCAGCTCCAGTACCAGGGCGTTGCCCTTGTTCAGGCGGCCGGCGGCCTTGGTGATGCCGTCCGCCGTGACGGAGTCGAAGGGCACGTAGATGGCCTTCACGGCGGTAAGATCGGCCCCGGCGGTGGCCTCGATATCGGAATAGTCCGTCTGGTCGATGACCAGCTTTGCGTCGGGGCCGGAGACCGCGGCTTCGCCGCCGCTCTCCGCCGCCGGCGACGCGGTATTCCCGGCCAGCAGGGGCAGCTCCAGCGACACGCCGCTGGGCGTATATACGATATATTTTTGCAGGCCGTAGAAAAGCAGCAGCGCCCCCGCGATCAGCACCAGCAGAACGATCAGCACCACCCGGGGCCACGCATGTCTCTTCTTCCTGCCCTTGTAAAGCTCGGTGTTTCTGGCCAAATCAGATATCCTCTATTTGTGAGATTCGCCGGATGTGGCGCTCGCCGTTGGAAAAGGGCGTGTCCAGAAAGGTGTCCACGATCTTCAGCGCTAGACCGGGGCCCACCACGCGGCCGCCCAGGGCGAGAATATTGGCGTCGTTGTGCTGGCGGGTGGCCTCTGCGGTAAAGCAGTCGGTGCACACGGCGGCGCGCACGCCGGGGATTTTGTTGGCGGCCAGGGAGATGCCGATGCCGGTGCCGCAGATGACGATGCCTCTGTCGGCCGCGCCGTCCGCGACGGCGTGGCCCACGGCGTGTCCGAATTCGGGATAGTCGCAGCTGGCCTCGGAATAGCAGCCGTAGTCCCTGTATTCCAGCCCCCGCGCCTGAAGGTGGCGGATGACCTCCTGCTTCAGCGCATAGCCGCCGTGATCGGAACCCAATGCGATCATGATGTTCTCCTCCTAAAGTTTGATAAACGCCGGCTTCCGCTCCCGAAAGACCGACACATACTGAAATCCCAGCGTCCGCAGCAGCGCGTAGCCGTCGGCTACGTTCTGCCCCGCGTTTTCGGCGAAGTGGGCGTCGCTGCCCACGGTGACAATCTCGCCGCCCAGCGCGCGGTACAGCCGCAAAACGGGCGCATCCGGGAAAAAGTCCAGCCCGTCCCTCACGCCGGAGGTGTTCAGCTCGATGCCCTTCCCGTTTTGAATGAGCACGGTAAGCAGCGTCTCTATTTTATCACCCCAGCGGGATAAATCAAGCCGGGTCCCGAAGCCCTGCCTGCTCATATAGCGGCGAAAGTAGCCGATGTGGCCGAACACGTCGAAAAAGTTCAGCTTCGCGACCTCCAGGCACTGGTCGAGATAGGCGTCCACCAGGACCCGGCAGTGGGCCTCGGACTCGTAGCGGATGACGAAAAAATCCCCCGCGCCCCGCAGCATGTGCAGCGAGCCGATGACGAAATCCAACCCCGGCACGGCGGCGAATTCCAGCGCCCGCAGGGGATTGAGATGGGCCTCCCCCAGCTCGATGCCCCGGCGGACGGGGATGCCCGGCGGCGCCTCCCGCTCCAGCGCGTCGCACGCGGCGATCACGTCGCGGGGCACGTGGCGGTCGGCGTCGGTGGGCAAAAAGTCCTGCCAGCCGGCCACGTCGCAGTGGTCGGTGACACAGATCTCCGCCATGCCCGCGGCCCTGGCCGCGGCGGCCATGTCGGCCGGAGTCTCGTGCCCGTCGTGGGAGAGATAGGTGTGCAGATGATAGTCGGCGCAGAACGTAGTCCCTCTCCCCTCTCAAAACGGCCAGGTGGGCAGCCAGCCCAGGACAAGGTCGGAATACTTCAGCGACACCGTCAGTCCCGACAGTGCCGGATAGAACAGCGCGAACAGCGCCACACAGCCCGCCGTGAAGGCGAACACGGGCCTCCTCCACCGCCCGGAATTATCCCGCATCAGGGCGAAAATGCGGCACAGCGCCAGCGTCAGAAAGACCGTGCAGGCGAAGTAGTGATACTCAAAGGTGGTGCGGGTGATGAAGATCCAGGGCACCAGTTCGGCCAGATACCCTGCCAGCAGGAAGGCGGACACGCGGTCCCGCCGCCGGATCGCCAGATACCCCAGTCCGAACAGGGCGATCAGTCCGCCCCAGCACAGCAGCGGGTTGACGAACGCGCCGAAGGCGCTGACCTTATCCTCCCCCACATACTGGAGATAATACAGAATGGGCCGGATGTCAAAAATCCACTGATACCAGCGGGAGGAATAGGGGTGCGCGGAATGGACGCCCTCGTGGTAGTGCAGCATATAGCTCTGATTGTTGAGAACGATTTCGGCGTATTCCTTTTTGAAATACATCCCCACGCCGCTCATGCCGCTGGCCGCGCCGTAGGGGTAATAGCTGGCGTAATAGATGACGCCGGGAATGAGCACGAAAAACACGAGACAGTACAGACAATTGTCGAAAAACTCGCCGAAGCGGAAGTTCTTCCCCTTCAGCACCCAGTGCGCCAGCCAGATCACGCCCAGCCCCGCCCCGGCGTAAAGGCCGGTCCATTTGCACGCCGCGCCGATGCCGAACATCACGCCGCTCCAGCCCAGATATCTCAGCCGGTCGGAGGAGATATACAGGTACATGAACAGGTACATCAGAATGATGAAGAACACGGCGTAGGTGTCCACGGTGGCGAGGCGGGTCTGCACATAGTGCATGAAGTCGAAGGCGAAGATGGTGGTGCCGCAGGCGGGCACGGCCGTGCCGCCGAACATTTTTTTGATGAACACATACAGGCACGGCAGCATCAGCACGCCGAACAGCGTCCCCATAAAGCGCCAGCCGAAGGGCGTCACGCCGAAAAGCCGCATTCCCAGCGACAGGATCAGCTTGCCCAGCGGCGGGTGGGATATCTCATATGGATAGATGTTGTCGATATTCTCCAGCGCGGTGCGGGGGTGGTAGATCTCGTCGAAATAGCTGCTGTTCATGTAGGTAGACTCGGCCGGCACCGTATCCTGCTCGTCGAAGAGCTTTGCCGCGCCCTGGGAGTAGCTCAGCCGGGAGAGGGGCACGATGGTGTCGCTCCCGTCGTAGATGGCCACCTCCCCCAGATAGAGATCGCTGTCGGCGATCAGGCGGATGTACCGGGCATGGGTCACGGCGCCGGCGTCAAAGGTGATGCTGCACCACTTGAAAATGTTGGTGTAAGGCTGCTCCAGCCTGCCCACGTCGGTATAGTTCACGCCGTCGTCGGAAAACTGCACAAAATAGTTGCCGGTATTCAGCCCGCAGAAAAAGCGGATGTCCGCGATCTGGGCGTCGGTGTCCAGTTCGATGTCCGCGTAGCTGCCCCTGCCCTCGAAATGGCAGAAGCTCTGGGCCGAGCTGGTGTTGCCCAGGGCGAAAAAGGCCACGGCGGCATAGACGGCGCAGATGCAGGCCAGCACGGCGGCGTCCCGCCGGGAAAAACCGTGTCTGTCCGCCCCCGGCGCGGCCAGCTCCGCGGTCTTCAGTCTGGGGCAGGCAAAAATCAGATAAACGATCAGCGCTGCGGTCAGCAGGGGAAAAACGACGGTAAGCACTTCCATGAAAAAGCCTCCGGCTCCGCGGTGTGCGGAGATGTCTGAATGATTATACTTTATCTTGCGCAGCCTGTCCAGTTTTTCTGTCGCGGCACTTGACATAATACCAGAAACAGGATAAAATAATACGACTGTATTTATGGGGCCCTGGGGAGCCCCGCAAATATCGTTTCAACTGCACGACGGGTTCGCTTGATGGCCCGTCTTTATTACCTTAGATTCACAACTGAACAAAGGACTGTAACCACCGCAAAATTCGAATAAGAATGGAGGTGTGTTCACTTACTATGCCTTTAATGACACCGGGAATGATCATTGGTATCGTTGCCGCATTGATTGTGTTGTTTATCGCGGGCTTTGCCGTGGGCGTGGTCTACCGCAAAAAGGTCTCCGAAAAGGAGATCTCCAGCGCCGAGGAAGAAGCCAAGCGTATCATAAACGAAGCAATTAAGAGCGCTGAAAACAAGAAGCGGGAATCCCTTCTTGAGGCAAAGGAAGAAATACACAGAAACCGCTCCGAGTATGAGCGGGAAGTCAAGGAGCGCCGCGCGGAGCTCCAGAAGCAGGAGCGCAGGCTCCAGCAAAAGGAAGAAAATCTCGACAAGAAGACCGACAGTCTGGACAAAAAAGCCGACACCCTCAACGAGAAGATCGCCGCGGCGGAGGCCCAGCAGGAGGAAGTCAACCGCATCAAGAAAAGCCAGCTGGATATTCTGGAAAAAATTTCCGGCTACTCTGTGGAGGACGCGAAGGGCTACCTCATCGATTCCGTCCGCACGGACGTGACCCACGAGATGGCCATGACCGTCAAGGAGGTCGAGGCCCAGTACAAGGACGAGGCGGACGAGAAAGCCCGGGAGATTATCGCCACCGCCATCCAGCGCTGCGCCGCCGACCACGCCAGCGAGGTCACCGTCTCCGTCGTACAGCTCCCCAACGACGAGATGAAGGGCCGCATCATCGGCCGCGAGGGCCGCAACATCCGCTCTATCGAGCAGATCACCGGCTGCGATCTGATCATTGACGATACCCCCGAGACCATCACCGTCTCCAGCTTCGACCCCGTCCGCCGCGAGGTGGCCCGTCTGGCGCTGGAAAAGCTCATTCAGGACGGCCGCATCCATCCCGCCCGCATCGAGGAAATGGTTGCCAAGGCCCAGAAAGAGGTCGCCGCCACCATCAAGGCCGAAGGTGAGCGCGCCGTTTTTGAAACCAACATCCACGGTCTGAATCCCGAGATCATCAAGCTTCTCGGCCGGATGAAATACCGCACCAGTTACGGCCAGAACGTCCTGAGCCACTCCATCGAGGTCTCCCATATTTCCGGGCTGATCGCCGCGGAGCTGGGCGTGGATGTGACCACCGCCAAGCGCGCGGGCCTGCTGCACGATCTGGGCAAGGCCATCGACCACGAGGTCGAGGGCAGCCACGTCACCATCGGCGTGGAGATCGCCCGCAAGTATAAGGAATCCGAGGAAGTCGTCCACGCCATCGAGGCGCACCACGGCGATGTGGAACCCCATACCGTCATCGCCTGCATCGTTCAGGCGGCGGACGCTATCTCCGCCTCCCGCCCCGGCGCCCGGCGCGAGAACATTGAAAACTATGTCAAGCGTCTGGAGAAGCTGGAGGAAATTTCCAAATCCTTCCCCGGCATTTCCGAGAGCTACGCCATTCAGGCCGGCCGCGAGATCCGCGTCATGGTCAAGCCCGAGGAGGTGGACGAGGACCACATGGTGCTCCTTGCCCGGGACATCGCCAAGAAGATCGAGGACGAGCTGACCTACCCCGGCCAGATCAAGGTCCACGTCATCCGCGAGACCAAGGCCGTAGACTTCGCCAAGTAAGCCCCGCAATACAGACCGGCGTCCGTTTGGACGCCGGTTTTTTTTGGAACCTTTTTCATTTTTTCCCGTCCTATTCCCAAAAGGAGGGTCTGCCATGAAAAAACCTGTCGCCGCGCTTTTGTTCCTGTGCCTGCTGCTGACGCTGTGTGCCTGCGGCGGTCTCCGTCCCGCCGCCGTTCAGACGGCCGCCGCCCCCTCGCCCACCCCCGCCGCAATCACCGCGCAGTTCAGTTACGGCTACGCCAACATGGCGCTGACGCTGCCCGCGGGCTGGGCCTACACCGCCGACATCTATGAACTGCGCCTCACGGACAGCGGGGCCGCTCAGCCGCTGCCCTCCATCACCTTCTGGCCGGAGGCGGACGAGACCGTGAAGACCCGGCTCAGCTTCTATCCCGAAGATTTCGGTATGTGCGGCACCGGCGTCACCTTTGAGGACGTGACCCTGGCCGACGGGCTGACCGCCGCGAAAGCCACGGCAACCGGAAACGGCCACCGCTCCGTCACGCTGATCTACCGCGGCACGCCGGGCGCCTACGCCGCCACCTGCTATTGCGAGGACGGGCAGTGGCAGACCTGGGGCAGCGCGATCCTGGACATTCTGGGCGGCGCCGCGCTGGGGCAGGGCATTGTGGGCGAGACGGAGGCCGTCGCGGCGGCCGGCGGTCCCGACGCCGCCGGCTGCGACCCCGACGCCACCATCGCCCGCTTCGATTATCTCACCGGGAACTGGACGGTGACCTTTGCCGACGGCGCCGGCAAGACCCTTCAGACCGTCACCGTGGCCGCCGACGGCACCCCCGCCTGATTCGTCCCCTTCCTCCTGTCAAAGAACCGAAGGCGCAGGCGCCGGGATTGGTTTCCCCGCCGCTGTCGCCGCAGCGCGCCGCGGCATTTTCGTTGCAATCCGGCCGGCGATAGGGTATGATACTGACGTATTTGCAGGGGATTTGAAGCGGTATGTGCGGAAATCCGCCCGTCAAAACCGGCAGGGGTTCAACTCCCCTCGCCCAAAGGAGAGGGGAAAAATGGATGAAGACAAAAACCATCGCGCGCTTTGCCATTCTCACGGCGCTGGCGCTGGTGCTGGGCTATCTGGAATCCTTTGTGCCGGTGGTGCCCATGGTGCCCGGCATCAAGCTTGGCCTGAGCAACACGGTGCTGCTGTATGCGGTATATATGGCCTCCCCGCTGGAAGCGGCGGCGCTGATGCTGTGCAAGGTGCTGCTCAGCGGGCTGCTGTTCGGGGGCTTTTCCGCCATGCTCTACTCGCTGGCGGGCGGCATACTCAGCCTGCTGGTGATGCTGCTGCTGGCGCGGATGCCGAAGGTGGGCGTCATCGGCGTCTCGGCCTGCGGCGCCATCAGCCACAACATCGGTCAGATCGCCATGGCGTCGTGGATGCTGGGCGTGGGCGCGGTGTGGGCCTACTTCCCCGTTCTGGTGATCTCGGGTCTCGTCATGGGCCCCATCACGGGCCTTGTGGCGAAAAGTGTCTTCGCCGCCCTGAAAAAAAGCGGCACACAATTCGCTGTCAATCCCAGAACCTTTCAGGAGAGCAAGGCGGCGGACATCCTCATCATCGCGGTCATGCTGGCCGTCTCCGGCGTGGGCTGGTGGGCCATGTCCTCCAGCGGGCTGGACTTTGACAAGGCCGGCGAGGCCGTCTCCGCCGGCAACTCCGCCTACTATCTGGAGGTGGTGCAGAACAACAAGGTGCTCTATGAGATCCCCATGACGGCCTGCGGCACCTATTCCATCCATAACGGCCATACCGGCGGGGACAACACCTTCGTCATCGACAAAAACGGCGCGCACATGGTCTCCGCCAGCTGCCCGGACAAGATCTGTATCCATGAGGGCACCATCGCCCCGGGGGCCATCGTGCCCGTCACCTGCCTGCCCAACCGGCTGTCCCTGCAGGTCATCGAAGCCTCCGCCGTGCCGGACGGCTTCGATCTGACGGGCCAGAATTACGAGGCGATCAAAACCGGCTGAACAAAAAACCGCGGGTCAAACAAAATTGTTTGACCCGCGGTTTTTTCGGCTCAATTCACAAAGGTCACGGTATAGCTGTCGTCGGACAGGGTGAAGCTGTTCTTCAGCCCGCCGGTGCACACCACCTGATCGTCGGTGGTGACCAGGATCATCTCAAACCCGCCGTAGGTGCGCCAGTAGTTCAGCGCCGCGTCCTTCCCCAGAACGAACAGGGCGGTGGACAGGCAGTCGGCGGTGACGCCGCTGGTGCACACGATGGTCACGGACTTCAGTCCGCTGTCGGCGGGGTAGCCCGTGTGGGGGTCGAGGATGTGATGATAGACCTTGCCGTCCTGCTCAAAATACCGCTGGTAGCTGCCGCTGGTGATCACGGCGGTCTGTCCCACGGACAGCACGCCCAGATAGGCGCCGGGGTCGTTGGGGTCCTCCACCGCCACGTTCCAGTTGGAGCCGTCCGGCTTCAGGCCCAGGGTCTGGACGTTGCCGCCCAGCGACACGATGGCGCTCTCCACCCCGGCTTTTTTCATGGCCGCCACGGTCTGATCGGAGGTATAACCCTTGGCCACGGCGCCGAAGCTGATCTCGTCCCCGGCGGGGATGGTCACCTGGTCGCCGTCGACGGCGATCTTGTCGAAGCACAGCTTCCGCAGCGCCGTGTCGATCTCGGCCTGGGTGGGCACATAGCCCTTGCCGCCGCTGTCCAGGTTGATAAAGCCCCACAGCACGGACAGCGGGTACACGCTGAGATCCAGCGCGCCGCCGGTGCGCCGGTAGACCGTCTTTGCCGCGGCCAGCATCTCCGTGACGGATTCCGGCACGGTGACGGGCCGGCCTTCGGCGCTGTCCATGGCGTTCACCGCGCTGCCCTTTGTCTGGGGGTCCAGCACGGCGGCCAGATCGTTGATGGTGGTCTCCGCCGCGTCGATGCCCGCGTCCCCGTTCTTGCCGTAGGCGGTCAGGGTCATGATGGTGTCCATGGCGAACAGCTGCTTGTGGGCCTGGGTATCGGCGGTGCCGCCGCAGGCGCACAGGGCCGCCGTCAGGGACCCCGCCAGCAGGAGAGCCAGAATTTTGTTCAAAAACTTTTTCATGGGTCAGATTATAACACAGCGTCCCCGCGGTTTCAATTTCAAACTGGATGTTTCGGCGGAAAACCGCAAAATACGGCCTCCCCGCGGCAAAAATCCTCCGCCGGACCGGCGGAGGATTTTTAACGCGTTTTTTACTTCTGGGGTTTGATGATGTGTCTCGGGCAGATCTCGGCGCAGTGACCGCACTGGGTGCACTTGTCGGTGTCGATGGACGCCAGGTTGTCCGTGACGGTGATGGCCCCCACGGGGCACTCGCGCTGGCACTTCATGCAGCCGATGCAGCCCGCGTCGCACTTCTTCATGACCACCGCGCCCTTGTCCTTGCTGCAGCAGACCGGCATGACCTTCTGGGCGTAAGGAATGAGGCGGATCATCTTCTTGGGGCAGATCTCGACGCAGGCGCCGCAGCCGACGCACTTCTCATGGTCGGCCCTGGCCACGCCGTTTTCCACGTGCATGGCGTCGAATTTGCAGGCCTCCACGCAGTCGCCGTAGCCGATGCAGGCGAACAGGCAGTCCTTATTGCTGCGATCGCCGAACACCATGGCGGACTGGCAGTTGTGCGGGCCGTTGTAGTTGAACCGCTTGGAAGCCACGCCGTCCGCGCCGGAGCAGGGGACGAAGGCGATCTTGCGCTCCATCTCGCCGCCGTTCACGCCCATGATCTCGGCGACCTTGGCGGCGGTAGCGGCGCCGCCCGCCACGCACTTGTTGGTGGGCGCTTTGCCCGAGGCCACGGCGGCGGCGTAGCCGTCGCAGCCGGGGTAGCCGCAGCCGCCGCAGTTGGCGCCGGCCAGCGCTTCGCGCACCTGGGCCTGGCGGGGATCGATGTCCACATGGAAGATCTTCGCGGCGAAGCCCAGGACGAGGCCGAAAACGCCGCCCATCACGCCGAGGACGACCACTGCAAGAATTGTAGTATTCATATCCCAGCGCCCCCCTTAAAAGATCTTCATGCCGGAGAAGCCCATGAACGCCAGGGAGAGCAGGCCCGCGGAAACCAGGCAGATGGGGAAGCCCTCAAAGCATTTGGGATAGTCGGCAAACTCGAGCTTTTCGCGCACGGAGGCGAACAGGCAGATGGCCAGCATGAAGCCCATGCCGCCGGTGATGCCGTAAACCGTGGACTCGAGGAAGTTGTAGTTGTTCTGGGTGTTCAGAAGCACCACGCCCAGCACCGCGCAGTTGGTGGTGATCAGGGGCAGGTAAATGCCCAGCGCGGAGTACAGGGACGGGACGGACTTCTTCAGGAACATTTCCACGAACTGGACCAGCACGGCGATGACCAGGATGTAGGTCAGCGTCTGCATAAAGCCCAGCCCCAGCTTCATCAGGATGTACTCATTGACGACCCAGCAGATGGCGGAGGCGAGGCCCATGACGAAGACCACGGCGATGCCCATGCCGACGGCGGTGTCCATCTTGTTGGAGCAGCCCAAGAACGGGCAGCAGCCAAGGAACTGAGAGAAAATGAAGTTGTTGATCAGGATGGCGCCCAGCGATATGGAAAGAATATTGGTAAGCATTATTCAGCCGCCTCCTTTACTTCTGCCGCATCCGCGGCTTCTCTCTCCGCCTTTTCCTGCGCTTCCTTCTTTTCAGCGGAGCGGCGCAGCGCGTACTGCATCACGGCGATGAGCGCGCCCAGGCACATAAACCCGCCCACCGGCAGGGTCAGGATCAGCGCGCCGTACTTCGCGGGGAAGATCTGCACGCCGTTGCCAGTGCCGATAACGCCGTTGACGGTGTTGATCAGGCCGCCGCCGAAAGCGCCCTTGCCGAAGAACTCGCGGAACAGGCACATGATGATCAGCACGCAGGTGTATCCCAGACCCTGGAAGATGCCGTCCTTAAAGGACAGCCCCACAGGCTCGTGCTGGCAGAAGGCCTCGGCGCGGCCGATGATGATGCAGTTGACGACGATCAGGGGGATGAACACGCCCAGCGATTCGCTCAGCGCCGGGACGAAGGCCTGCAGCAGCAGGTCCACGATGGTGACGAAGCCCGCGATGACCACCACGAAGATGGCCAGACGGATTTCGTTGGGGATGATCTTGCGGATGGCGGATATTACCACGTTGCAGCAGGTGAGGATGATCAGGACGGACAGGCCCATGCCGATGCCGTTGAACAGGCTCGTGGTGATTGCCATGGTGGCGCACATGCCGATCTGCTGGACCAGTACCGGGTTGTTGGTGATCAGGCCTTCTCTTAGTTGTTGTTTTGTAGTCATAATTCAGCCTCCCTCCTTAACCCAGCGAACTGACAGCGGTGATCACTGTCTGAACTTCTTTTGTGCAGGCGCGGGAAGTGATGGTAGCGCCGGAAATGGCTTCCACGGTGCCGCCGTCCTTGGCCAGAGCCACGCCGTCGGTGGCGCCCACCAGATTGTCACGCCATGCGCCGGGCGAGGTCTCGGAGGCCTTGGCGCCCAGGCCGGAGGTCTCGGAGCTCTTGGTCACGTAGATGCCGGTGCAGGCCTTGTCGGCGTTCAGGCCGACCACCATGGTGACCATGCCCTGCGCGCCGGAGAAGGTGGTCTCTGCCACATAGCCCACGGCCGTGCCGGAGGCGTCCTTGGCGGCGGAGAGCTTGGTGATGGTGCCGTCATTGGTGTAGGCGTCGTCGATCTTCGCGTAGGAGTCGGCTTTCAGCACGTTGGCGTAGGCGGTCTTGGTCTTTTCCACAGCCAGCGCCGCGATGCGGTCCTTGGTCACGCCGTTGACGAGACCAAGCACCAGCGCAGTGATCGCGGTGACCGCGAACAGCACCAGCGCGAGCTTTGCGATGTTGGGAGAATTCTTTTTCTTTTCCAGCGCGTCCATCACACAGCCTCCTTTGCAGCATTTTTGGCTGCCTTCTTGGCTGCTTTCGCGGCCTTCAGGTCTTCCTTGGAAACGCCGAACTGGCGCTGCGGGTTGACCTTATCCAGGAACCACGCGCAGGCGTTCATAATCAGGATGGCGTAGCTGACGCCCTCGGGGAAGCCGCCGAAGTAGCGGATGAGGACGGTGAGCACGCCGCAGCCGATGCCGAAGATCACGCGGCCCTTGTCGGTGGCGGGGCCGGTGCAGTAGTCGGTGGCCATAAAGAAGGCGCCCAGCACCAGGCCGCCGGAAACCAGGTTATACAGCATCCAATCGGCATTGGAGTAGCCCTTGTGGCCGAAGATCAGGCACAGCAGGGCGACGGTGCCGATGAAGGAGACGGGGATGTGCCAGGTGATGACCTTGCGGATGAGCAGGTACGCGCCGCCAATGAGCAGCGCCAGGGTGCTGATCTCGCCGATGGAGCCGGCGCGGATACCCAGGAACAGGTTGCCCAGGGTGTAGTAGTTGGGCATTGCGGCGCCGGAATACAGGTAGGACAGCGGGGTGGCCATGGTCACGCCGTCCACCGCGCCCTTCAGCGCGCTGGGGGTGGCCCAGGTGGTCATCAGGGTGGCGTAGGAGGCCATCAGGAAAGCGCGGCCGGCCAGCGCGGGGTTGAGGAAGTTCTTGCCGATGCCGCCGTAGAGCTGCTTGACCACCACGATGGCGAACAGCGCGCCGATGATCATCATCCACCAGCCGGCGGCCGCCGGCATGGTCAGCGCCATGAGGACGCCGGTGACGCAGGCGGACAGATCGCCGATGGAATCGGGCTTTTTCATGAGCTTGCGGTAGCCCCACTCGAAGAACACGCAGGAGACCACGGAAGTGAGGATCAGCACCAGCGCTTTCATGCCGAAGGCCCACACGGCCACGGCCATGGCGGGCAGCAGCGCGATCAGCACGTCCAGCATAAGGCTGCGGGTGTCGCTCTTGGCTCTCACCTGAGGCTGATAGGAGGCGTCAAACGTGTATTCTTTTTCTTTCATTTCTTCTCAGCCTCCTTTGCCAGCGCTTCGGCCCGGGCTTTTTCCTCGGCCTGCCTGTTGGCAATGAGTATTTTTGCCGTCTTGAAGGCGTGGGTCAGCGGCATTCTGCCGGGACAGTTGTAGCTGCAGCAGCCGCATTCGATGCAGTCGGTGATATGGTACTTTTCCATCCCCTCGAAGTCCCGCTTCTCGAAGTATTTATACATATAAACGGGCTCGAGACGCATGGGGCAGACCTGGATGCACTTGCCGCAGTGGATGCAGTTGGGATTCTCCACGTTGCGGTCCTCGTCCTCGGTAAAGACCAGCAGGCCGGCGGTGCCCTTGATGTTGACGGCGTCGATGTTGGGGATGATGAGGCCCATCATGGGGCCGCCCATGACCAGCTTCTTCGGGGTGCGGACGAAGCCGCCGCACTGCTCGATGATGTAGCGGAAGGTCATGCCGATGCGCACCTGGGCGTTTACCGGGGCGGCGATGCCGCTGCCGGCGATGGTCATGATGCGCTCGTAGCTGGGCACGCCCTCGCAGCAGGCCCTGTAGATGGCGTAAGCCGTCTGGGTGCTGATGACGTTGCAGCCCACGCCGGCGGGCAGCCCGCCGGGCTTGACCTCGCGGTCGGTGATGGCCTTGATCTGGAGTTTCTCACCGCCCTGGGGGTACTTCACATCCTCGGGGACGATCTTCACGCCGTATTTTTCGGGATGGAGGGAATTGAGCAGGTCGATGGCGTCCTGCTTATTCTTCTCGATGCCGAAGTACGCCGTGTCCAGGCCGCTGGCGACGCGGGCCAGCTGAATGCCCCTGAGCAGCTCCTCCGGGTGGCTGAGCATGGTCAGGTGGTCGCCGTTGAGGTAGGGCTCGCACTCCGCGCCGTTGATAATCAGCGTGTCCACCTTGCCGCGGCCGGAACGGATCTTGAACGCGGTGGGGAACATCGCGCCGCCCATGCCGACGACGCCGGCTTCGCGCACGCGGGTGAGGATAGCTTCCGGGTCCTGCTGCTCCTGCTCGGTCAGGGGCGCGAGGTCGGTGCAGGGGGTGTCCAGACCGTCGTTTTCAATGACGACGGACAGGATGGAATCGCGCAGCGGATGCGGGCGTCCCTCGATGGCGATGACCTTGCCGGACACCGGCGAATGGACGGGGGCGCACACGGGGGCTGTGGGGTTGTCGCCGATCTTTTGGCCCATGGTCACCTGGTCGCCGACGGCGACGAGGGGCTGGCAGGGCGCGCCGATGTGTGTCTGCATCGGAACGACGACTTCTTTCGGCGGGGTGATAACGGTCACCGGTATATGCGGTGCCTTCATGTAATTTGGATGTACTCCGCCTTTAAATTTAAAGGGCATTTGCATCACCTCTCTAATTTATGACAGCAGTAAATATAACATAAAGTATGCGGCATGTAAATATTCAATGACCCAAAAACCGGCATAAAACACTGGATAAAATGTTAACGACCCTGTTATTTTGTTGACGATGAAGCTTTATTCCCTTCTTTTGGATTTTATGATGCGTTTGTTAACAAATTATGAAAATTCCCCGTCAAACGTGTCCACACCGGGCGGGCGGATTTTTTCGGGCAGGATGTAAAAAATCAGTTAATTTTGATAAAGAGGGCTACTCATTTTACCTTTGGTATAGTAAAATCGTTAATCAGGGTTTGAAAAACCGTCAAAGGAAGTGGTCCGTATGCTCACCTCATGGGGACAGGCGCTGGATCGGGACAGCGTGCTGCCCGAGTATCCCCGGCCCCAGCTTCAGCGGGACAGCTATCTCAATCTCAACGGCGTGTGGCGGTACGCCATCACCGCCTCCGCAGCTCCGCCGGAGACCTGGGACGGGGACATTCTGGTGCCCTTTTCGCCGGAATGCGTCCTGTCCGGGGTGGAGCGCGTCCTCGCCCCCGGAGAGTATCTCTGGTACAGCCGCTCTTTCACCCTGCCGGAGGGGTTTTCCCGGGGCCGGGTGCTGCTGAACTTCGGCGCGGTGGATCAGACGGCCACGGTCTATCTCAACGGTCAGGAGCTCCTGACCCACGTGGGCGGCTATCTGCCCTTCACGGTGGAGCTCACCGCCGCGCTGGCGGCGGAGAATCAGCTCGCCGTGCGCGTGCGGGACGACACCGACGAGGACTGGCACACCAGGGGCAAGCAAAAGCGCAAACGCGGCGGCATCTGGTACACCGCCCAGAGCGGCATCTGGCAGACGGTCTGGCTGGAGAGCGTGCCGGCGGCCTATATCAAGCGGCTGGCCATCACCCCGGTGTATGACGGGGGGCTGGTGGAGATCGGCGCGGAGGTGGCGGGGAAAACGCGGCCCGTGGCCCATTTCGGCGGCGCGGACTATCCCCTGCCGGCCCGGATTCCGGTGCCGGACTTCGAGCCCTGGAGCCCGGAGAATCCCCGGCTGTACGACTTTACCGTCACCTGCGGGGACGACGAGGTCAAGAGCTATTTCGCCATGCGCAAGTTTTCGGTGGAGGCCGACGACGCCGGGGTGAGGCGCCTGTGTCTCAACGGCCGCCCCTATTTCCACAACGGGCTGCTGGATCAGGGCTACTGGCCGGACGGGCTGTATACCGCCCCGTCGGACGAGGCGATGATTTACGACATCGAGCTGGCCAGGAGAATGGGCTTCAATATGCTGCGCAAGCACATCAAGGTGGAGCCGGCCCGCTGGTACTATCACTGCGACCGGCTGGGGATGCTGGTGTGGCAGGATATGCCCTGCGGCGGCGGGGTCTATTCGCCCCCCGTGGTGTCGGCTCCGCTGGTCACCGGCAGGCATCTCCGGGACAACGCCTATTTCCTGTTCGGCCGGGGCGAAAAGGCCGGGCGGGAGGAATTCGAGCGGGAGCTGCGGGACATGGTCACCGCGCTGTACAACTGCCCCTGTATCGCCCTGTGGGTGCCCTTCAACGAGGGCTGGGGCCAGTTCGACGCCGCCCGCCTTTACGACGTCGTGCGCGGCATTGACGATACCCGCCCCGTGGACCACGCCTCCGGCTGGCACGACCAGCACGTGGGCGAGGTGCAGAGTCTCCACGTCTACTTCAAAAAATACGTCTTCAGGCCCGACAGGCTGGGCCGGGCGGTGCTGCTGTCAGAATTCGGCGGCTACAACCACCGGGTGGGCGGCCACTGCTTCGGCGACAGGGACTTCGGCTACAAAAAGTTCGAATCCCCGCTGGCGCTGGAATCCGCCCTCCGGGAGCTGTATGCCGACCAGATCGTTCCGGCCCGGCGGCAGGGCCTCTCCGCGGCCGTATACACCCAGCTCACCGATGTGGAGGACGAGCTCAACGGCTTGGTCACTTACGACCGCAAAGTGGTGAAGATACCCATTCAAACCCTCAAATCCATCACCAAAGTGGAGTAAT
>DAOPXW010000042.1:0-16429 GCA_035352555.1 Oscillospiraceae bacterium
TAGGCCGCATCCGTGCCGTAGCCGATCTCCGCCTCGCCCTTCTCGTCGGGCGGGCCCTTGAAGTCCAGCGAGCCGATGACGGTGCCGTCCGTTTTGAGCCGCATCTGCCACTCGGTATACCACAGACGCGCCTCGGGATGCCGGGCGCAGCCCGCCAGCATCTCCCCCAGGGCTTCTTTCATTTCCTCGTCCGGCTCGGTATCCAGGCGGACCCGCAGCGCCGCGTCATCCAGCGGCACGAGAATCAGCCGCTTTGTTTTGAGTTCTTTGATCTCTTTCTGTTTAAACATTGTACTTCCAGCGCGTTTCGCAGCATGGATTCCTTTCCGTAAATAGAGTTTTGGCGCCGGGCAGGATTACGCCCGGACCTCCCACAGTTCGATGGCCCGGATGGGGCAGCTTCTCACGCAGATGCCGCAGCCGATGCAGTCCTCCGGCCGGGCCAGCTTCGAGAAGATGCGGATATCCCCGTGGAACCGGGGCTGCGACAGCTCCAGGCAGTTTCCGGGACAATTTTCGATACACAGCGAGCAGCCCACGCAGGCCGCCGTGTCCACCCGGGGCTTTTTCCACTGCGCCTTGGGCACCTTGGGGCAGCGGGTACCCGAATCGTCCTCGATGGCGCTTTTGGGGCACAGCTTGCCGCACAGGCCGCAGGAAACGCAGCGGCCCGCGTCGATGACGTGCTTTTGCTTCAATTCGCCGGTGATGGCCTTCACCGGGCAGTTTTTGGCGCACAGCGTGCAGCCCACGCAGTCGTCCGTAATGCGATATGCCATACCGTCAGCCTCCCGCCACCGCCGGGACGAGCACGACCTCGTCGCCGTCGGATAATGTGGTATTGGGTTTTACCTGCCTGCCGTTTACGGCCACGATACAGCCGCGCAGATCCTTTTCCGACAGCGTCGAGCGCGGATCGAGGTGCTTGGCCTCCGCCACGATCAGCGGATAAAGCGCCTTCACCGTGGTCACGTCCGCCTCCAGGCTCTTCACGCCGCTGTCCAGACGGAAGACGCCGAATAATTTGACTTTTACCATTTCAGCCTCCTCACAGGATCTGTAGCCTGCGCAGGGTCATTTTGGTGGGCAGACCCCGCTTGTTCCAGCCTCTGGCCCGGTAATACTCGGGCTTCATCCTGTCCAGCGGCACCACCGTTCTGGGGTCGTTGGGGTCCTGCGGCACGTCGGTGAGGCGTTTGGGCAGCGAATCGTCCTTTTCGGACACGCCGAAACGGGCGCTGACGCAGCGCTCCAGATTGTAGCCGCGCTCGCCGATGCGCAGATATTTGCCGAAATACATGGGCATGCCCAACGCATATTCAATCTCCCGGGTGTGGTGGAACACCGGCAGATGGAAACACATCACGTCCGGCGCTTTGTTCAGCACCCGCACCACCCCGCCGATATAGGGGATGGCGGCGTTGGCGGCTTTGGTGATGGGCCCGTTGGGCTTAGAGATCAAAAAGCCAGGGAAAAAGGCGTAGGAGGTGAAAAGGCACTGGCCCGTGGCGGAAATGGCCTCCATCAAATCCTGAAACATCATGGTGAGGTCGGCCTTGGCGTGGGGCGTCTGGGAATCGGTGTAGAGACCCAGGCCCTCCAAAATCACCAGATAGCCGCCGTTGAGGTGGCAGCCGCCGCGGTTGGCCACGGCATAGCCCAGGCCCTGACCCACGGCCCGGCGGGGCTCATAGGCCGCAAGCTCCATACCCTTGGCCTGGATGGAGAAATCCTCGCCGCCGTACTTTTTGCTCAGACGCTTGCTGCCCTCGGCCAGCTCGTCGCCGATGCCGCGGCGGTGGGCGATATCGTCCCACAGCTGGGAAATGCCGTCGGTCTCGCCGAAGTGCAGGCCGTTGTCCCACAGGCCCTTTTCGTTGGCCTCCATGGCCCAGGCCAGCGTGCTGGCGGCGGAGATGGTGTCCAAGCCCAGCTCATCCAGCTCGTTGTTCCACCGGAGGATGCGCGCCAGATCATCGTTGAGGATGCCGCCGCCCAGCAGGCCCAGGGTCTCCAGTTCGGGGCCCTTGACCTCCTTGCCGTCCACCAGCACGGAACGGGCGCATTTAATGGGGCAGGACAGGCAGCCTTTGTTGACAAGATTGTGCTCCTCGGCCAGGACCTCGCCGCTGACCTTTTCAAATTCCTCATACTGGCCGTAATTGTAGTTCTTGGTGGACAGGATGCCGCGCATCTGCATGGCGCTGACCAGCCCCGCCGTACCCAGCCGGGGCAGCTGGCTGCCCGTCAGCGGGTGGGCGCGCAGATATGTGCACCACTTCTGGTTCCACGCGGCGGTGCGCTGGGGATCGTAAATCGGAATCCCGTGGTTGCCCGCGGCGGTGATGGCCTTGAGCCCCTTATAGCCCAGCACCGCGCCCATGCCTGCCCGGCCGGAGGCGCGCTCCCCGCTGATGACGCAGGCGTACCTGACCAGATTCTCCCCCGCGGGGCCGATGCTGATCATGCCGCACTTGACCTTGCAGCCGCGGTCGTCCGCCAGCTTTTGGTTCAGCTTCTCCTGCGTCTCGCTGATTTTCAGCCCCCAGAGATCCTCCGCATCGTGGAGCGTGAAGCGGTCGTTTTCGATCTCCAGCCACTTGTGGCCGTCGCATTTTCCCGTGAGGATCAGGGCGTCGTAGCCCGCCTTTTTCAGATAATATCCGAAATTCCCGCCGCTGTTGGAGGAGGCCATAAAGCCCGTCTGCGGCGAGAGGGACGAGATATCAAATCGGTTGGAGCTGGGCGCGCCGGTGCCCGTGAGCGGGCCTGTGGCGATGACCACCATGTTTTCCGCCGAGAGCGGCTCTTCCCTGCCCGTGAGGTTGTCATAGAGAATGCGGGCGGCCATGATCTTGCCGCCCATGTAAAGCTCCCGCTCCCTGTCCGACCAGGGATAGTCGGAAACCTTGCCGGTGGTGAGGTCGAGCTGTGCCACCCGGCCCATATAACCCGCGTATTTCGACATGGTTTTCCTCCAATCAGTCGCGCCAGAAATCCAGATACCGTTTCAGCTCGCCGCTGTGGGGAGTCTGAAGAATGTCCTGGCCGTATTCCGTCAGCTCGCCCTTGTGGAAAAACAGGACAAAGTCGGCCATGCGGGCCGCCTGCGCCGGCGAGTGCGTGATCAGCAGCACGGCGGCCCCCGCCTCGGCGCGGTAGGCCCCGATCAGCTTTTCCGCCGCCAGCGTGGATTCCACATCCAGCGCTGCGGTGGGTTCATCCAGGATCAAAAGCGCCGCATCCCGCATCAGCACCCGGGCCAGACACAGCTTTTGGGTCTCGCCGCCGGAGAGCTTTTTTGCTCTGGCGTCCGCCAGCGGGGTCATGTTCAGCGCGGAAAGCAGCGCGTCCGCCCGGGCGGTGTCCTTTCCCGCCAGACGAAGATTTTTACGGACGCTCAGACGGAAGGCGTAGCATTTCTGGGGCAGATAGCCCACCGGCGGCCTTTCGCCCGCAAAGGGCGTGCCGCCGCCGTCGGCCCGCTCCGCGCCGGAGAGAATCTTTGCCAGCGTGGATTTTCCGGAACCGTTGCCGCCCACCACCGCGTAAATCTTTCCCGGCAGGAGCTCAAACTCCGGCAGACGCAGCACGGTGCGGCCGCCGTAGGTTTTGGTCAGCGCGTTGAGCTTCATTTCGCCAGCCTCCCCTGCAGAATCGACACCGCGATGTTGATGAGCAGCGACAGCGCGAACAGAATGATGCCCAGGGCCAGCGCCGTGACGAAATTGCCCATATTGGTGTAATTCATGATGGCGGTGGTCATGACGTTGGTCTTATAGGCGATGGCGCCGCCCACCATGGACACGGCGCCCACCTCGGCCAGCGCCCGGCTGAGCCCCAGAAGATAGGTGGTGATGATTTGATAGGCGCTCTCGTTGACCAGCAGCAGCAGCCTTTTTCCCCCGCCGAAGCCCAGACCCAGCGCGGTCTCGCGGATGTCCGGCGCGATGGCGGATACGCCGCTTTCCATCATGCCGGCCACGATGGGCGTGATCAGCAGGATCTGCGCGATGACCATGCCTTTCACCGTATACAGCAGCTGCAGGCCCCGCAGCGGACCCACGCCGCAGAACATCAGGTAGCATAAAAGACCGCAGACCACGGGCGGAAGGCCCATCAGCGTGCGGTTGATTACCACCAGCGCCCGCCGGCCGGGAAAGGCGCGGCTGCCGTACAGAATACCCAGCGGGACGCCCAGCAGCAGCGCGATCAGGGAGCTGGCGAGGCTCATGCGGAACGTGACGGCGAGGATGTTCTCCAGCAGCGCGCTGCCGGAGAACATCAGCCCGATCGCCTGGTGAAAGGCTGTGGACATGAAATCAGCTAATCGTGACGCCGTTATTGGCGACGAAGGTCAGGAAGGTCGCCTTGTCGGAGAGAATATACGCGCCCTTCTCGTTGGCCATGGTCAGGCAGGCGCCCATGCCCGCGCTGGAATAAATGTACCAGGCCGTGTAATTGGCGACGCTGTCCGCGTCCGTGGTGATGCCCAGCTCCGCCGGCCAGAGGGTGACTTCCTTGGTATGGGTGCCGGACTTGTCGCCGCGGGAGACGAAGGGATATTTCCCGTCCGCAATAAGCTTGAATGCATCCTTCACGCTGGCGGCTTTCTTGACACCCGCGGGATCGTTCGCAGGGCCGCAGAGCACAAAGTAGTTATAGAGGAAGGAGAGCCGTTCGGATTCAAAGCCGTCCAGCACATAGCTGTAGCCGGCGGTCACAAAGGCTTCCTCCTGCGTTTTGGCGTGAACCAGAATGAGATCGGCGTTGCCGCATTCCGCGTTGGCGATAGCCTTGCCGGTGCCGGCGGCGGTGACTTCCACCTTGTAGCCGTATTTCTCCTCAAACTGGGGCAGCAGATAATCCAGCAGGCCGGAGTCGTTGACGGAGGTGGTGGTGGACAGGCGGATGGTCTTGGTAGCGTCCGTGGGGGCGGGAATCGCGGCGGTGGAGACAGGCGCCCTGTCCAGCAGGTAGAAAAGCTGCTGGCCGTACTTGTCCTGACCGTAACCGGCGGCCAGCTTTTCGGTGTCCGCGGACAGCAGCCAATTGATCAGCGCGGCCGCGCCCGCGGTGTTGATGGCGACGCCGCTGACGGCTTTGCCGTCGGCATCCTTGAACGGCGCTTTGGGGTTGACGGCCAGCAGGCTGTAGGTGTTGAGCATGCTGTCGTCCTGCTCGCAGAGGATCTGGAGCTTAACATTGCTTTCCGGGGCCGCCGTCGGCGCGGCGGTGGCCGCGGCCCCGGTTTGCTGCGCTCCGCAGGCGCACAGCGCCGCGATCATGACCACGGCCATCAGCAGGGCAAGAAATTTCTTCATTTTTTCGCCTCCAAATCAAAATAGGGGTGCGCTCATTTGCCTGTATAATTCTACCATCCTATTTTATTCTGTCAAGGAGGTATTGCGAATTCTGATGGCATTCTTGCGAAACTGTAAGGATGGGGATGGAAGTGTAAGGCGGATGAATGGCAGCGGCGGAGGCGGGCGGTTAGAATAAGGGCGTAATCAGGAAAAGCGCTGATTATGGAGGGTTTGAGATGAAAAACACCGATAAAAAGAAAACCGAAGCCCTGGAAGACGCGCTCAACGCGCCCTTTCAGCGCGACGATACGCTGCTGAACCTGGCCTGGGGGATGTCCTTCTATGCCGGGATGGACGATTGCCTGCCGCTGCTGGTGCTGCGATAAAAAGCAGGGGCGAAAAAATCGTCCCTGCCGAGCGGTTCACAGTCCGAGAATATACGTGGCCGCCGTGAAATAAATCAGCAGCGCCACGGCGTCCACAATGGTCGTCAGTACCGGACTGGCCAGCACCGCGGGGTCCAGCCCCACCTTTTCCGCGCCCAGCGGCAGCAGCGCGCCGACGATCTTTGACGCCAGCACGTCGAAGACAAGGGTAATGCAGACCACCAGCGAGACCTTGAAGCCGACCCTGTCGAACAGCATGAGCTTTCCGAAGTTCACGATTGCCAGCGTCAGGCCGCACAAAACAGCCACGCGGATCTCTTTCCAGAGAATCTTCATCGTGTCCTTCGTGCCGATCTCGCCCAGCGACAGGCTGCGGATAATGGTGACGGTGGACTGGCTGCCGGAATTGCCGCCGGTGTCCATCAGCATGGGGATGAACGCGGTAAGCACCACATAGGTGGCCAGCGCGTTTTCAAAATGGGTGATGATCATGCCCGTAAAGGTGGCGGAGATCATCAGGATGAGCAGCCAGGGGATGCGGGAGCGCCACAGGTCGAATACCGACAGGCGCAGATAGGGCTTGCCGGTCGGCGTGACGGCGGCCATCTTGGAAATATCCTCCGAAGCCTCCTCCTGCATGACGTCGATGGCGTCATCCACGGTGACGATGCCCACCAGGCGGTCCTCGGAATCCACCACGGGCAGCGCGGTGAAATTGTACTTTGCAAAGGTCTGGGCCACGAGTTCCTGATCCTCATGGGTGGTCACGGAGACCACATTCTGCTCCATGAGCTCGGAAACGGGCATATCCGGCTTCGCCAGAATGATGCTGCGCAGCGAGACGACGCCCAGCAGCTTGCGCTTGTCGTCGACCACATAGCACAGATTGACGGTCTCCTTGTCCACGCCGGTGGCGCGGATATGGCCGATGGCCTCCCCCGCCGTCATCCCGGGATTGAGATCGACATATTCCGTGGTCATCAGCGACCCGGCGGAATCGTCCGGATACTTGAGTATCTCGTTGATCAGGCGGCGGGTATCCGGCTCCGCCTGACTGAGAATGCGCTTGACCAGATTGGCGGGCATCTCCTCCACCAGATCCACGGCGTCGTCCACATAGAGGTCGTCCACGATGGATTTCAGCTCGGTATCGGAAAAGCCCTGCACCAGCGCTTTTTGGGCTTCGCTGTCCATCTCCACGAAAGTGTCGGCGGCCAGCTCCTTGGGCAGCAGCCGGAACAGGAGCAAAAGCTCTCCGGGCGGCACGTCCTCCAGCAGGGCCGCGATATCCGACGGGTTCATGGTGGACAGCACGGTTTTGATGGCATTGTACTTTTTCTGCTCCAGCAGAATCTCCAGGGTATCATTGATCGTTACAGACATTTCTGCCACTGTTCTTTCCTCCGTTCCTAAGGTTCACCGGTCACCCGGCTTTTCTCAGGCAGGAGCAAGGGCATGAAAGGTCAAAAAAGCACGGCGGAACGCACGGTGCCCCGCAAAGGCGGTTCGTCGCTTCCGGCACCCGAGCTACTTCGACCGGACGTCACACCGTTACTGCTGCCAGCATCCATGCGTTCTCACCTCTGTTTCATATAAATTGCGCGAAAAATCGCGTCTGCCGCAGGCATACGCGATTGTAATCCCGTCAGTTGTTTTTTTCAAGCTTTTTCTGAAAAAAGCGCCGGACAGAAGTCCGGCGCTGAAAGAATCATTCCTGGGGCAGCGTGAGGGTGACGGTGCGGGCCGAGGCGTCCCACGCGATGGACGCGCCGAAGGCCCTGGTGATGGGGCTGATGGGCAGGCAGGTGCGGCTGTCCTTAACCTCCGGCGCGGTGGCCAGCTGGGCGGCCGTGCCGTTGACCGTCATGGTCTTGCTGCCGATGGTCAGCACCAGCGCCGTGCCGCCTTTGGTGAGGGTCACCGTTTTGGTCTCGCCGTTCCAGGTCACCTGGGCGCCCAACTCGGCGCAGACGCAGTAGAGCGGCAGATAGGTGTAGCCGCTGACGATATAGGGCGCGACATCGCCGGTCACTTCCGCGCCGCCGCTGAGATAGGTCTTGCTGCCGATGGTGAAGATCACCTGGGTGCCCGGCTCGCCCGCGGGCGGAACCGGAGCCAGCGCGCTGTTGTCCAGATAATACTGCATGCAGGAGCCCAGCGTGTCGGTCTTGGATGCGCCGTAATAATCATAGGAGGCGGTGCTGCCGTTGATGGTAAGATTCCACAGCTTGTCCATGGCGGCATCCGCAACCGCATAGACGTTGTCGGACACCTTGCCAATCACTACGACATAATGTCCGCCGGAGGAATAGCTGCCGAGGTGGACAATGGGCGGGGTGTAGCTGCCGGCGCCGTTGACATAGTTGGCAAAGGCGTCGGCAAAGCCGGCCTCCAGATATTTTGAGCCGCCCCAGCCGTGATAGTTGTTGGTGCTGCCGCCGCCGTAATCCAGGATGGCGGCCGGCGTGTCATCCACGCCGATATAGGACAGCGCCATGGAGATGGACGCGGTCAGGCATTCCCCTTTGGGCGTCCAGTTTCCCCAGTAGTCCGCATAATAAAGCGCGCTGTCGGCAGTTTGGGATATGTAGCGCACCGTGCCTACAGACACGGCGGTGGCATATTGATACTCCACCTGCGGATTCGGCGGATACTGAACGGAATCCGCCAGCGCCCCGGCGCACAGCGCCGAAACGAGGCACAGGGCGAAGATCGCGCCGATCAGTCGTTTTGCCGTCATTGGCTGTCTCCGTAAAATCATCATAGTTACGGATTATAGCACAATTTTTTCCCGGAGGGTAGCTTTTTTTGTCAATCTGTGTCCGACCGCAGCGCGAAGCGAACCGTGGCTTTGAAAAGATCGCCGTCGATGGCCAGGGAAAACTGACCGCCCTGAAGCCGCGTGAGGCTGTCCGCGATGGAGAGCCCCAGCCCGCTGCCCTCGGTGTTGCGGGAAGCGTCGCCCCGGGTAAAGCGCTCCATCAGCTCGTCGGCGGAGATGTTCAGTTGGGCGGCGGAAATGTTTTTGAATTCCGCCTGGGCGAAGCTGTCCCGCGCGGCGGTGGTCACATAGACCCGGGTGCCGGGGAGGGCGTATTTCACCGCGTTGCCCATGAGATTGTCAAACACCCGCCACAGCAGCCGCCCGTCCGCCAGTATGGGCAGCGGCGCGTCGGCGAGCGAGAGCACCAGCTCCAGCTTCCGGGCCGCCAGCTTATCCTCATACTCCCCCGCCGCCTGACTGAGCAGCACGTTCATATCGGTTTTGGAAAGCTCCACGGGGATGTTCCCGGTGGAGGCCTTGGAGGCCTCGATGACGTCCTCCGTCAGCTTGCGCAGCCGCTGGGACTGACGGTCCAGCACGGCGATATATTCCCTGGCCTTCTCCGGCTGCACGTCCTCCTTCTTCAGCAGATCCACATAGTTGATGATGCTGGTCAGCGGGGTCTTGATGTCATGGGACACGTTGGTGATGAGCTCGGTCTTCATCCGCTCGGACTTCGTCTGCTTTTCCACCGCCAGCGCGATGCCGTCCCCGATGCGGTTCAGATCCTCGCCGTGGGCCTTGAATTCCCAATGCATCTTCGAGGTGTCCAGCCGGCCGTCGAAATTGCCGTCCGCCAGCGCCTGAGCAGCGGCGCGCAGCCTGCGGACATCCAGCGTCAGATACAGCGCGGCCAGACACAGCGCGAGGTTGAGCAGGAGCCACAGAAAGCTGGCCCGGGAGGCGTAAAAGATGACTTGAAAGAGAAACACAGCCAGGGCGATCAGCGCCGTTCGCCAGATCAGCGGCAGGGATTTTATCAGACCGACGAGGGAGACGGCAGGCTTTTTCAGCCAGTGCAGAACAGAAAAGATCACGCTGTGCCGCCACCATTTTCCCGCCCGGACGCGCGCCGCCCAGGACATGCACAGCAGCGTCCCCAAAAAGACGATGCCGGCGGCGGCAAGTCCGCAGGGCAGGTACGGCGGGTCGGCGTAGAAATTCCAGTTGTCTTGCGTGACGACAGAGCCGATCCACACTATCGCCAGGACCAGCAGAAAGGTGTAGAGGTCGCAGGGGATCTTATCCATCCACCGCAGGGCGATCTCGTCCGTCCCCTCCCGGCGGCCGGCGCCATAGAGCAAAAACACAAACAGCGCCAGACCCAGAACCGTCAGGGCGCACGCCGCCGCGATGAGCCAGTACCGCGCACCGTACAGGAATGCGCAGTTTTCGACGATATCTTTATAGCCGTCGTTGGCGGTAAGGTCGTGTCGGACGGCGAGCTCCGCGGTATAATCGGCGTTGTTGACGGAAAATGTCGCCGTAATGCCGGCGAGCGGCGCGGTATCGCTGCCGTTGGTGAGCACGACGGCGCCGGAGGAATCCCTGACCGTGAAGCACAGATTGCTGGCCTCGCTGCCGAATGCCATCTTGTAGTGGCTGACGACGCTTGTCGAGCCGTTCTCCACCGCGCTGGCATAATCCTGAATCCGGACGATCTCCTGCTGAAGCTGGGATTCCAGCAGGGTATTGCGGAATTCCACCTCGCCGGTCCCGTCGTAGACGCCGCTGTCTGCAAGTTTGCCCACCGCGACCAGCGATATCGCGGCTCCCGCCGCGAACAGCGCCGTCAGAAATGCGCACAGTACCTTGACCCAGGTTTTTCTTGCGGCATTTTTCATTTGCGCTCCGCCTCCATTTTATAGCCCTTGCCCCAGACCACCGTGAGATAACGCGGATTGGCGGGGTCGATCTCGATCTTCTCCCGAATGTGCCGGATATGCACCGCCACGGCGTTTTCCGCCCCCAGCGGCTCATCCTCCCACACGGCGCGGTAGATCTCCCTGGGGGAAAAGACCTTGCCCGGGTTTTTCATAAGATACCTTAGAATATCGTATTCTCTGGGCGTCAGGGTCACGGGTTCGCCGTCCAGCGTCACGGACTTGGCCTCGTCGTCCAGCTCCACCCCGCCGTTTTTCAGCACGGTCTTTTCCGCCGCGCCGCCGCCCAGCTGCATGTACCGGCGAATCTGGGATTTGACCCGGGCCAGCACCTCCGCGGGATTGAAGGGCTTGGTGATATAGTCGTCCGCGCCCACGTTCAGACCCAGCACCTTATCCGTATCCTCGGTCTTGGCCGTAAGCAAAATGACGGGGACGTTGCTCTTCTCCCGGATGCGGGCCATGGCCGTGATGCCGTCCATCCGGGGCATCATGATGTCCAGCAGCACCAGCTGGACGCTCTCGCTGCCGATGAGCGTCAGAGCCTCCTCGCCGTTGTACGCTTCCAGCACCCGGTAGCCCGCGCCGGTAAGATAGATCTTCAGCGCGGACACGATATCCCGCTCGTCGTCGCACACAAGCACCGTATACATAGTGGTTCTCCTCTCTCCCGCCTGATGCTCTCATGATAAACTATCGCTGTTTAAGATACAACCTTTCAAATATTTAAGAATTTTTTAAGCGATGTTCCAAACAGGGTCTTAACTGTTTCTTAAGAAATCACCCGCTTGTTTCTTAAGACCCTTTCCGGTAGGATAACATCGATCCCGGGGCGCGGCGTATTAAAAAATCTTATTATTTCCTTTTCTCTATTGTTGCGCCATCGAAAATGTGGTACCATGACATGGCTAAAAAACGGGTTATCCATTTTCGTTGAAAAATGAATTCGCTTTTAGAAAGGCAATGCCGATGCCGGACAAGAAAATCCAAAAAAATGTCGACAGAAGGAAGCTCTACGGTCTGCTGTTCTTTCTGGCCATCAATATAGCAATCGTCGTCTATATCGCTTTCCACGAGTTCGGAAAAGACGCCAAGGGCGTCCAGAACATTGCAAAACTGGATATCAATATGTGGTATCTCCTGTTCGCCGCAGCCTGCTTCGGCGTGGCGGTGCTGATGGAATTTTTGAAATACCGCGTCATGATTATCTCCGCCGAAGGCCACGACGACCCCAAAGGCGCTTTTGAATGCGCCGTGCTGGGCAAGTATTACGACAACATCACGCCGCTGGGCGCGGGCGGCCAGCCCTTTCAGATCGTCTATCTGAAAAAGCGCGGCCTCTCCACCGGCTCCAGCGCCGCGCTGCCCATCGCGGGCTTTCTGGTGCTGCAGTTCGCCTTTTCGCTTATCGCCGCGGTGGTGTTCATCTTCAACGGCGGCGTCACCCAGAACGTGGCCGCCATCCGCATCAGCGCCTATGTCGGGCTGGCGTTTTATCTGTTCGTGCCGGTGTGCATCGTGCTGTTCGCCTACATCCCCCATGTCTTTGGGAAAATGGTGTGTTGGTGCGCCAAGCTGCTGAGCTTTCTGCACATCGTGAAGGATTACGACAAGGCCGTGGGTTCCATCTTCGGCTCACTGGGTGAATACGCCGGGAGCCTGAAGCTGCTGAAGCAGTCCCCCCATCTGTTCGGAAAACTGCTGGCCTGTTCCCTCGTCTATCAGGTGGCCATCATGTCCATTCCCTTTTTTGTGCTGCGCGCTTTCGGCGGCACCAACGGCTGGTGGACAGTGTTTTCGCTGGTGGTTTTCATCTACGCCGCCATTACCATCATCCCCACGCCGGGCAATTCCGGCGCGGCGGAGGGGTCGTTCTACGCCGTGTTCTCGTCGCTTACCAGCGCGTACCTGTTCTGGGCCATGCTCATCTGGCGGCTGCTGGTGTATTACGCCTGGCTGATCCTGGGCCTGATCATCATTACCCGCAGCGCCATGCCGGCCAAGAAGCCCGCCGTAAAGCGCGAGATTCCGCCGGGGCCGCTGCGCGTGGCGCTGTTCACCGACCTGTTCTACCCCTCTATCGACGGCGTGGTGCGCACGGTGGATTCCTACGCCCGTCGGCTGAGCGCGGACGGCGGCTACTGCTGCGTGGTGTGCCCGCGGGGGGCGGAGCCCTGTGAGGACCGCGCTCCCTATGACGTCATCCGCACCCCGGCCGTCAAGATCCCCGGCATTTCCTATCTGCTCCCCGCGCCGATGTTTTCCCGCTCGCTGCGGCGCTGGTTCAAGGATAAACAATTTGACGCATTTCACGCCCACTCCCCTTTCCTTGAGGGCCGCTTCGCCATCTACCTGGGCAAAAAAATGAACGTTCCCGTCATTGCCACCTTCCACAGCAAGTTCTACGACGACGCGCTGAACATCACCCACAGCCGCTTCATCGCGCGCTTTGTGGCCAATTATGTGGTGGACTTCTTCAGCAAGGTCGATCAGGTGTGGGCCTGCAGTCAAAGTACGGCGGAGACCCTGCGCAGCTACGGCTACCACGGGGATATCCAGGTGATGGAAAACGGTGTGGACATGGTGGAACTGCCAGACCCAGAGGCGCTGCGCCGCGAGGCGGTCGGCAAGTTCGACCTCCCGGCGGATAAGCACATTCTGCTGTTTGTCGGACAGCAGATCTGGCAGAAAAATCTGAAGCTGATCCTGGATGTGACCAAGCGCCTGAGTGTGGCCGGCGGAGAATATTTGACCGTTATTGCCGGAAAAGGCTACGACAGCGCGGCGATCCTGAAATACGCGGATGAGCTGTGCTTGGGTACAAGCGTACGCTTTTTGGGAGAGATTGCCGATCGGCAGCTGCTGTATGGGCTTTATCTGGCCAGCGATCTGTTTTTCTTCCCTTCCGTCTACGACAACGCGCCGCTGGTGCTGCGCGAGGCCGCGCTGATGGGGCTTCCGGCCCTGCTGGCGGCAGGCTCCAATTCCGCCGAAGTCGTCACAGACGGCGTCAACGGATTTACCGCAGAAAATGACTGCGCCAAAATGGCAGAAAAGATCCGACAGATCTTTTCCTACGAGGCGCTGCGGGAGGTCGGGCAAAACGCCCGCGAGACCATTCCCGTAAGTTGGGACGAGATTGTCGGGCGGGCGGCGGCGAAATATCGGACCGCGGAGAAGCGCAGCTATGAGCGCGTAAACGTCCGGGAAAATCGGCTTGAATTGGAATCCGAGAGTACATAAAGGCACTTTAGAGGGGGCTTTCGCCCCCCTCAAAATTTTTAAGACTGGGTATTGATTTTATCAAACCCGTGTGTTATCATAAGCGGGCTGACAAATCCGGGTGTAGCGCAGTTGGAAGCGCGCTTGACTGGGGGTCAAGAGGCCGCTGGTTCAAATCCAGTCACTCGGACCATTAAAAAGGTACCGTATTATTGCTATTTTGCTTTAATACGGTACTTTTTATTCGTCTTTGCTGTTAGAAAAAATGAGCGTGTCAACAAAAAAAGTCAACAATTCTTGCTTTTAAGGCTATTTTTTCGGCTTTCACATTAGTATGACAGCCTCCTTGCCAGCTCAAAAATAGTCCATCCGCCATGAACCGTTACGCCGTAGGTGCTGTAGCACCACTGGCGGGTCTTTCCCATGTACTGCGCTATCTGCTTGACATTCCACCGCCGCGCACCGTCAAAGTGCTTGTCCGCATAGGCGGTAATGTCAGCCAGCACGGAGGGGAAAAGCGTTGTGTCGTATTTCATATGGAACCTCCTAATATATGTTATTTGATACGGTGACATTATACACCGCATATGATCTGTGAGAATACTAAAAAAGCAGAAGAACGGCTTCCACCGCTCCCCTGCGCGTTGATATTCTGTTTTAATCTTGGGCTGTCTGTAGGCGTCGCCCCCCTTTCTGCTCCCGTTCGGACTTACTGCCCCTTGCTAGCTGGATTAACAGGAGGCCGTGTTGAGTATTCGCGGGCTGATTCTTGCAGCGCAGAAATAAATGCGTCTTTATCCGTTGCTCTATCTAACATACTAAGTATTCGCCGGTCATCTTCACTCATTTGTACCTCCTGATTCTCGCATCATCTCAAGCGCCTTGTCCTGAGTGGCTTCGTCCAGCAGAACAAATAGCCGCAGAATTTGCTTTCCCGTTTCGCTTGATCTGTTGTACAGTTTGAGCATATCCGGGCCTGCCTCTATGATTGCCATGGAGCGGGCTTTCTGCTCGTCTGTCTCCTTAACTTCTATTCTTACCATGATAAGCCTTTCTCCCCTCAAGAATGGGGGCAGATGTATAAATTGGAGCGGGCAGCGGATAATGCCCCCGCTCCGCCTTTCGTCCTACGCCACACAGAAGCGGCGGGTGGTAGTCTGCCGGGTGTACTGGCTGTAGAGCTCGGCATGAGTGGCCTTGAATGCCGCCGCGTCAAATTTGGCAGAGGTAACCGGCTTGTATGTCACCTTGTATTCTCCGGCCCGAAGTTCCTCAGTGTCACCCATGACGGCTTTCAGCGTGTCTTTGATACCTTCGGCTTCGGTCTGCGCCTCGTCAATGAGGGCTTGCAGCTCTCGAAGCTCCTTAATTTTCGCCTCAATATCTTTTGCGCTCATGGTCTCTGCTCCTTTCATATTGTCGGGGAGCGGCCTATCTGGAATGTATTAGGTAGTCCATCCGTTTCACCAGTATGTCCGGCCTTGCTCCCCTTGACAGTCTTAATTGTACCATATCGGGAACATATTTCAAGATGGCATTGTGTACGGAAAGGAACATACTGATTTGTGCAAATTGTACCTTTACGGGAACATCATTAATGTGATAATATACTATGGTGAGGTGAGGATATGCCTATAAAATACGATAAACTGTTTCAACTTCTGTCTGAGCGTGGGTATAGCTCAACATATTGGCTTAGACAGAACGGAGTACACCCCCGAACGGTAAACAAGCTCAAGCATGGGGAGGCCGTTACCACAGAAACAATCTCGGCATTGTGCGCGCTGCTAGACTGTCAGCCAGGGGATATTATGGAGTACGATCCGGATGGAGACAAACGGGCTCATCTTGTGGTGGACGAAGCATCAACGCCGCCCGTGGCAACGGACCAGTTTGATGGTGATACTTCAGATTTAAGCCAGTACCAACAGGCAGCTATTACGGCAAGTTCCCTGTGTGGAACATGGGACAGCTGTTCGTGTCTCAAATACTGCGGACCGGGTGCGCTTGAGCAAATGGGGCAGATGCTCTTAATTGACAAGTGCTCAGATGAAGTTTTTAAAACCGTGTTCCATATCATCACCACAGAAGCGACTTATAAAAGATGTACGCAAGATGAAGCTGAACAATATATTTCTGCGGGTCGTGGTGACGGATGGAAGTTCGGATATAACTATTGGCCTGAGGACATCAAGCAGCGGAAATTAGAAGAGCAGGAACGAGAGAAGCGGCGGGAACGTCGGAAAGCTAAAAAGCAGGGCGAGAGCAAATAGCTCCCGCCCTTTCTCTTTCGGCTGCATTGGGTCGCCTATTCAATTAGGTGCCACGCTAGGGCATAGATATCCCTCCTGAGCTGCGCAGGGCTTGCTGCTGATCTAGGAGCCGTGTTCACACCTAGGCCCCTACCCAATGGGCCACCCGGAAAAACGACGGCGCTCTCGCTGGCGAACCTATAGGTCTATATGTGCGCTTACATGAAAACCAATCTCAGAATCGCATAAAGAGACAGCGTCACCATAACGGCGGCGCTGTCTTGTTGTATGCCCCCACCCGGAAAAACGGCGGCAGGGTTATTTAAAATGGGGCGGCAAAATAAAGTAATCGACATTTGGTAAATGTTGGTCTATACTATTTGCCAGAATATATTTTTATCCGCGTAGAATAGCGCCCGTTTTACGACTGACTGGAAAGGTTGGGCACACTATGTTCTGGAAATATCTTATCGCAATATTTAAAGCTGCATTTCCAGCACTTATTACCTTGATTTTTCTATACTTGATTGGTGAAGTAATAGCGGGGAAAAAATTC
>DAOPXW010000043.1:0-16102 GCA_035352555.1 Oscillospiraceae bacterium
GCGCGTGTGCCAGGGCGAGAACGCCCAGACCGTTCTGGACGCTCTCCAGGCGAAGATCGCCGGCTAAACCCGGGCAGAAAAAATATTTCAGCATCTTTCAGCGCACATAGGGGGCCGGGCTCCAGCCCGGCCCCTCAGCTTGTCAAAGAACTCCCCACAAAGGAAAAATCGAGTAATTCGCGGGGGGAGTGTGAGGGGCATTTGGGCAATACGGTGCCCAAATGGGGAGCGGCAGTGAATGGAGCGCCGGGGGCGCTCCAGAGCCGCGACCCGGGCCTGCCCGAAGGCAGGCGAAGCCCCGCCTCAATTCAGATAAATAGCCGCTGAAGCCTTGCGCAGCAAGGGTTCGGGGAGCGGAGCGACATTTTTTACGAAGACACGGTTTCGCAAAAAATTTGGCGTTTTGAGACTGTCAAAAATGCTTTTTTGACAGTCTCAGGGGCCGGGCTCCAGCCCGGCCCCTTCTCTTTCCCGAATCCGTCGCCGCTTCGGCGGGTTGGGGAAAGAGAAACGCGGTATTTCCCGGCCGGCAGGCGAGAGGAGTGATTCGATGAATAGACGTTCTTCCCTAAAGAAAGCGGAGCCTTACGTGTGGATGCTGCCCAGTATGGCACTGATGTGCGTGATGATCGTGATTCCGATTGTGACCGTCTTCAGGCTTTCCATGTCGAAAATCAGCAAGGCGGGCGTTGACAAGGGCTTCAACGGTTTCGACAACTTTAAGTCCATCCTGTCCAGCCCGACTTTCCTGCATATTCTGCTGAATACGCTGATCTGGACCGTGGCGGTGGTGGGCATCTCCACGCTGCTGGGCTTTATCCTGGCCATGGTTTTGAATCAGGACTTCAAGGGCCGCAAGTTTGTCCGGGCCGTGGTGGTCTTTCCCTGGGCCACATCGCTGATCATTCAGGCGCTGGTCTGGAAGTATATGCTCAACGCCGACTATGGCGCGCTGAACGTCCTGCTGGAAAAGCTGGGCATCATCAGCAGTTATGTCAACTGGTTTTCCACCTGGCAGTCGACCTTCGCCTGGGAGTGCGGGGTCGGCATTTTCGTCACGGTGCCTTTTGTCACGTTCTGCATCCTGTCCGGCCTGCAGAACATTGATGCGAGTTACTATGAGGCGGCGGAGATCGACGGCGCCGGCTTCTGGAAAAAGCTCACGAAGGTGACGCTGCCGCTGGTGCGGCCGAGCCTTACGGTTGCCACCGTGCTGAACATCATCTATGTTTTCAATTCCTTCCCCATTATCTGGACCATCTCCAAGGGCGCGCCCGCGGACAAGACGCATACGCTGGTCACCTATCTGTACCAGCTGGCTTTCTTCAACGGCAAGTCCGGTGAGGCGGCGGCGGTATCCGTCATCGGCTTTCTGATCCTGTGCGTTTTCGCCGGGATCTACATGGTCATGACCCTGAGAGCGGAGGGCAATCAAGCATGAAGAAAAGAAAACCTATCGCAACGGTCGGCCTGTACCTCTTTGTATTCGTCGTCTGCATCGTGACGCTGTATCCCTACTTCGTCACTTTCGTGACCGCGTCCAAGAGCACTACCGAAATGTATGCCGCGGATATGACGGTCTTCCCCAAGGTTTGGCAGTGGTCGAACTTTGTTGATATCTGGAGCAAGGCGCCGGTCCTGAAATATCTGGTCAACTCCATCATTGTCGCCGCCGGGTCCACCGGCCTGGCCATCCTCTGCGGCGTGCCCGCGGCCTATGCCATGGCCCGGATGCAGTTCAAGGGCAAGTCCTTCTTCCTGGGCGCGGTCATCATGAGCCAGATGTTTGCCCCCGTGGTGCTGCTGGTGGGCATCTACAAGCTGATGGTGGGGATGCACCTGACCAATAACCTCGTGGGTCTGATCCTGCTGGACGCGGCCTTCAATCAGGCCTTTGCCATCTGGCTGCTGCGCGGAACGTTCCTTTCCATCTCCCCGGATATGGAGCAGGCCGCCAAGATCGACGGCTGCGGCACTGTCCGCGCGCTGACGCGGATTCTGCTGCCGGTGGCGGCCCCCGGCATTGTCACCACGCTGATCTTTGTCTTCATCAACGCCTGGAACGAATACACCATCGCGCTGACGCTGATTTCCACCGATGTGCTCAAACCCATCACCGTCGGCATCAACACCTTCTACGGATACAATTTTATCCAGTGGCAGTATCTGTTTGCGGCGTCGCTGTTTGCCACCATTCCTGTGGTGATCCTGTTCCTCTGCATCGAAAAGCACTTGGTTGCCGGTTTGACCTCCGGCGGCGTCAAGGGCTGATGCAGCGCCAAAAGGGCATATTCCGAAAAACGATTCCGGAATATGCCCTTTTTCAGCGGTCGGCGCGGCCGGGCCGCACCGTACCGAACAGGATCGCCGTGCCAACGGCCGCGAACCCCACGCCCACCGCCAGCAGCAGGCGGATACCGCCGGCGCCCAGCAGCTGGCCGCCGGTGAAATTGCCGAAGCTGCAGCCCAGCGCGTAGGCCGCGGTGAACAGCGCCTGCCCCTTGACCATGTCCTGGGTGTCGATGCGCTCCTGGGCGTAGACGACGCCTGCCGGGATCAGAAAACCGTAGGACGTGGATTGCAGCAGCTCCGCCGCGTACACGGCCCAGATGCTGCCGGACAGCAGCAGAAAGACGGCTTTGGCCAGAAAGGTCAGCGCCGCGATGCAAAGCATCCGCCCGGTGCCCAGACGGCGGTGGATCTGTGTAAAGAACAGGAAGACCGGCACCTCCACCACCGTGGCGATGGCCAGCGCCACGCCCACATGGCGGCTGTCGCCGCCCAGGCTTTCCATCAGCGTGATGAAATAATTTTCCGTCATGGCGTGAAACGCCGCCAGGAACAATACGCCCGCCAGAGACAGGCAATACCGGCGGTAGCGGCTGAAAAATTCCGGCAGGGAACAGGCCTTTGCCCGCAGCGCGCGCTGGGTGTCGGAGAGGGCCGCCGCGCCCGCGCCGGCTCTGGGGTAGAAAAAGGTCACCGCCACACAGCAGCCCAGCAGCGCCAGCGTGATCACCACCATGGATTCCGCGCCGAAGCGCTTCATGGCGGCTCCCATGCCGATGGACGACACCGCGAACGCCAGCGACCCCAGACCCCGGCCCACGCCGAAATCCAGCCGGTCGCCCCGGGCCACGTAATAGACGCTCAGCGCGTTGAGCAGCGGCTGGGTGGCGTCCAGCAGCAGTCCCGCCGTGAGAAAGAGCGCCGCGAACAAAAAACTGGGCAGCGGAAACAGATGCAGCGCCAGCAGCGCCGCCGCGGAGAGCAGCGTGAATCCCGCGATGAGCTGCGGCAGGGAAAGCCGGGCGCTGCGGTCGGCCAGGGAGGCCGCCAGCGGCTGCAGCAGGCAGGAAAGCAGGTTGGCCAGCGCCAGGATGACGCCGACCTGCACCGTGTCGAAGCCGCGCTGGAGCAGATAGGCCGCCGCGAAGCTGAACAGCCCGCAGTAAGCCATCCAATAGAAAGCCTGGTGCAGCGCGTACCGCGCGGTGAGAGAGCGGGAGGCGTCAGTCGTCATGGTTCATCCTTTGCGTTATTTTGCCGGTAACGGCTGGGCGTAGTGCCCTGAATGGATTTAAAGACCTTGGTAAAATAGTTGTAATCGGAGATGCCCACCCGTTCCGCCACGGCGGAAACGGACAGATCCGTCGTAACGAGCAGGACCCTGGCCACGGAGATACGCTTTTCCGCCAGCATCCGCATCACGGTACTGCCGTTTTCCGCCGCGATGGAACACAGCTTCGTTTTGCTGACGTTCAGTTTGACGGCGATCTGATCCAGCGTCAGATGCATATGATAGTTCCTGTCGATGAATGCCCGCAGACGCTGCAGCTCCGACACGTGGGACAGCTGCACCAGACCGTCGATCTGGATATAAGGGATGCAGGCGGAGAGAATACGGGCATAGGCCTCGATGTCCGCCATATCCAGCATGGGCAGGCGCAGAAACGGCCCTTCCAGCGCCTCGGCATCCTCTGCCCAGCCCAGCGTCTCCAGCGTGGCGCGCCATTGGGCCTCGATCGGCTGGGAGGTATCCAGCAGCTGGCCGAAGCAGAGGTAGGCGATGACCTCGCCGCCCTGCCCGATGGGCAGCAGTATGTCGCACAGCCCGGCGTGACAGCGGTAGATTTGATACGGCGTGCGCGCGCCGACATTGCGCGCCGCCATTTCGTCGCACGCGTTGCAGCGGGCCAGCCCCGCGGGCGTGCTCTGCACACAGGCGCAAAAATCCGTCATCTCGCCGGAAGCGTAGATCACCCGGTAGGACGTATCCACCAGGGAAAAGCGGATGCCGGATAGCTGCTGAAAACTGTTGAGCAGCGGGTTCAGCTTTTCGAAGTCAAAGACAGCACCCATAGAATCAACCTCGAATTGAAATATTTTTCTAATATATGAACTGATGTTACTATTATTTTTCGGCAAAGTCAATAGAATGATAGATAGAAAATGCCGGCGTTGAGGAGAGAATTTTTGGATGGACGGACAATACGGCCCGGCGCTGCCGGTCTATACCGTGGCGGTGTGCCGGGGCGTCCCGGACTGGGCGCGCATCAAGCGGGTGCGCCTGCCGTATTCCCTGTGGCGCGGCACGGCCCCGGAAACCGATTTCTCCATGGCCTATGATCCGGCGGCGGGCTTTTATGTGCGGATGTGCTGCCGGGAAAAGGACCCGAGGATCGTGACGCCGGCGGACGACGGCCCCGTGTGGGAGGACAGCTGCATGGAGGCCTTCCTCAATTTCGACCCCGGCCGGGGCGACGCTTATCTCAATCTGGAGACCAACGCCGCCGGCGCGCTGCTGTGCGAATTTGGCGCTGAAAAGGCGGAACGGACGAAGCTGGCCGCATTGGGCGTCCCGCGTCCCACGATCAGAGCTCTGCGGGAAGCCGACGGGTGGCGGGCGGATTTTTTTATTCCGCTGGCCACGGTCCGGGCCCTGTACGGGCGGGATTCCTTTGCCGCCGGGGACACGCTCCGCGGGAATTTCTACAAGTGCGGCGACAAGACCGCGCAGCCGCATTACGGCGCCTGGGCGCCGATCGCGCACGATACGCCGCTGTTTCATCTGCCGCCGTTTTTCGGCGTTCTGGTGATCGGCGCGGAAAACGGCGCGCAATAACAGGAAAGTGAGTTAACAAGTATGGAACAGGCATCTCTGCATTTCCGGACGGAAGGGACGCCGGTCAGCTGTGAACGATATGGCTGCGGGCATATTAACGAGACGTACCTGGTGGTTACGGACGCGCGCAGGCGCTATATTCTGCAAAAGATCAGCCGGCGGGCTTTCCCGGATGTGGACGGCCTGATGGAAAACATCGCGGCGGTGACCCGCTTTCTCGCCGCGCGGACGGACGATCCACGGGGCGCCATGCGCCTGACGCCGCCGCGGGACGGCGGCAACTACTGGCGGGACGGGGCCGGAGAGTGCTGGCGGATGTACGATTTCGTGGAGAACAGCATCTGCCTCCAGTCACCGGAGACCGACCGGGACTTTTATGAAAGCGCCATCGCCTTCGGCGGTTTTCAGCAGAAGATGGAGGATTTTGACGCCGCCACCCTGCACGAGACCATTCCCAACTTCCACAACACCCCGGATCGCTACCGCCAGTTCAAGGAAACGCTCCTGGCCGATCCCCTGGGCCGCTGCGGGGAGGTGGGACCGGAGATCGAGTTCGTTCTCGCCCGGGAGGCGGAGGCCGGGACGCTGCGGCGGATGCTGGAGCGGGGAGAGCTGCCGCTGCGGGTAACCCACAACGACACCAAGCTCAACAACGTCATGCTGGACGCCGTGACCCGCAAGGCGCTGTGCGTCATTGATCTGGACACGGTGATGCCAGGCCTGTCCCTGTACGACTTCGGCGATTCCATCCGCTTCGGCGCGGCCACCGCGCCGGAGGACGAGCGGGATCTGGACAGGATGACGATGAGCCTGCATCTGTTCCGGGTCTACACCCGCGGCTTCCTGACGGCCTGCCCGGGGCTGACCGCGGCGGAGAAGGCCATGCTGCCCATGGGGGCCAGGCTGATGACGCTGGAATGCGGCGTCCGCTTTTTCAAGGACCATCTGGACGGCGACCGCTATTTCGCCATCCACCGTCCGGGACAGAACCTCGACCGCGCCCGCACCCAGTTCAAGCTGGTGGCGGATATGGAACAAAAATGGGACGAGATGCAGCGCATCGTCGCTGAGGAGGCGCAACAATGACAATTCTGGTTACCGGCGGCGCCGGGTATATCGGCAGCCACACCTGTGTGGAGCTGCTGAACAGGGGCTACGACGTGGTGATTATCGACAATCTGGTGAACAGCAGCGAGAAGGCCGTGGCGCGCGTGGCCGAGATCACGGGGAAGAAGCCCGCTTTCTACAAGGCCGACGTCCGCGACCGCGCGGCGCTGGACCGCATCTTTGAGACGCACGATATCGGCTGCGCCATCCATTTTGCCGGCCTGAAGGCCGTGGGCGAGAGCGTGCGGATGCCGCTGGAGTATTACGACAACAACCTGCTTTCCACGGTCCGCCTGTGCGAAGCCATGCGGGATCACGGCGTGAAGAACATCATCTTTTCTTCCTCCGCCACGGTCTATTCCGGCGACAACGCCATGCCGCTGGGGGAGAGCGCCGTCACCGGCGCCTGCACCAATCCCTACGGCTGGACCAAATATATGTCCGAGCGCATCATGCGGGATATGGCCTTCGCGGACGGGGACTGGTCGGTGGTGCTGCTGCGTTACTTCAACCCCGTGGGCGCCCACGCTTCCGGCCTCATCGGCGAGGACCCCAGGGGCATTCCCAACAATCTCATGCCCTATATCTCCCAGGTAGCCGTGGGGCGGCTGCCCTGCCTGAACGTCTACGGCAGCGACTATCCCACGCCCGACGGCACGGGCGTGCGGGACTATATCCACGTCGTGGATCTGGCCCGGGGGCATGTGGCCGCCATCGATTATATGCGAAGCCACAAGGGCGAGAGCGTGTTCAATCTGGGTACCGGCACGGGCTACAGCGTGCTGGACATGATCAGAGCCTTCGAGACCGCCAACGGCGTCCGGGTGCCCTATAAAATCGCCCCCCGGCGCGCGGGCGACCTGCCGGTGTGCTACGCCGACCCCGCCAGGAGCGCCGAGGAGCTCCACTGGCATGCGGAACACTCGTTGGAGGATATGTGCCGCGACAGCTGGAACTGGCAGAAGAAAAACCCTTACGGTTACGGAGAATAAGTATTTCCGGCAGCATAAGGAGAGCGCATGATGGAATATCTCGGCATTGAGTTTCAGGTGAAGAATCTTCCCGCGCTGGACGCGGATTACATCCCCTTCGGCCCGTGGATGGAGGCGTATCTCGCAGAGGCTTCCCGGCCGCTGGACATCGCGCTGGAGCGGGAGAACGGCAAGGTTTCCGTCCACCATACCTTCCTGCGGGGCGGGGACTTCGCCCAGGCGAATTTCCGTTTTGCGGAGCGGTACGTCAAGTTCCTGCTGTGGAGCGTGGGCGGCTGGCGGATCTGCCTCCGGGGCGACCGGGAGATCGCCCGGCGGCTGGCGGCGGACTATACGCGCGGCGGCGCGCGAGCCTTCGACGTGCAGTTCATGGAGGACGTGTACGAGCACACCTTTGAAGTGGCGGACTGCACCGACGGCGGTTTCCCGGAGGCCAACGAGCGGTCCGTGCCCGTGGGCGGCCACATGGAGGGCTGCCGGATCGGCTTCGACGCTGGCGGCTCCGATCGGAAGGTCTCTGCCGTGATCGACGGCGAGACCGTCTATTCCGAGGAGGTCGTTTGGCATCCCAAGACCTCCGAGGACCCCCAATATCAGTACGACGGCATCGTGGCGGCGTTCAGGACCGCGGCGTCCAAAATGCCCCGGGTGGACGCCATCGGCGTGTCCTCCGCCGGGGTGTTCATCGGCAACAGCCCCATGGTGTCCAGCATCTTTTTAAAGGTTCCCCGGGAAAAGCGCGGCTTTGTCAAAAGCGTGTACGACCGGGCGGCGAAGGAGATCGGCGATGTGCCCATCGTGGTGGCCAACGACGGCGACGTGACGGCTCTGGCCGGGTCGATGAGCCTGGGCAGCGGCGCGGTGATGGGGATGGCCATGGGCACCAGCGAGGCCGTGGGCTATGTGGACGGGAGCGGCAATATCCTGGGCTGGCTCAACGAGCTGGCCTTTGCCCCGGTGGATCTGAACGGGCACGCCCTGCGGGACGAGTGGTCCACCGACATCGGCGTGGGCTGCAAATATTTCTCGCAGGACGCCGTGATCAAGCTGGCCCCCGCGGCGGGCATCACCCTGTCCGACGCGCTGACGCCCGCGGAGAAGCTCAGGGAGGTACAGGTCCTGGCGGAGGAGGGCGAGGGCGGCGCGCGGGGGATCTTCGCCTCCATCGGCGCGTATCTGGCCCACACGCTGTCGCTGTACTGCCATTTCTATACTGTGCGGCATTTTCTGGTGCTGGGCCGGGTCACCTCCGGCGTGGGCGGCACCCTGGTGGTGGACGAATGCAACCGCATCCTGCGGGAGGAATATCCCGCCCTCGCGGCGGCGATGCGGGTCACCCTGCCGGACGAAAAGACCCGCCGCGTGGGGCAGTCCGTGGCGGCGGCCAGCCTGCCACGCATCGGCTGAGGAGGCAGAACTATGCTTTTTAAGAATGCGCTGATCTATGGCGCGGACTTTCGCTTTCATCCCGGCTGGCTTACCGTGGAGGGCGGCCGCTTCGCCGCCGTGGGCGCGGGGGAGGCCGGTGCCGGGGGCACCGATCTCGCCGGCGCGCGGATCATTCCGGGCCTGGTGGATATCCACACCCACGGCAACAGCGGCGCGGACTTCTCCGACGGGTCGGACGAGGGCCTGCGCCGCATGGCGGCGTATCTCGCCTCCGTGGGCGTCACCTCCTTTGCGCCAGCGTCCATGACCCTGCCGGAGGAGACGCTCCATACCGCCTTCCGCACGGCGGTGCGCCTGCGCGGCGCGCGCCCGGCGGGCCTTGCGAAGCTGGAAGGCATCCAGATGGAGGGACCGTTTTTCTCGGAAAAGAGGAAGGGCGCCCAGAACGGGGCCTATCTGAGAAACCCGGATTATGACTTTTTCAAGCGCCTCTACGACGCCTCGGAGGGGCTGGTGCGCATCGTGGATCTCGCGCCGGAGCTGCCGGGCTCGGTGGACTTTGTGCGCCGCGCTTCCGCGCTGTGCACGGTGTCCGTGGCCCACACGGAGGCGGATTACGACGCTGCCAGGGCAGCCTTTGACGCCGGCGCCACCCATGTGACGCATCTGTTCAACGCCATGCCGCCGCTGCACCACCGCGACCCCGGTGTGATCGGCGCCGCTGCGGAAAACGACCGCATCTGCGCGGAGCTCATCTGCGACGGGCACCATATCCACCCCTCCGCCGTGCGCGCGGCCTTCCGGCTGTTCGGCGGGGCGCGGATGTGCCTCATCAGCGACGCCATGTCCGCCTGCGGAATGCCGGAAGGGAAGTACGCGCTGGGCGGGCAGGCGGTCTATGTCAAAAACGGATTGGCAACGCTGGAAAACGGCACCATCGCCGGCGCGGCCAGCGACCTGTACACCGACTTCCTGAATGCCGTCCGCTTCGGCATCCCCCCGGAGGACGCGGTTCGCGCCGCGACCTGGAACCCCGCCTGCGAGATCGGGCGGCAGCGGGAGATCGGCTCCATCGAGGCCGGAAAATGCGCGGATTTTGTGGTCTGCGCGGAAGACTTCCGGCGCCTTGCCGTCTATATCGACGGCGTGCGCGCGGACGGAAAGGACGGAGGAACGGCATGAGGATCATTCGGACCAGAGATTATAAGCAGATGAGCCGGGACGCGGCCAATATCATTTCGGCGCAGGTGATTTTAAAGCCAGACTCCGTACTGGGCTTGGCCACCGGCTCCAGCCCCCTGGGCGCCTATGAGCAGCTGATCGAATGGTACGTCAAGGGCGACCTGGATTTCAGCCGCGTGAGCACCGTCAACCTGGACGAGTACGTGGGGCTGGGCGTCGATAACCGCGAGAGCTACAGACGGTTCATGTACGACAACCTGTTCGGCAGGATCAACATCGACCCGGGCAACATCAATATCCCCAACGGCTGCGCCGCCGACCCCGAGGCGGAGTGCGCCCGCTACGACGGCGTGCTGCGCCGTCTGGGCGGCATCGACCTGCAGCTGCTGGGCCTGGGTGTCAACGGGCATATCGGCTTCAACGAGCCGGCGGATCTATTTGCCAAGGGCACCCATGTGGTGCATCTCTCCGACAGCACGATCGAGGCCAACAAGCGCTTCTTCGACAAGGCGGAGGATGTTCCCCGCGCCGCCGTCACCATGGGTATTTTTGATATCATCCAGGCCGACAGGGTGCTGATGGTGGCCTCGGGCCAGAACAAGGCCCGGGCCGTAAAGGACGCTTTTTTCGGCCCAATCACGCCCCGCGTACCCGCCTCCATCCTCCAATTTCATAAGGATTTCACGCTGGTGGCGGACGAGGCTGCCCTCTCTCTGGTGTGAGCGATTCGCAAAGCCGCGGCCATGGCCGCGGCTTTTTTACGCGCCGGGCACCGCAGGGGGGGAAAAGCGGGACTTTTTCGGGAAAATCGCAATAAAATTCGGCGTTATTACAAAGAAGCCGGACGGTCGTTTGGCCATTATCACTGAAAAGTCCGGGCTTTTCCCCAAAAGGCGGGAACGAATGCACTGAATTTGACACACAATTTCGCAGACTAAATAAAATATGAATGTTTTTGAGAGTAAAAAACAGGGGATTTCAAAATTTTGCCGCAGTGAGTTAATATTTTGACCGCTACAAACTGTTGACGAGCATTATTTATAATGCTACAATCATATCAATCTGGGAGAATGTTTTTTTGTGCAAGGAGCATAACCGAATGAAAAAAGTCATTGTACTGATCGGCAACTATGGCAGCGGCAAGACGGAGCTGGCACTGAACTTTGCGTTCAAGGCCGCCGAGACCGGCCGCACGGAGCTTCTTGACCTGGACATGGTAAACACCTACTTCCGCCTGACGGAGCGCGGCAAGATGGTCCGCCAGAAAGAAATACGGCTGGTTTCCCCGAACTACGCCTGTTCCGGCATAGAGACGCTGTCTCTCCCGGCGGAGGTCGCTTCGGCGTTCGTTCTGGATTGGGACACCGTCGTATTCGATGTCGGCGGCGACGCTGTGGGTTCCACGGCGCTGGGCCGCTATCATGAGGATTTCATGGACATCGAGCCCGAAAACCTGCAGGTGCTCAACGTGATCAACACCCGACGTCCCCTGGCCGGAACGGTGGAGAAGGTCCTGCATCTTCAGGAGGAGATGCAGATTCATTCCCGGCTGAAGATCACCGGCATGATTAACAACACCAATCTCGCCACCATGACCGGCCCCGACGATCTGCGGGACGGGTATGAGATCATTGAAGAAGTGTCCAAACGCTCCGGCATTCCAGTGGCGTTTACCACGGGCCGCAAGGAAATGCTGGACATTTTCATGTCTGAGGGCCACGACCCGAAGTATATCGGCACGCCTATGGCCATTGACACCTATATGCACCGCGACTGGGACAGCTATATCAAGGGGCTGGACGAGTAAGGCGGCCTGAAGGGGTAGCGTATCCGCTTTATGCGGCGAAGATATCGCTAAATAGCAAACAAGGCAAATATGAAAAGAAAAGAGGTAGCAACATGGTAAGAGTGACCATCAATGAAGCTGTCTGCAAGGGCTGCGGACTCTGCGCAAGGGCTTGCCCCAAGAAGATAATCCAGCTTTCCAAGACCAAGATCAACGCGAAGGGCTATCATCCCGCGGAAGTTATGGACCCGGCATCCTGCATCGGCTGTGCTTCCTGCGCTCGCACCTGCCCGGACGTGGCAATCCATATTGAAAAGGATTAAGGAGGAAAGAAACTATGGCATTGACTCTTATGAAGGGTAGCGAAGCGATCGCAGAGGCCGCCATCCGTGCCGGCGCCCGTTTCTTCTTCGGCTATCCTATTACCCCGCAGACTGAAATTCCTGAATATATGTCCGCCCGTATGCCCGAGATCGGCGGCTGCTTCCTGCAGGCCGAGAGCGAGGTCGCGGCGATCAACATGATCTATGGCGCGGCCGGCGCCGGCGTGCGCGCCATTACGTCCTCTTCCAGCCCCGGAATTTCTCTGAAGCAGGAGGGCATCTCCTACTGCGCCGGTGCGCAGCTGCCCTGCGTGATCCTCAACGTCATGCGCGGCGGCCCCGGCCTGGGCAACATCCAGGCCTCTCAGGGCGATTATTTTCAGGCCGTCAAGGGCGGCGGCAACGGCGACTATCATCTGCTGACCTACGCTCCCGCCTCCGTGCAGGAAGCCATCAACATCATGATGAAGGCTTTCGACAAGGCCGAGCAGTACCGCATTCCCGTACTGTTCCTGGCCGACGGCATCATCGCGCAGATGATGGAGCCCGTCCAAATGCCCGACATGGTGGACTTCAAGGTCGATCCCGAGAAGAAGCCCTGGGCTGTCACCGGCTGGAAGCCGGGCGACGATCCCGCCAAGCGCGCCGAGATTAACTCCATCTACATTGATACCGAGAGCCTGAGCGTCCACAACGCCGAGCTCCAGAAGGTCTACAAGGCCGTCATCGCCAACGAGCAGGAGTGGGAGTACTACAACCTCGAAGGCGCCGAGTACATCATTACCGCGTTCGGTACCGTGGCCCGCATCGCCAAGTCCGCCATCGACGTGCTGAAGGCCGAAGGCATCAACGTCGGTCTGGTGCGTCCCATCACCGTATGGCCGTTCCCGTACGACGCCGTCGCCAAGGCGGTTGCAGCACCCGGCGTGAAGGCCGTTCTGGATGTCGAGCTCAACGAAGGCCAGATGCTGGAAGACGTGAAGCTTGCCGTCAACGGCAGTAAGCCCGTGGACTTCTTCGGTCATCTGGGCAGCCAGATGCCTACCACCGACGAGATTGTGGCGAAGGTCCACAGCATGAAGGAGGGAAAGTAAATGTCTGTCGTATTCGAGAGAACCAAATACCTGACCGACAAGCAGTTCCACTACTGCCCCGGCTGCAACCACGGCATCATTCACCGTCTGGTTGCCGAGTGCATCGACGAGCTGCAGCAGGAGGGCATTATTGACCGCAACGTCGCCGGCGTCGCGCCGGTCGGCTGCTCCGTGTTCGCGTATCAGTACTTCAACTGCGATATGTACGAGGCCGCTCATGGCCGCGCCCCCGCTGTGGCCACCGGCTGCAAGCGCGCAAAGCCCGACACCCTGGTGTTCACCTATCAGGGCGACGGCGACCTGGCCTCCATCGGCACCGCGGAGATCGTCCACGTTGCGCACCGCGGTGAGAAGATCACCACCATCTTCGTGAACAACGCCATTTATGGCATGACCGGCGGCCAGATGGCCCCCACTACTCTTGTTGGCCAGAAGACCACCACGTCCCCCTATGGCCGCGACGAAGCCTGGTGCGGCGCCCCCATCCGCATTTCCGAGATGCTGTCAACCATTCCCGGCTCCTATTATATCGAGCGCTGCGCCGTGAACAATACCGCCAACATCATCAAGTGCAAGGCCGCCATCAAGAAGGCGTTCAGGTACCAGATGGAAGGCAAGGGCTTCACCATGGTGGAAGTTCTGTCCACCTGCCCCACCAACTGGGGCCTGGGCCCTGTGGAGGCTATGAGCTGGCTGGAAGAAAACATGATCCCGTACTATCCTCTGGGTGTATTTAAGGACAAGGGGGCCAAGTGATTATGAAGAACGAATATATCTTCGCCGGTTTCGGCGGTCAGGGCATGCTCCTGATCGGCAAATTCCTGGCCATGGCCTGCATGATGGACGGCAAGCACGTCTCCTGGCTGCCTTCTTACGGCCCTGAGATGCGCGGCGGCACCGCCAACTGCTCCGTCATCGTCAGCGATCAGCCCGTCGCCTCTCCGCTGGTGGATAAGGCCGATGTGGTCATCGCCATGAACCGCCCCTCTCTCGACAAATTCGAGTCCCATGTCAAGCCGGGCGGCACGCTGGTCATCAACAGCTCCATCATCGACCGCAAGGCCGAGCGCACCGATGTGAACGTCGTCTACTGCGACGCCAACAAGATCGCCGAGAGTGTCGGCAACCCCAAGGGTGCCAACGTGGCCATTCTGGGCGCGCTGCTGGAGAAATCCCCCGTCTGCTCCGTGGATACCATGGTGGAAGCCATCCGCATCGAGCTGGGCGAGAAGAAAGTCAAGTTCCTGGAAGGCAACAAGAAGGCCCTTGTTGCCGGCATGGAAGCCGCGAAGTAAGCAGCCCCGCTCTCATTCATACATGTTTTTGGCGGTACGCGAAAGCGTACCGCCATTTTTTTCCCCTGGCCGCACCGAAGGCCCACATTTTCCGTCCTGATTTTGGGATACGAAATTTGTGGGCATTTGAATGCCGCGGCCTGTCGGCAGCTCACGGCTTGCCTTTGTCCTTGGGCTTAAAGATCACAGCCACCAGGAAACCGAAAAAGATCGCGGCGCAGATGCCGGCGGCCGACGCGGTGAGGCCGCCGGTGAAGGCGCCCAGCGCGCCTTTGGCAGCCACGGCCCTGCGCACGCCCTCCGCCAGCAGATAACCGAAGCCGGTGAGCGGCACGGTGGCGCCCGCTCCGGCCAGATCGACCAGAGGGCCGTAAAGGCCCACGGCTCCCAACACCACGCCGGCCACCACATAGAGAGACAGAATTCTGGCCGGTGTGAGCTTGGTCCGGTCGATCAATAACTGGCCCAGGGCACATAAGCCGCCGCCAACCGCGAATACCTTTAGATAGAGCAAAAATATTCCCATACACACACCTCAAGACAGGTTTTCAATGGCTACCGCGTGGCAGATACCCGGAATGCTGTCACCCTGCTGGGAGCTGGTGGGAGACAACAGCGCTCCGGTGGCCGCGAACAGCACCTTGTTCCAGATGCCTTTGGCCATGGCGCGCAGGATGTGCCCGCACAGAACCGAGGCCGAGCAGCCGCAGCCGGAACCGCCTGCGTGGACGTCCTGGGTCGCCCAGTCGTAGATCAGCGCGCCGCAGTCCATATACATTGCGCCCAGGTCCACGCCGTCGGCGCGGAACAGATCCTGCACAATGTCGCGGCCCAGACGGCCCAGATCCCCGGTAAAGATGGCGTCGTAACAGCAGGGGTTCCGTCCGGTGTCGGCAAAATGGGCTTTCAGCGTGGCGTAGGCCGCCGGGGCCATGGCCGCGCCCATGTTGGTCGAGTCCACGATGCCCGCGTCCGTGATGCATCCGGTAGTGATGTGCGTCACGCAGGGGCCTGCCATGTGCGCAGATAAGATGGTGCTGCCCGCGCCGGTCACCGTCCATTGTGCGGTGGGCGCGCGGACGCCGCCGTATTCCAGCGGATAGCGGTACTGCCGCTCAGAGGAGCAAAAGTGAGAACTGGTCAGCGCGGCCGTGGTGTCGGCAAAGCCGCCGTCGATGGCCATGGCAGCCAGCGACAGCCCCTCGGCCATGGTGGAGCAGGCTCCGTACAGTCCAAAATAGGGCGTGCCGGAGTCCTTCATGGCGATGGAGGAGCCCATGCACTGATTCAGCAGATCCCCGGAAAAAATGTAGTGGATTGCGGAAGGAGGAAGGCCGGCCTTGTCGCAGGAAATTTGAAAGCATCGCTTGAGCATGGCGCTCTCGGCCTTTTCCCAGGTCTTTTCGCCGAAGTAGCTGTCGTCGGAAATGGCGTCGAAGGTGTCCCGCAGCGGACCTTCGCCCTCTTTTTTCCCCACCACGGCGGCATAGCTGCGAATCACGGGCGCGGATTGCAGGCACACGGTCTGCGCGCCCAGTCTCTTTGTCATAATAATCACCTTGCGTAGCTTTTCCACCCTGAGCGAAACCATTCACATTTTCAATATAAATATTTTTTGAATTCTACAGCAGCAATAGGCACAAAACGCAGGGGAAAATTTTTAGCATTTTGTTTATTTCACCGGCGGGAATAGAGTAATTTCTGACAATTAAATAGAGTAAATTTACTCTATTTATCTGAGCCAAACGGAGTAAAATCATAAATACACAAGTAAATATTTTGTAAAGATTTTTTCACCTGCCGATAAAA
>DAOPXW010000044.1:0-1596 GCA_035352555.1 Oscillospiraceae bacterium
GCCAGCACCAGGCGGGAAAATTTGTCCCGGCAGGCCTCGCCGGCGTCCAGCACCTCCCGCTCGGTGAGGGGCTGGTCCAGAATGCCCGCCGCCATGTTGGTCAGCAGCGTGAAGCCCAGCACCCGCAGTCCGCAGTGGCCCGCGGTGATGACCTCCGGCGCGGTGGACATCCCCACGGCGTCCGCCCCCAGAATGCGGGCGGCGCGCACCTCCGCCGGGGTCTCGTACTGCGGCCCGGGGAAGTACATATACACACCCTCCCGCAGCGCGATGCCCAGCTCGCCGGCCGTCCGGCGGGCCAGCGCACGCAGCTCCGGGGTATAGAGCCTGGAAGCGTCCGGGAAGCGGACGCCGAATTCCGGCAGGTTTTCGCCCCTGAGCGGGGATTCCATGAAAAATTTGATCTGATCGGTGATGAGCATCAGATCGCCGGCGGCCCAGCCGGTGTTGACGCAGCCCGCCGCATTGGTGACGATGAGGTCTTCCGCGCCCAGCAGCCGCAGCACCCGCACGGCGTAGGCCACCTCCTCGTAGGAATAGCCCTCGTAGTGGTGCATTCTCCCCTGCATCACGGCCACAGGCTTGCCCCGAAGGAAGCCGAACACCAGCCGCCCCTTATGCCCGGGGGCGGTAGAGGCCCTGAAATGGGGAATCTCCCGGTAGGGCACCGCCGCGGCGCGCTCCACCTCTTCCCCGAGGTAGCCCAGGCCGGAACCCAGGATCATGGCGGTTTTCGGCTTGAAATCGCCGATCTGAGCGCGGATATAATCCGCGCTCTCCTGATATTGTGCAAAAGTATAGCCCATAGAGCGAGCCCTCGTTTCATCCCAAATTGTGCGATAAGTATAGCACAAAGCGCCGCGATCCGCCAACATAAAAAAGGGGCAGTCCGCAGACCAATGTCACTAAGCTAGAGTGAGCAAAAAGGATCCTGTACCGGTTCAAAAGAAGGCACAGGATTTTTTTCGTAAGGTTAGCATCAAGTTCCTTGGTCCATTCCTCACACAATCGCCAATCAGCCATAAGTGCCTCATGCTTATGCTTGTTATGTATTGACGAATGCGCAGGGGATATGCTATAACTAATGACGAAATTTCGAATAATAGGGGCAAAATATGAGAAAATTATTAATTGCGTTACTAATACTTGGAACTATTATTTTTACAGGATGTAGCCAAAAAAGTGCAGACCATGAGGCAGTAAAGGAAACACCCACAGCTACAACTGCTACAGATAAAGCAACAACTAGTGATGTCAAACAATTAGGTTATGTAAAAAAATTGTATGAAGAAAGTGGAAGCAAGTATATTTCAATTCAATATGTACAATGGTTGTCAGGAGAAGAAGCTATTAAAGCTATAATGGAAGATGATAAATGCACAAGAGAAGAAGCGCAGTCTAGATATACTAATGATCATTATATAAGATATAATGACAAAGAAGAAAAAGTAAAAGTTTCAAATGATGCTACTTATAGTATAATTATAACTGGTGTTGAAGCAACTGAATCAAACTTTGATGAAGTAAAGAAAGCGCTTGAACAAACAACACAAGGATTTTTATGTGATGTAACTATAAAAGATAATGAAGTTACAG
>DAOPXW010000044.1:1696-3154 GCA_035352555.1 Oscillospiraceae bacterium
TCCCGGGCCATCTCATGGACGGTGTCGTGAATGGCGTCCAGATTGTACTGCTTGGCCAGCTTGGCCAGCTCGAACTTGCCGTTGCAGGCGCCGTTCTCGGCCTCCACGCGCATCTCGAGGTTCTTTTTGGAGGAGTCGGTGACGACCTCGCCCAGCAGCTCCGCGAACCTGGAGGCATGATCGGCTTCCTCGAGGCCGGCCTTGTGCCAGTAATCGCCGATCTCGGGATAACCCTCGCGGTAAGCCGCGCGGGACATGGCCAGATACATGCCGACCTCGGTGCACTCGCCGGTGAAATTGGCGCGCAGGCCGTCAACGATCTCCTGCTGCACCTCGGCGGGAACGTCCGCGCCAAAAACCTTGCCCACGCCGATCACGTGCTCGGCGGCCCAGGTCATCCCTGCCTTCTGCTCGGTGAATCTGGAGCCGGAAGCGCCGCACTGCGGGCACTTCTCGGGGGGATTCTCGCCTTCATAAACATAACCGCAAACCGGGCAAACCCATTTTTTCATTGGAATTTCCTCCTATTAAATTATTTCTATTTTCAAGCTTTAATCTCACTCCTGAGTACGGTTCAACAATACCATGAAAATGATAGGAATTCTGTTGCGTACGCTACAGAATTGAGAATTATTCCTTATTTCTTGAAGTGGTCGATGAGCGCCTGGAAGAAGTCCGCGATGGAGGTGACGATCTGCTGCACCTTGGCGATGAAGCCCACCGCCTTGGTCTTGGCTTCGGCCAGCTTCCGCACGGTCTCCTTGACCTCGTTCACGCGCTGCATCAGCTCGTCGCCGTCCATCTTCTCCAGGGAGCGGGTCAGACTGACCAGCTGATCGGTCTGCTTGTCGGTGAGGGTGGCCTTGTAGTCCTTGGCGATCTCGCCGATCTTCTCCCGCAGCTCGTCGTCGGTCATGTCCTTGGTCTCGGAGAGGATGCCCTTGAGCTCGTTGACGATGGAGGTGGAACCGTAGGAGCCGATCTCCGTGGCCAGATCCGAGGTGACGGCCAGCTCCTGAGTGCCGGCCAGCTTGGCGTTCTCGTCCAGCTTTTTGCCGGTGATGTCCTCGTAGGCCTTGAACACGCCCGTGAGGGCGGCGGTGCCGGACACGCCGAAGGGGGCGGCCACGATAACCTTGGCGTCGGTGATGCCGGCGGTGGCCAGGGCGTTGACGTACATCTCCGGCGCACACCAGGTAATGTTGTTGGTGGTCACATCCAGACCCTTGCCGGAATCCAGTACTTCGATATACACGCAGGAGATGGACTTGGTGCCGATGAGGCTGTCGTCCACATAGCCCTTCAGATATTCGCGCTCGTCGGCGTTGGTGGTGGTCATTTCCTTCACGTCGCCCCGCTTGACGCCGAACACGCCGTAGACGGCGGACACCTGCTCCGCCGTCAGGTCGGCGCCGATGACGGCGCGGCTCTCGTGGGTACCGGCGGCAAAAGCGGCGG
>DAOPXW010000044.1:3254-15653 GCA_035352555.1 Oscillospiraceae bacterium
CAAACGAGAAATGCGACATTCTGTGAACGCGGCCCTGATTTTCCCCAAAAAATCAGAAAAAGTCCTTGCAATGCGGACACATGTGCGCTATACTGGCACAGTAATCAAATACTGGCCGGTTGATTTTCGCAGGAAAGTGGGCTTCGCGCCCTGCCGAAGGAGTAACACTCTCAGGAAAAACGGACTGCGGGAGGACGGAATTCTGGAGAAACCCGCTTCACTGCGGGTGCCGAAGGGGCAAGACGCGACAGCGTTCAATCTCTCAGGCGAAAGGACAGAAACGGGATTGACGCGGGCAGCCGCGTCGGGCCTTGTCTTTTTCGCGGGAGCGCGCCTTTTTTGGCGCGCTCCCGTTTCTTCGGCGGCGGTAAAGCAAAAAGAGGAGAGAGAAAACAATGAAAGCGATTCTGGACTTTTTCACGGGCCCGCTGAACAACATCGCGTGGCTGTACATTTTCCTGCCCTGCGTGGCGGTGGGCGGACTGCTGCTGACGATCCGCACCGGCGCGGTGCAATTCCGGCATTTCCACTATGCCATGAAGAACACCGTGGGCAGGATGTTCCGCAAGTCCGAGGCGGGGCAGGGCGCCGTGACGCCGCTGCAGGCCGTCACCACCGCGCTGGCCGCCACCGTGGGCACCGGCAACATCGTGGGCACGTCCCAGGCCATTGCCCTGGGCGGCTACGGCGCGCTGTTCTGGATGTGGATCGCGGCCCTGCTGGGCATGGTCATCAAGTATTCCGAAGTCACGCTGTCCATCCGCTATCGCCAGCGGGATGAAAAGGGCGACTGGGTGGGCGGCCCCATGTACTATATCACCAACGGCATGGGCCCCAAGTGGAAATGGCTGGCCGTGGTGTTCGCGATATTCGCCACGCTGGCCTCCTTTGGCATCGGCAACATGGCGCAGGTCAACAGCATCACCGGTTCCATCGTGGACGCCGCCGGCACCTTCTTCGTCCTGTCCGACACCGGCGCCCGCGCCATCGCCTGGGGCTGCGGCCTCGTCATGGCGGTGCTGGTGGTGATCATCCTCATCGGCGGCATCAAGCGCATCGGCAGCGTCACGGAAAAGCTGGTGCCCTTTATGAGCATCCTTTACATTGTATTTACGCTGATCGTGGTCTTCGCCCACGCCGGCAACATCGGCCACGCCTTTGCGCAGGTGTTTGCCGCGGCTTTCGCGCCCAGAGCCGTCATGGGCGCGGCTTCCGGCATTGCCCTGCGGGAAGCGGTGGTCTGGGGACTGCGCCGCAGCGCGTTTTCCAACGAGGCGGGCCTGGGCTCCGCCGCCATCGCCCACGCCGCCGCCGATACGCCCTCCCCGGTGCATCAGGGCCTGTACGGTATTTTCGAGGTGTTTGTGGATACCATTGTGATCTGCTCCATGACGGGCCTGGCCATCATCTGCTCGGGCGTGCCCGTGGAATGGGGCGTCAAGCCCGGCTCCACCCTGATTATGACCGCCTTCTCCACGGTGTTCGGGGCCAAGCTGTCTTCCCTGTTTGTCGCCATTTCCCTGGCGCTGTTTGCCTTCTCCACCGTGCTGGGCTGGGCGCTGTACGGCACGCGCTGCATGCAGTACCTGTTCGGCACCAAGGTCATTTTGGGCTATCAGCTGCTGTTCGCCGCCGTGATCGTGGTGGGCTGCGTTTCTCCTATCGACGCGGTGTGGGACATCGCCGACACCTTCAACGGCCTCATGGCCATTCCCAACTTTGTGGCGCTGTTTGCCCTGTCCGGCGTGGTTGCCAAGCTGACGAAGGACCATTTTGCCGATCCGGCCAACACCATCAAGGCCTCAAACTGATATTCCCGGATTTGTTGTCTACTCCATACGTTTCTCCGGCAGAAAAGCTCCCCGCCTTAAGAAGTCTTAAGCGGGGGACTTTTTTGTTGAATTTGGCCGGTGGTTTGTGTTATAGTAACAACCTGTATAAGAGTCAACATTTCGGAACTTTGGAGCTGAGAAAATGTATCAGGGCAAGCACGTTCAGAAAAAAGCAGATACCGCGGCCCCCGCGCCGGAGATGGAGGAGAGCCTCCCCGCGCCGGAGAGACGGCGGCGGCAGGAAGAGGCGCCGGCAGCGGTGCGCTCTTCAAGGCCGCACAAAAGGAAAAAAACCAAAAAGCAGCGCTGGCGCAAGGCGCTGATTATCCTGCTGGCGGTGCTGGCCGTCCTGGGCAGCCTGTACGGCGTGTTCGTCTTTTCCAATATCCCTGTGATCAAAAAGTGGCGCACGATCTATATCGAGACGGCCATGACCACGATGACCCACCAGTGGCTTGCGACCGCTTTTATCCCAAAGAGCGTCATCGACCCCGTGTTGGAGCAGATGGCGGAGGATAAGACGAGCCAGCAGAATCTTGTGAGCAGATGGTGGGGTTCCACCGACGATGACGACAAGACCTTCTCCGACGCAAAGGAGGCCTTTTACAGCGAATTCTGGGAGCTGGATCGGGACAAGTTCGAAGCCTGGCTGGCCAAGCACCCGGATGTGGCCAAGGAGGGCTATGATAACCTGGTGATCGACAATCTGGATTGCTCGGATAAGACGCTGACCACCTCCTTCGGCGAGATCATCCGGGCGCTGAACGTGCCGGACAATATCATCATCGTCCAGGTCACCGGCGACGATTTCGTCGGCTCTCTGGCCTGCGTGAAGAACTCCGAACAGCTGTCGCTGGCCAAGGCCAAGGCCTACGGCTCCTACGGCGAACTGATCGAGGACTACTGCAAGGGAAAGGTGCTGGCCGTCAACGCCAGCGGTTTCCAGGACAACAACGGGGTGGGCAACGGCGGCGACATCGTGGGCAGCTTCGTGCTGAACGGCAAGGAATGCGGCAAGCCCGCTAATGGATATATGTTCTTCGGCTTCAAGCAGGACAACCGGATGTATATCAGCGCCATGGCGTCCGACGTGTCGGAATACAAATGGGCCATGCAGTTTTCCCCGGCGCTGATCGTCAACGGCAAATCCAAGGTGCAGGGCTCCTACGGCTGGGGGATGCAGCCCCGGTCCGCGCTGGGCCAGACCAAGGATGGTGAAGTGCTGCTGCTGGTGGTGGACGGGCGTCAGATGGGCTACAGCCTTGGCTGCACCGTATCCGACTGTGCCGACATCCTGCTGCGCCACAAGGCGTATCAGGCCAACAATCTGGACGGCGGCTCCTCCGCCATCATGGCCTACCAGGGCAAGATCATCACCAAAAATTCCAGCGCCTCCTCCGCGGGACGCTACCTGCCCAATGCTTTCGTGATCTCCAAGCCCTCGAGATAACGCAAACCGGCCTCCCCAAGGGGAGGCCGGTTTTTTTGCTGTGCTCAGTCGGTGCCGAACAGCTTTTTGGACAGCGCGATGAGGTCGCGCAGGTATTTGTCCGGGTGGCTGTTGTTATACATGGCGATGCCCAGCACCCGCTCTTCCCGGGGCTCCAGCGGGATAATAGCCACATCGGCGTCGTAACCCTCGATCATCAGCCTGGACAGAATACTCACGCCCAGCCCGCAGGATACCATGGCCAGAATGGCCGGGTCGTCCACGGGCATGGCCATGGTCTTGACCCGCATACCGCGGGAGGTCAGGTCTTTTTCAAAGTCGAAGTCCGTGCCGAAGGAGGACAGAATAAAGGTCTCGTCGTGCAGCTCGTCAATAGTCATGGTGGTGTTGCGGGCCTTGGGGTTGCTGGTGGGCAGCACCGCGAAATATTGGTCGTGCAAAATGGGCACGAAGCTGAATTTCGCCCCGGGCACCCGGCTGCAGATGGCGGCGTCCACCTTTTCCGTGGAGAGCCACTCCAGCATATCCTCCTTGCCGCCCACCTGCAGCTGGAACGCCGTGTCCGGGTGGAGGGCGGTGTATTCCTTGATCAACTGGGGTACCATGTTGCGGGAGGTGCTGGAAAAAATACCTAGACGGAGCAGCCGCTTCTTCTGCTGGCGCAGCAGCTCCAGCTCGCTGTCCAGACGCTCCTCGTCCTGCACGATCTTTTCAAACACAGGCATCAGACGCTTGCACTCCTCCGTAGGGGAGATGCCGGAGGGGGAGCGGTCCAGCAGCGTCACTTGCAGCTCCCGCTCCAGCGAATTCATCATGTGGGTCAGCCCGGAGGAGGTGTAGCCCAGCGCTTCCGACGCCCGCATGAGGCTGCCCGCGCCGATGGCTGCCATCAGGGCCTTGATCTTGTTCGTTTCCATAGTCGTTGGACCTTTCCATTATCCGTTTTCCTGCGTTTCAGTATAACATGCCTGAGGGGAAAGAAAAAGGTTTATTCGTACATTTTGTATGAGCCATCGCAATTTGCGTCGCTTCACAATGCGCCCTATATGTGTTAAAGTCTTCACAGAACGAGGGAAGACCTCGAAAACAAAAAAATCATCGGCGGACGGAGCCGCCTGCCGAATGTAAAAAATTATGGAGGTAGCTACTATGAAAATCGAAGCCGTCATTTCTTTCATCCTCAACATTGCCCTGGGCGCGCTGGTGTTTACCTGGGCCTGCGCCAATATGCCGGTCGCCGCGGCTACCGCCATCGGCGTCGCCGTCCTGGTGGTTGGTCTGGTGTTCTCCATCAGCTTCCCCAAGCTTGTGAACGGCGAAAAGTAAGCGCCGCCCCAAATCCGATATCCTTCTTTCATACATTTTTCCTAAGCAGCAGCCCTCACCGATTCCGGTGAGGGCTGTTGTGATTTCAGGCAAAATCCTGTATACTGTCGGCGGAGGCGATAAAATGGAAAAGAGAGAGCTGAATCCGGATGCCTACCCCAGGCGGGAACATTTCGATTACTTCCGCGCCATGCGCAATCCCTATGTGGGCGTCACCGCGGATGTGGACGTGACGGCGCTGGCCGGTAAGATCAAAAAAGAAGGGCGGCCCTTTTTCCTGACCGTGCTGTACTGCGCGGCCCGGGCGGCCAACGCCGTGCCGGAGCTGCGCCGCCGCATCGAGGGGAACGGCATCGTGGAATACGACCGCTGCCCGGTGTCCTACACGGTCGGCTTGCCCGACGGGACCTACTGCTATTGCCAGATGGAGGCGGACGGGCCCTACGAGGGGTTTTTGACCGCCGCCGCCGCCGCGCAGGAGGCGGCCGTATCCCAGCCCAGCATCGACGACGGGAGCGACCCGCTGCCGCTGCTGTTCATCTCCACGGTACCCTGGCTGCACTACAGCGCCCTGCTGCAGCCCACGCCGGAGCCGCCGGACTCCAACCCCCGCATCACTTGGGGCAGATACGAGGAGCGGGACGGCAGGGTGCTGCTGCCCGTGACCGTGCTGTGCAACCACGCGCTGGTGGACGGGGCGCAGATCGCGGCGTTTTATGAAAAACTGGACGGGGAAATATCCGCGCTGACAAGAGAATGAAAAAAGGGCGGCCGAAAGGCCGCCCTTTCTGCGATTTACCCGAGCTGGGGCAGGGAATCGAAGCCCTTTTGAAGCTCGGCGTCCGTGGGGATGTAGTCGCCCATGGTGCCGTCATTGAACTGCTGGTAGGCGGTAAGGTCGAAATAGCCGGTGCCGGTGAGACCGAACACGATGGTCTTTTCTTCGCCGGTCTCGCGGCATTTGACGGCCTCGTCCATGGCCACCTTGATGGCGTGACTGGATTCGGGGGCGGGCAGGATGCCCTCCACCCGGGCAAACTCCTCCGCCGCCGCGAACACGCTGGTCTGCTCCACGGCCCGGGCCTCCATCAGGCCCTCGTGGTACAGCTCGCTGAGAATGGGACTCATGCCGTGATAGCGCAGGCCTCCGGCGTGGTTGGGGGCGGGCATGAAGCCGCTGCCCAGCGTATACATTTTGGCCAGCGGGCACACCTTGCCGGTGTCGCAGAAGTCGTAGGCAAACTTGCCCCGGGTGAAGCTGGGGCAGGAGGCGGGCTCCACGGCGATGAAGCGATAATCCTTTTCGCCCCGCAGCTTCTCGCCCATGAACGGGGAAATCAGACCGCCCAGATTGCTGCCGCCGCCGGCACAGCCGATGATGATGTCCGGCGTGACGCCGTATTTATCCAGCGCGATCTTCGTTTCCAGGCCGATGATACTCTGGTGCAGCAGCACCTGATTGAGTACGCTGCCCAGCACATAGCGGTAGCCGGGGGTGGAGGTGGCGACCTCCACGGCCTCGGAGATGGCGCAGCCCAGAGAGCCGCCGGTGCCGGGGTTGGCGGCCAGAATGGCGCGGCCCACGGCGGTGGTGTCGGAGGGGGAGGGGGTCACGGACGCGCCGTAGGTGCGCATGACCTCGCGGCGGAAGGGCTTTTGCTCGTAGCTGACCTTGACCATGAACACCTTGCAGTCCAGCCCGAAATAGGCGCAGGCCATGGACAGCGCGGTGCCCCACTGGCCGGCGCCGGTCTCGGTGGTGACGCCCTTCAGCCCCTGCCGCTTGGCGTAGTAGGCCTGGGCGATGGCCGAGTTGAGCTTGTGGCTGCCGGAGGTGTTGTTGCCCTCAAATTTGTAGTAGATTTTGGCCGGGGTCCGGAGTTTCTTCTCCAGACAGTAGGCCCGCACCAGCGGGGACGGGCGGTACGTCTTGTAATAGCTTCGGATTTCTTCGGGAATTTCGATATAGCAGTCGTCATTGTCCAGCTCCTGGGCGATGAGATCGTCGCAGAACACGGGGCGCAGGTCGTCGAAGGTCATGGGCGCGCCGGTGCCCGGATTGAGCAGGGGAGCGGGCTTGGTTTGCATATCCGCCCGGACGTTGTACCATGCGGTGGGCATTTCGGATTCGCTGAGATAGATTTTGCAGGGAATGTTGCTGTCGGCCATGATGAGCCATCCTTTCCGCCCGTTTCGGGCTTGCGGGACGAAAAAAACTCCTGTCCCGCAGTAAAAATTACTGCTGGGACAGGAGCGTGATCGATCTCCTGCGGTGCCACCCGGCTTGACGCTTTCGCGTCCTCTTAGCGTATGCTTCCACATACCGGCAGTTGTTAACGGAGCGCCCAGCTCCGGCCCACCTCCGCATCCGCATCGGCTGCCCTCCGAGGTCCATTCGGTCTGAGATCGCCGTACCGGCTTCCACCAAACGCCGGCTCTCTGGAACGGTTGGATCTGAGCTTACTTGCTCCTCATCAACGGTTTAACGCATCGTAGCACTCCGTCAGGCATTTGTCAAGCTGCCTAAAGGGAATTATTTCTTTTTGTGCAGATTTGCGATTATATCTCGGGAATAAAGCGGATGGTATGGCATTTTTGCCGGGGATCGGGCAAAATACAAAAGCTTCCGTACGCCGCGGGCGGCACGGCGAGATCGGAAAAGTCGTCGTCCGTGGCCCGCACCCGGCGCCATACACCGTCAAACCCGCCCAGGCGGGTCATAAAATCCTCGTCCATGGTAAACCCCTCCGCTTCAGTGTATGCGCACTCTTGCAAACGGGTCATAATTATGAGATAATCCGACTATCAAAAATGTTTGGGAGTGACAGTCCATGCCGAGATTTTTCATGCTGGGCACCAACCTGGCGGGCGGCACCGCCTATGTCAGGGGCCGGGACGCCGAGCATATCCGCGTGCTGCGTCTGCGTCCGGGGGAGGACGTGATTATCTGCGACGGGCAGGGTACGGATTATAAATGCCGCCTGGTGCGGTCGGAGAAAGAGGAGGCCGAGCTGGAGGTGCTGGAGGTCACGCCCTGCGTGACGGAGCCCTCCGTGGCGGTGACCGTGCTTTGCGGGCTGCCCAAGGGCGGCGACCGCACGGATTACATTCTCCAGAAATCCGTGGAGGCCGGCGCGGCGGAGATCGCCTTTTTCAACTGCGCCCGGTGCGTGGCCAAGCCGGACGAGCCCGACAAAAAGCTGGAGCGCTGGCAGCGCATCGCCGAGGAAGCCGCCAAACAGACCGGCCGGGGCGTCATCCCGAAGGTCGGCTGGGTCGGGTCGCTGGTGGGCGCGCTGGACGCGGCCGTGAAAAAGGACGTAGGTCTTTTCATGTACGAGACCGGCGATCGGGAGAGCCTTCCCGATGTGCTGGACGCCTGCCGGGATATCAAATCCGCCGCCATCCTCACAGGCCCGGAGGGCGGCTTTGAAAAGTACGAGGCCGATCTGGCCAGGGGAGCGGGATTGCACGTGTGCTCCATGGGGGAGCGCATTCTGCGCTGCGAGACCGCGCCCATCGTGGCGCTCACGGCGGTGATGTACGCCACCGGCAATCTGGCCTGAGCGTTGGTCGACAAAAAGCAGACGCCGAAAAGCGTCTGCTTTTTGCTGCAAAATTTACTTTGTGCCGAAGATACGGTCGCCGGCGTCGCCCAGACCGGGGACGATGTAGCCGTCCTTGTTCAGGTGGTCGTCCAGCGCGGCGATAAAGATATCCACGTCGGGGTGATCCTTCTGCATCCGGGCCACGCCCTCCGGCGCGCCGATGATGCTCATGAGCTTGATGTGCTTCACGCCGGTGTTCTTGATGAAGGAGATGGCGGCGGAGGCGGAGCCGCCGGTGGCCAGCATGGGGTCCACCACGATAACGTCGCGCTCGGAGATGTCGGGGGGCATCTTGAAGTAGTACTTTACCGGCTCCAGAGTTTCGGGGTCGCGGTACAGGCCGATGTGGCCGACCTTCACGTTGGGCATCATGTTGACCATGCCGTCCACCATGCCCAGACCGGCGCGGAGGATGGGCACCACGGCCAGCTTTTTGCCGGCGATGCGGTGGACCTTCGCCTTGGCGATGGGGGTCTCGATCTCCACTTCCTCCAGGGGCAGATCGCGGGTGGCCTCGTAGCACATCAGCATGGCGATCTCGGAAATGAGCTCGCGGAACTCCTTGACACTGGTGTTCTTGTCGCGGAGAATAGACAGCTTGTGCTGGATCAGCGGGTGGTCGAATACGCACACCTTACTCATGAATTTGTCTCCTTCTATTTTTGATTTATTTGTTCTCGTTTATCCGGGCCTGGCGCTCGCGCTCGGCCTGGGAAAGCCGCAGATATACCGGCAAAAGCTCGTCCGGCGAGACGGGTGTCAGCCCGGCGGCGGCCATGGCCACGCCCCAGGCGCTCTGCCAGCGCAGATTTTCCGGCGCCAGCGCGCAGGGGACGCCGTGCGCCGTGAAGTAGTCATAGCAAAGCTGCGCGCCGTCGCCGGTGAGAAAGGCGGTGGCGTTCAGTCCCAGCAGATCGGCGGCCAGTTCGTCCAGCCCCAGAGCCCGGTCGGGGCGCAGACGGACGGGGGCGCCGTTTTGAATTTCAAAGAGCGCGTTGTAGACCTGACTGCGCCGGGCGTCCATCACGGGGCAGATCAGGCCGCCCGCGGCGGCGCCGTTCCAGGCCAGCGCCTCCAGCGTGGACACGCCCACGCAGTTTTTCTCCGCCGCCCAGGCCAGACCCTTGACCGTGGACACGCCGATGCGCACCCCGGTGAAGGAGCCGGGGCCCCGGGCCACGGCAAAAATGTCGATATCCGACAGAGCGAGATTCGTGTTTTTCAGCACATCCTCCGCCATGGGCAGCAGGGTACGGCTGTGTGTCAGGCCGCTGATCTGGGTATATTGGGATACCAGCACCCCGTCGCACAGCAGCGCCACGGACGCGGGCTTCGCGGTGGATTCAAAGGCCAGTAGGTTGCTCATTCGTCCGCCTCCCGGATGGTAATGCGGCGCTCATCGGCGCCCAGCTTGTCGATGGTGACGCGGATTTCGTCCCCGAAAAAGGCGTCGGAGACGTTCTCACTCCACTCCACGGCGCACACGGCGCCCCGGGCGAGATAATCCTCCCAGCCGATATCGAACAGCTCGTCCGAGCTTTTCAGGCGGTACATATCGAAGTGAATCAGCTCGCGATCGCCCAGATATTCGTTGACGATGGTGAAGGTGGGACTGGACACCCGGCAGGAAAGCCCCATGCCCCGGGCCATGCCCCGGACAAAGGCGGTTTTTCCCGCGCCCAGATCGCCGTATATGGCGACCACCGTGCCGCCGGGCAGTTCCCGGGCAAAATTCTCCCCGGCTGTCTCTGTCTCGGCCTCGCTTGTTGTGATGATTTCCTGCATAGTTTACCTCGACCGCGTGGTTCCTTAATTTTTTTCCGTAGGTATTATAACACCGCAAATAGCGTTGCGTAAAGGGAAAGAATGTGATAAAATGCAAAACACGCTGTGAATGGGATCGCAGCAAATCGACGGAAAGGACGGTGGACACCGTGAAAAAGATCTGGCCCGCGGTAAAGGACTTCTGTAAACGCGCGGATATGCTGCTGCTGGCGCTGTGCATCATCTGCTCGGTTTTCGGCATCATCGTCATCCGCTCGGCGACGCTGACCTATACCAATCCCAACAAATATATTTTTGTTCAGACCTTGTCCATGTTTATCGGCATTGCGGCTTTCGTGGTACTCACCGTGGTGGATACGGAGCTCATTGCCGACAAATGGCTGTATCTTTGCATTTTCGACGTGCTGTTTCTGCTCATCCTCATCCCCTTCGGCTACGACGGCGGCACTGGCAACCGCAGCTGGCTGCGTTTCTTTGGCATCGGCGTCCAGCCGTCGGAGGTGGTCAAGGTCGTCTTCATCGTCATCATGGCCAAGCAGCTGACGTATCTGAAAGACTATAAGGATCTCAACGCGCCGCTCTCGGTAGCGCAGATGGCGGTCCATTTTGTCTTGCTGTTCGGGCTCATCGTGGGTATTTCCTCCGACCTGGGCAGCGCGCTGATTATTCTGTTTGTATTCATTACCATGGTCTTTGTGGCGGGCATCAAATGGTACTGGATCGGCGCGGGCGTGGCGGCCACGGCGGCGGTGATCCCCTTCGCCTGGACGCATCTGCTGCACGATTACCAAAAACAGCGCATCCTCGCGCCCTACGACTCCAGCATAGACCCCAGAGGCGACAGCATTGCCTGGCAGGCCAACCAGTCCAAAATGGCGCTGGCCTCCGGCAAGCTTACCGGCCTGGGCCTGGGCAAGGGCACCCAGACGCAGTCCAGCGCCCTCACCGGCAAGCATACGGACTTCATCTTTGCCGTTATCGGAGAGGAGCTGGGCCTCATCGCCTGCGCCATCGTTATCCTGCTGCTGACGGCCATCATTATCCGCTGCTGTGTCATCGGCATCCGCTCCGGCGGCACCTTCAATATGCTTATCTGCTTCGGCGTGGCCGCGGCCATCGCCTTTCAGACCTTCATCAACATTGGCATGTGCATGGGCATCTCCCCGGTTATTGGCATCACCCTGCCGTTCTTCAGCTACGGCGGCTCGTCCATGGTCACGCTTTTTGGGGCCATGGGATTGGTATCCGGGGTCCGATTCCGACCGAAACCAAAACGATTTTCCGTGCGATACTAAAAGAGGGACCGTCTCACAAAACGGGCCCTCTTTTTTGATTATTTGGTTGCGCCGCCCTCCATGGGAGGCTCCTCCGGCTGGGCATAGCCCAGATTGGCGCGGAGTGTGTCGTAATAGACGGCGTAGGTCAGCTGCGTATAGGGCGTGACCCAGACGGTCACAAACGGCACCATGGCCAGAATGTACCAGCCCAGAAAGCTGAGATCCAGCACGAACAGCTCACCCTTGTGTCCCGCCATCATCCGCTTGCTCTCACCGATGCACTGATTGGGCGACCACTCCGGGTGATCCAGCAGCAGATACAGTGCCATGCGGTAGCGGTAGGCCGCTATAATGCCCGGTACCACCAGCAGCAGCGTCCACAGGAAAATGTAGATACCCATGAGTACCATCAGCCACAGCACCCGGAAAAAAATGCCGAAGCCGTCGAACAGGTTGCCGAAGCCGGCGGAATAGTGGCGCACCACATTGAGCGAGTACAGCGCAAAGCCCGCCGAGAGGATCAGCAGCATGATCCGGATGGCCAGGTCCAGCGCCTCGGCGCCAGCCCCGGGGTGGTAGGAGGCCAGCAGGTTCTGAAAATAGGCATAGTCGCCGGTGGACAGGGCGTTGTAATAATCGTCCGGATTGACCTGCACGCCCACGAGCCGGGTGGACAGGTAGTTGAGCACATAGGCGATGAGCGCAAAGGCCAGACCTACCAGAATGGGGCTGGGGCTGGTGTGGCCGATCAGTTGTTTTGCCTCGCCTTTCATGGCGGCGCGGTTCAGTTCCATAAAGCATTCCTCCGTTGGAGCGGTTAACCCACGATTCCTCCGAATCAGACATAGGACCCGTCACCGCGGCCGGCCGCCCCGCGCGGGGAGAGGCGGCGGACGATTGAAATGCGCCGTCGTGCGGCGCGCGATGATGCGCGGTATAAAAACCGCTTGCGGTTATTATACCATTGCGCCATGGAAAAGAACAGAAAAAATTCCGCCTGGAATGAGATTTTCGGCTTGACAAGATTGGGCCTGAATGCTATTATAACAAAGCATTCAAAATCCAATATGCGCGAGTGGTGGAATTGGCAGACTCGCTAGATTCAGGTTCTAGTGTCCACT
>DAOPXW010000045.1:0-13657 GCA_035352555.1 Oscillospiraceae bacterium
ATCAGGGCGTGGAAAATGCCGATATCCGCGTCATTCTCCATTATGGCGCCGTCATGCTGGGGATCGCGGCGGTCGGCGCGGTTTCCGCCGTCATACGAAACTATTTTGCCAGCCGCACTTCCCAGACCATCGGCAAAGAGCTGCGGCATGATATGTACCGCAACGTCCAGCGGCTTTCCCTGGAGAACATCGACCGCCTGCAGCCCGCCTCCATCATCACCCGCATCACCAACGACGTGACGCAGATTCAGGATTTCATCAACAGCATCATGCGCATGATGGTCAAAGCCCCCGTCACCTGCATCGGCGCCATCGTCCTCATCATCCTGGAGACGCCCGGACAGGCGCCCGTCATCATCGCCATTGTCGTGATCGTGTCGCTCCTGATATTTGGGAACATAAAAATCGGCTACCCCAAATTCGGAACGGTGCAGAAGAAACTGGACAAACTGAACGGCGTCACAAGGGAGTTTTTATCCTCCGTGCGCGTGGTAAAGGCCTTCAGCGCGGAAGAGGAGGAATCGGAGAAATTCGACGGGGCCTCGGTGGCTCTGGCCGCGGCGAACACTGCCGCGCTCCGCGTCATGGCCGTCTTTACCCCGCTCATCAACCTCACGGTCAACCTCGGCATTGTGCTTCTTCTGTGGATTTCCCGAAATCAGCAATCGGCGCAGATCGGCAAGCTGATGGCCTCGGTCAACTACATGACCCAGGTCCTGTTCGCCGTAACCATGATCGCCAATGTCATCAACACCGCCGTCCGGGCCATGGCGTCCTCGGAGCGGATTCAGGAGGTTCTGGACGAGAAGCCCGCGCAGCTTCAGCCCGCGAATCCGCTGACGCCCGAAATCCGCGGCGATATCCGCTTTGAAAACGTCTCCTTTGCCTATGCCGGCGCCGGGAAAGAGGCCCTTCAAGGAATCAGCCTCCACATCCTGCCGGGGGAGACCATCGGCATCATCGGGCCGACGGGTTCCGGAAAGACCACCCTGGTCAATCTGATCCCCCGGTTTTACGACGTTACCGAAGGAAGCCTGCTCCTGGACGGCTGCGATGTGACGCGGCTCGAGGAAAAGCGGCTTCGGACGGCGGTGGCCGTCGTCCCCCAGAAAGCCCTGCTGTTCAGCGGCAGCATCCGCGACAACCTGCGCTGGGGCCGGGAGACCGCGGACGGCGCGGCTATCGAAGAAGCGGCGAAGCTCGCCTGCGCGGATTCCTTTATCGGGGAAACCGAAAACGGATACGACACCCTGCTGGGGCAGGGCGGCGTCAATCTTTCCGGCGGGCAGAAGCAGCGGCTGGCCCTGGCGCGCGCGCTGGTCCGCAAGCCGAAGGTGCTGATTCTCGACGACTGCACCAGCGCCCTGGACGCGCAGACCGAGGCCGGGGTGCTGCGCGGCCTGCACAAGCTTTCCGGCGAAACCACGGTGCTCCTGATCAGCCAGCGGATTTATACCGTCATGAAGGCCGACCGGATTCTGTGCCTGGCCGACGGCAGGATTCAGGGCTTCGGCTCCCATGAGGAACTGATGGCGTCGTGCGCGCCCTATCGGGCGATCTATGAATCCCAGATCGGGGGTGAACACAATGGCCGATAGAACTGTTCCGCCCGCCAATCTCAACGGGATCTCGCGCCCCGGGCGCGGCAGCGTCGTCGTAAAGCCGAAGAACATGAAAGGGACGCTGCGGAGGCTCCTGGAGCTGACAAAGGGGAACCGGAAGGGCCTGTGGCTGCTGCTCCTGTTATCCGCGCTCGGCTCCGCGGCCGCCATCCTCTCCCCGTATATCACCGGCAAGGCGGTCACCCTGATCAGCGGCGGCGACGCCGTCTCCTGGGTCCTTCTCTGCCTGATCGCGCTGTATGGCTGCGACTGGCTTGTCAAGTTCCTGCAGCAGTACCTGATGGCCTCGGTTGGGCAGCGCATCATTTGCGCCATCCGCAAAACGCTATTCGACAAGATCAAAAACCTGCCGCTGGTGTTCTTCGACCGGCGTCAGCACGGCGAGCTGATGAGCCGGCTGACGAACGATGTGGACAATATCAGCACCACCATTTCAAACTCTCTGACCCTGCTGCTGACCTATAGCTTTACCATTGTCGGCATCCTCATCATGATGGTCTGCCTCAGCCCGGTCTTGACGCTGATCGCCCTCGTCGGGGTAGCGCTCATCTTCCTGCTGACGAAAATCGTCACAAAGCACACCGGGAAGCTCTTTGCCGCGCAGCAAAAGAATCTGGGCATTCTGGACGGCCAGGTGGAGGAGAGCATTTCCGGGCTTCCCGTGGTCAAAGCCTTCTGCCGGGAAGCGCTCATGGAGCGGGAGTTTGAGGAAAAGAACGCCGCGCTGTGCAGGGTGTCGATCAAGGCCCTGATCTGGTCGGGCTATTTGATGCCGCTGATGAATGTCATCAACAATCTGTGCTATCTCGCCATCGCGGTGTGCAGCGGCGTTTTGTTCGTGGCCGGCAAAATTACCGACATCGGCCTCATCACCAGCTTTCTGCTGTATGTGCGGCAGTTCACGCGCCCCTTTGTGGAGATCGCGAATATCTATAACAACTTCCAGACCGCGGTGGCCGGCGCCGAGCGCGTTTTTGAGATCCTCGACGAGCAGCCGGAGCCCGAGGATAAGCCCGATGCCTTCGGGCTGAAAAATCCGCGCGGCGACATTGAGCTGCGCCATGTGCGCTTCGGCTATACCCCGGAAAAGCCGGTGTTAAAGGATATCTCGCTGAAAATCCCCGCGGGGACTCAGGTCGCCATCGTGGGCCCCACCGGCTCCGGCAAGACGACCCTGATCAATCTGCTGACGCGCTTTTATGATGTGACGGACGGCAGCATCACGCTGGACGGGCACGATCTGCGCGATTACAAAATGCGCGATCTGCGCGACGCTTTCAGCGTGGTTCTGCAGGATACCGCCCTGTTTGCGGAATCGGTGAAGGATAATATCTGCTACGGGCATGCCGACGCGGCGCCGGCGCAGATCCAGGCGGCCGCTTGCGTCGCCGGCGCGGACGGCTTCATTGCGCGCCTGCCCAACGGCTATGACACCGTTCTGGAACAGGGCGGCATGGAATTGTCCCAGGGGGAGCGTCAGCTGCTGACCATCGCCCGCGCGGTTCTCACCAACGCGCCCATCATGATATTGGATGAGGCCACCAGTTCTGTCGATACCGTGACCGAGCAGAAAATCCGCCGGGCCATGCTGCGCATCTGCGAAAACAGGACCTCCTTCATCATCGCGCACCGGCTCTCCACGATCCGCGATTCGGATTTGATCATCCTGATCGAGAACGGCGAGATCGCGGAACAGGGGACGCACGGGACGCTGATGGCGCTTGACGGCAAATATGCCCTGATGTACCGGACACAGACAGGAAAACTGGCGGAGTAACAAGAAAAAAGCCATCTGCGGAGCAGGGATGCTCCGCCAGATGGCTTTTCGCCTGCCTGAATCAGGCAGTGATTCGCTTTTTTACTCCAGATACTCGCCGGGGACCTCCAGCGTCACGTCGGAGATGGGGAAGCTGGAGCAGGGGTGGATGTAACCGAACTGCGCGTCGGCCCAGCGGCGGCCGTCGGTCTTTTCGGGGATGAACACCTCGCCCGCGAGGAGCCGGGAGCGGCACCAGCCGCATTCGCCCGACCGGCAGCGGGACGGGGCCCGGATGCCTGCCCGCTCCATGGCCACGAGCAGCGGCTCGTTCGCCGCGGCGGGGACGGCAGCTTCCCTGCCGCAGACGATCACCTTCGCCGTAAAGCTCCGGTCCTTCATCTCCTGCGGGTAGCCGGGCTGGTTCCAGGGGTCCTTGATGGCGCCGAAGAGCTCCCGCCGGACGAATTTCTGCCGCAGGCCCAGCTGTGCGATCTCCCCGTCGAGGAAGTTATACATGGCCTGGGGGCCGCACATGAAGATGCTGTACGCCCCGCCGCCGCCGTATTTCCGGATGAGCTCCGTGGTAATGAAGCCGTGCTCGTATCCCTCGCGCGTCTCGTCCGAGAGGACGTGGACCACATGCACCTTCGGGCACGCCGCGCAGACCTCGTCCAGCTCCTTTTTATAAACGATGCCCTCCGCCGTGCGGGAGCCGAACAGGATGGTGAGGTCGAAATCCTCAATCCCGTCCCGGATGGCGTAGGCCATGCCCATGAAGGGCGTGATGCCGCTGCCGCCCGCCAGGGCCACGACCTTTTTCGCGTCCCGCAGCGGCTCGTAATACAGATTGCCCTGGGGCCCGGAGACGGCGACCTCCTGCCCCACCGTCCAGTGATCCTGGATATACGGGGACACGAAGCCCGCGTCGTCCCGCTTCACCGTGATGTGATAGCAGCCGTTTTCCGCCCAGGCGGGGGAGGAGCACAGGGAATAGGAGCGCGTGGTGCGGGTATTCCCGATCTCCACGCCCACGGACAGGTACTGTCCGGCGCGGAAGGGGGCAAGCGCGCCGCCGTCCGCGGATTTCAGGACAATGGTTTTGGCGTCCGCGCCGTTTTGGCGGATTTCCGCCACCTTCACCAGCTGTTTCTCCGGGTGCAGGAATTTGGCTTTCTCGTTGGTGGTCAGCTTTTCGGGCAGCGGCGTCGCGGGGGAGGCCGCGATGGCCGCCGCGCGGTCTTTGGCCAGATTCTTGAATTTCAGCATATCCAGCTTGCCGATCAGGCCCACTTTTACATTCAGCGCCATGTCACATACCCTCCTCTGCCTTTATATCGCCCAGCGTCAGCAGGCCCATCAGGTTGCCGGAGAAAAACGCGGAGTTGAAGCCGTCGCCCCGGATGCTGGACGCGCCGCAGAATTTCAGTCCCTTGATGGGATACTCGGTACGCACCATCATCATGCGGGCCATCATGGCGTCCCAGTCGCGCAGCTCATAGCCGTACGCCGCGCCCTGGGGCACGTTGGCGTAGCGGCAGAAGGTCCAGGGCGTGGCGATGGAGATCTCCTCGATGGCGTCCCGGACTTTGATGCCGGTCTTTTCCTCGAACCAGCCGATCATGCCGTCGGCGACCTTTTCCTTCACGCCGAAGTAGTCCTTCGGCTCGATCTCGCCCCAGCAGTCCTCCATATAGGTGCTGGTGAGGGACAGCATGCAGGTGCCCGCCGGGGAGGCGTTGGGGTTCACCACGTTATAGCACAGGGCGATGTTATACCTGTTGGTCTCGATCCTTTTGAGGCTCTCGTATTCCTTCACGCTGTTTGCCGTCTGCGGCAGGAAGTAGCTGTAATCCCGGATGCCCAGCTCCTCCGCCGTCTTGTCGAGGCCCAGATACACCACGAACATGCGGGCGGAGTAGCGCCGCGCGTTGGCCAGCTTGATTTCCCGTTCGGGAATTTTGTCTTTCGGGATCAGGTCCATATAGGCCATGGTGGGGTTGCCGTTACAGATGACATGGCGCGTTTCGATGTCCCCCTGGGTGGTTTTCACGCCGGAGATATGGTCGCCGTCAAACAGGAATTCCGTGGCCGTGCAGTTAAACCAGCACTCGCCGCCCATGGCGCGGAAGCGCTCCACAAGTCCTGTGGTGATCTGGTTGCTGGTGCGGTCGGGGATATAGGCGCCGAGGTAAACATAGAGGTTCACCATGTTGGCGTACTGCATGAAGCTCAAGTGGTCGGCGTCCACGCCCAGATAGCCCCAGTAGGTGTTCAGGATGTCCTGCGCCGTGCCCGGCATTTTGAGGGCTTTCAGCACCTTGTTCACCGGATAGCCCGCCGTGCGCAGGAAGTTGGGGTAGTGCTCCTGCATGTAGGCGGAGTCCACATGTCCCGCGGCGTCCGTCATGTAGTGTCCGGCGTCCAGCGTCTCCTCGCTCAGGTCGAAGAAATCCGTGACGGACTTTTTGCAGCCGGGCACCAGCTCCTCCATCTTGTTGATAAAGTTCTCCCGCCCGGAGGGGAGCGTGGCGTCGATGGGGCTGCCGTCACTGGCGGTGGTGATGACCCGGAAATTGTCCGGCACCCGGTGCCAGGGGATATCCAGCCCGAAGTCGTCCACCAGCATTTTCCGCGCGCCGCCGGGGTTTTCGGCGCTGCCCAGCTCGCACAGCTCGTGCAGCGCGGTCTCGAATTCAAAGCGCCCGCGCCGGAAGCTGGTCGCGACGCCGCCGGGCAGGTTGTGCCGCTCCAGGAGCAGCGTCTTTTTTCCGGCCTTCGCCAGCCGGCAGGCCGCGGTAAGGCCGCCGTTGCCCGCGCCGATGACGACCGCGTCAAATTTTGGCATAAGCGATTCCTCCTTATTCGCAATTCTGTGGTATTACCAGTATTCCTGCTGACTCCGTTATAGCATCCGCCGATTCCTACTGCAAGGTTATTCAAAGTTTCCCCGAATAATTCAGCGTATTTTCGGTTTTTCCCCTTGACATTACAGCAGATTGGCAGTATTTTCACAATAGTTGTATTTGGTAATACCAGATGATCCTGCGGATTTGGAGGCGGGTTATGGGCTTTTCAAAAATCACGACGCTGTCGCTGACGGAGCTTTTCGTGCAGCAGATTGAAAACATGATCCTTTCGGGCGAGCTGCGGGTGGGCGAGCGGCTGCCCGCGGCGCGCGACCTGTGCGTGAAGATGGACGTGAGCAGGCCGGTGATCTCCGCGGGACTGGTGGAGCTGGAGAAGATGGGCTTTGTGGAAATCCAGCCGCGTCAGGGCGTCTTTGTCAGCGATTACCGCCGCCGGGGCACCATGGAGACGCTGGTGGCCATCATGCGCTACAACGGCGGCGCGCTGCGGCAGAACGAGGTCCGCTCCCTGCTGGAGACCCGGGAGGCCATGGAGTGCCTCTGCCTGCGGCTGGCGATCCAGCGCGCTTCCGATGCGGAGCTTGAGACGCTGGAGCCCATTCTGGAGAGCATCCGCACTTCCGCCGACAGCGACGAGGCCGCGGAGCGGACCTTCCGCTTTCACCACGAGCTGGCGGTGCTCTCTGGCAACGTGCTCATGCCGCTGATGTACTATTCTTTCCGGCCCCAGAGCGTCCATCTCTGGGGGCTGTACTGCAAGCGCGGCGGCATCGCCCCGCTGTATGAGATCAAACTGCGGCTGTATACGGCGCTGCTCAACCGCGACACCGGGGAGGCCATCACGCAGACCCACGAGGTCCTCTCCCGCGCCATCGCCGAGCTGTCCTTCTACGGGGCGTAATCAAAAAATGAAAATACCGCCCCCGGAGCGGTCAGAGTGCTTTTGCTCTGTCTGCTCCGGGGGCGGCATATCCGCGAAAGTGGGGTGGCGCTTTTCGTTATTCCGTTTCCTTTTCGGCGTTCTTTTTCGCCAGGGCGTTGGTATCCAGGCTTTTGCCGAACACGAAGAACCGATCGTAGAGAAATTCCAGCACGAAATTCGCGGCCATGTTCAGGCCCGTCACCAGATAGTCGTTCCAGCCCAGCGACTCGGCCAGATAGTTGCCCAGGATGGTGGACGCCGGCGTGAACACGCAGTAGAAGGCGAACACCTTGGCCATGGCCACGGGGACGTTGGACGCCGAGCGGAAGGTATAGCGCCGGTTGAGGGTGAAATTCCACAGCACGGACAGCACCAGCGCGATGAGATACCGCGGCCAGTAGCTCCAGTCGGTGAGCTCCAGCAGGGAGAAGGAGCCCAGCTCGATGGCGCCGGCGGAGACGGAAAACAGCAGGAATTTGACGGAGCGCATCAGCTCCTTGTGTCCGCTGGATTTCATGGCGTACCCTCCTCAGGCTCCGGCGGCGCTCAGCCGCCGGAAGTTTTCCTTATTTGCCTTGTAAAGCCGGATAAAAACGCCGTAGCCCCTGTCGTAAACGGCGCGGTTTTCGCCGTTGGGCCGGTAGACCGCCAGCGCGGGCACAAAATCCCGCACCGCGTCCAGCGAGGGGATCAGCCCCAGCCCCACGCCCATTACCGCCGCCGCGCCCACGCTGCCCACGTTCTGGGGAGACGCCACGGTCTCCACCGCGCGGCCCGTGATATCGGCGAGGATCTGGCTTGTCACCGGGGACAGCGCCCCGCCGCCCACAAAGCGGAGGGTGTCGGAGGTTTTGACCTTTTTGTCCTGCCGCTCCAGCATCCAGCGCAGATGGTAGCACACGCCCTCCACCACGGCCCGCAGTAGCTCGGTCTTTCCGGTCTCCAGCTTGATGCCGAAGAACATTCCGGCGGCGTCCGGGTCCTCAAAGGGACAGCGGTTGCCGTGGAGCCAGGGCGTGAATACCACGCCGCCCGCCCCCGGGGGCGCCTTGCGGATGACCTCGGACAGGTAATCGTAGAGGCTGGTATAGCGCGCCTCCATCCCCTCGGCCACGTGGGCCCTCTGTAAGTATATGCCGATCTCGTCCAGGGCAAGATGATCTTTTACCCATTCAAGACATTTGCCGGCGGTCTCCATCTCGGCGAAGTAGTTGTAGCGCCCGCTCTGCGCGCCCACGATGGCGGCGATCATGGCGCCGGTATCCAGCTCCTGCCGGTCCAGAACGGTGGACACCCAGCCGGAGGTGCCGCAGTAGACGTGGGTGTCGCCCACGCGCACGCAGCCCGCCCCCACGCCGATGAGGGAGGCGTCGCCGCCCCCGCCGAACACGGGCGTTCCCGGGGCAAGCCCCAGCTCCGCCGCGGCCTTTTCCGTCAGCGGCCCCACCACGTCGGTGGATTTGATGATCTCCGCCAGATGCTCGCGGCGGACCCCCAGCATCCGGCACATTTCCCGGCTCCAGCCCACGCGGCCCTTCCGGGTGTCGCAGATCAGCGTTGCATAGGCGGAATCCTCGGTCATCACGAACCGCCCGGTGCAGCGGCACAGCAGGGTTTCCTTCACGTCCAGCCACTTGTAGTCCCGGGCGAAATTTTCCGGTTCGTTTGCCTCGACCCACTTGTATTTCCATACCGGGTCCTTCACGCTGGAGGACACCGCGCCCGTGATGGCGAGACTGCGGGCAAGCTTCACGACGTTGGCCCCGGCCACCTGAAGGCCGTTGGCCATCCCCTTTTTCAGCTCCCGGCGGGAGCGCTGGTCCATATAGCTCATGGGCCGGCGGACAGGGATGCCGTCCCTGTCCGCCAGCACCATGCCCTGCATCTGGGAGCAGAAGGAAATGCCGGATATCTGCGCCGGTTTCACCTCGCTTTGTGAAAACAGCTCCCGGGTGGTGCGGCACATGGCGTCCCACCACTCGTCGGCGTCCTGCTCCGCGCCGCCGTCCGGAAGGATATAGAGCCCGTACCCGGCGTTGGCGCTGACCAGCAGCCTGATATCCGATTCTATGCTGAAAAGGCAGGTTTTTACCCCCGTCGTCCCGATGTCATAGGCCAGAACGTATTTCACCGTTCATCCTCCCCCCTGTTTTTGTGCCGGATATCCCCGCTTTCAAAGGTAAAGGCGCACTCCAGAAACCGGATCAGCTGGGACGCGACAAAATCTTCGTCCTCGGCGGCCTCCTCGCCGCAGTACCGGCGGAACCGCTCGCGGTAATAGTCGCTGCTGTAGGAATCCTGCAGCATCATGAGAAGGTTATCAAAGAAAAACGCCAGCATCCGCGGGTCCATGTCGCCCCGCACGTCGCCCGCGGCCTGGGCCTCGGCGATACGCCGGGCGTAGGCGTCGGCCGTGACGCCCTCGATGGCGGCGGCAAGCTTTTTCGCGTATTCCCCGCTGCTCTGCGCGGCAATCCTGTGATACATGCGCAGGTAATCCCGGTGCTCCCGGGCGCAGCGCTGCACCGCCCGAACGGCAGCCTCCGCGCCGGAGATCATATGCCGGTCCTGCGCCTCGATATTCCGCAGAGTATCGTTCAGCTCGTCGAGACTGCGGCTGAGGCAGGCGTCAAAGAAAGTGTCCTTGTCGGCGTAGTACTTGTACAGCACGCCCACGCTGATGCCGGCCTTTCGGGCGATAGCGCCCATGCTGGCCCGATCCACGCCGTGCTCGGCAAATTCGGAAATGCCGATCTCCAGAATGTACCGCTGTTTATCGTCGGTAAGTTTTTTCAGCATGGCGCGGTCCTCACTTTTTGAGTTTTGAATATTTTTTGAGATAGATGAGCCGCTGGAGCGCCGCGTCCGCGGGGGAAAGCGGCCGCGTACCCGGCACCGTCTCCGCGTACAGTCTCGCCCGGCAGCCTTTTTCCACGATCATGCGCACCGCTTCCGCGTCGCTCCCGGTGTCCCCGGTGCAGATCGCGCCGTAGCCGCGCACCAGCACCGCGTTCCGGCCCCGGAGCTTTCGGGCGATATCGCCGGGGTCGGGATTCGCGCAGCGCACGTCCGCCCCCGCGATCTGGGCCAGGTCGTCCAGCAGCGGGCGCAGGGTCCTTCCCTCCCGGCTCACCGCCACGGCGGCGGGCCCGCCGGCCCAGACCACGCACTTCGCGTCACCCGCGGCCAGCAGCGCTTCCGGTATTGTCAGCCGCGCCGCCACGGGGGCGGAATCGCGGATCACCGCCGCGCAGGCCTTTTCCAGCGCGTCCGCGATGGCGAAGGCATTGTCGAAATCCCGCCCCGCGCACAGCGTGCCGTGGTGCTTCATCAGCACGGCGGGGCTGTCGGGATAGGCCGCCAGCGCCGCTTCCACATTGGCGGTCAGCTTTTTGGTGGAGGGCAGCCCGTAGCCCGCGCAGGGCACCCGGGCCCCCAGCAGGGGGTCGTTCAGCCCGGCGACGTCCCGGCCCGTGACGCTCACCACGCTGGCCGCGTCCTGATGGGTGTGGATGACAAAATTCACCTCTCCCCGCAGCCGGTACGCCGCGGCGTGGACGCCCTTTTCGCTGGAGGGCCGCCCCTTTCCCTCATGGGAGAGATCGGTGATATTGACCCTCACCAGATCGTCCGGCCGCAGCGTGTCATAGGCCATGCCGCTGGGGGTAATGATAAATTCCGTCTCTGAAACGCGGGCGCTGATGTTGCCCCAGGTGCGGGCGATGAGCCCGGATTCCAGCAGCCGGTGTCCCGCCTCGACGACGAGGCCCCGGGCTTCGGTCTCAGTGTAGGCCATGGCCGTTACTCCAGCGGGCCGCAGTTTGCCAGCACGCGGTCGAAGCGGGAGAGCGCGTCGTCGATCATCTCCTCGGTATAGGCCGCGCTGGTGTACAGGCGGGAGCCGGCGAGGGTGACGAGGCCTTCGGCCATGTAGGCCGCGCCCATGTGCTCCATCTCCCTCTGGCGGACGCCGGTCTGCTTCAGGATGCCGGGGATGGTCCAGGGCTTCGACCAGTCGATGGCGAAGTGCATGGTGCCCGCGTTGTCCAGATGGCAGATGGAGCCCTGATTGAACGCCACGAAGGGCAGATTGTATTTTTTGATGCGCTCCTGCAGCCCCTTTGTCAGCCGGTCGCCCATGCGGCCCGCCGTCTCGCAGGCATTGGTGCGCTCGATCTCGCACAGCGTATGGTAGCCCGCCACGCAGGAGATGGGCGTGGCCGCCATGGTGCCGCCGCACATGGCCTTGGCGACCTTCTTGCCGGAGGAATCCAGTCCCGCGCCCAGATGGGCCATGCAGTCCCTGTGGCCGCCGACGCCGCCCGCGCCGGGATAGCCGCCGGCCACGATCTTGCCGAAGATGGTGAGATCGGGGTCCACGCCGAAGAAGCCCTGCGCGCCGCTGGGGCCGATGCGGAAGCCGGTGACCACCTCGTCGAAGATCAGCAGCGCGCCGTATTCGCGGGCCAGGCGCTCCGCGCCCTTGATGAACTCCCTGGACACCGGGCGGGTGCCGCTCTCGGGGCCGATCGGCTCGATATAGATGCCCGCCGTGCCGCCGTCCAGCTTATTGCGGCGGAGCTTCCGCTCCAGGTCCTCCAGATCGTTGGGGAAGAACTCGTCCGTGTGCTTGAAGACGAAATTGGGCACGCCCTTGGACATGAGGCCCTTGGTGCCGGGCACGCGCATGCCGTAAGCCAGCTGGTCGCTCCAGCCGTGGTAGGCGCCGCCCATTTTAAGGATGTTTTTTTTGCCGGTCTTGAGCCGGGCGATGCGCGCCGCGCACATGCAGGCCTCGGTGCCGGAGCCCAGCATGCGGAACATATCCACCGACGGCACCATGTCGGAGATTTTTTTGGCCAGCTTGTATTCGTATTCGTGGAACAGGCCGGTGGACGGGCCGCAGGTATTCAGCAGCTCGATCACGGGCTCCCGCACGGCGGGGACGTTGCTGCCCAGGATGGTGGGGCCGCCGGCCTGCAGCAGGTCGTAATACCAGTTGCCGTCGATGTCCCACAGCTTCGCGCCCTCGGCCCTGGTGATGACCATGGGGAACGGGTAGTTGAACGCCAGGTTGTGCTGCACGCCGCCGGGGATGACCTTGCGGGCCTCGTCGATCATGGCCTTGGAGCCCTGGCATTTCGCGCCGAAATAGTCCCGCTCATAGGCCGCCAGTTTATCCTTTTTTATGGTGTAGACCGGCTTTTTGATCAGCTCGTCCAGCTGTCTCGTCACCGCCGCCGCGTCCAGATATTCGTCAATCGCGAATCCGTTGTATGCCATAAAGACACCTCCAAAATCTCGTGAATCTAAATTCACGTCATAATGTAAAAATAGCACCCTCCGCCGGATTTGTCAACGCCGGCTTGCATTTCCCGCAAGATGAACAACGCGGCGCGTTCCTTATTGTGGAAATTGGCGGGGAAAAGCGGCGCCCCCGCCGGAAAGGCGGGGGCAACACGGAATATCATCATAGAAATACGGCTGACCGGGGGCTTCGCTTCCGCCCTTCCCGGCGTTTTTATTTGCACAGCGACAGGATATATTTGCCGTAGACGGTCTTGTCCATGCTCTCCCCGGCCTCCCGGAGCCGCTCGCGGCTGATATAGCCCATGTCGTAGGCGATCTCCTCCAGACAGGCGATCTGGCGGCCGGTTTTTCTCTGGGCGCGCATGACGGCGTTGGCCGCCAGCAGCAGGTTTTCGGCGCTGCCGGCGTCGTGCCAGGTGACGTCCTCGCCCATGGTCACCACGCCCAGCGCGCCTTTTTCAAGGTAGGCGTTGTTCACGGCGGTGATTTCCAGCTCGCCCCGGGCGGAGGGCTCCAGCCCCTCGGCGATTTCCGTCACCTGCCCGTCGTAAAAATACAGGCCGGGGACGATGTAATTGGATTTCGGGTGCGCGGGCTTCTCCTCGATGGACAGCGCCTTTCCCTCCCCGTCGAATTCCACCACGCCGAAGGGCCTGGGGTCGGCCGCGCGGCAGCCGAACACGGTGGCGCCGGCGGCGTTGCCGGCGGCCCTGCTCAGGCAGTCCCGCAGCCCCGCGCCGTAGAAGATATTATCCCCCAGGACGAGACACACCCTCTCGCCGCCGATGAAGTTTTTGCCGATCAGAAACGCGTCCGCGATGCCGCGCTGGACCTTCTGGATGCGGTAGGTCAGGCTGACGCCCAGGTCGGACCCGTCGCCCAGCAGCTTGATGAAGGAATACATCTCGTCCGGCGGGACGATGATGAGGATATCCCGGATGCCGGCCTCCAGCAGCGCGGCCAGCGGGTAATAGATCAGCGGCTTGTCGTAGACAGGCAGCAGCGGTTTGCACACGGGCAGGGTCATGGGGTACATCCGGGTGCCCTTGCCCGCCGCCAGAATAATCCCTTTCATACGTTGTATCTCCTTGTGGAAGTTTCCCGCCTCTACTATACACAACCCGCGCCGGAATGGCAACTGATATTTCGCACCCCTCGTCCTTGGCCCCCTTGTCAA
>DAOPXW010000045.1:13757-15627 GCA_035352555.1 Oscillospiraceae bacterium
CGCGCCGGAATGGCAACTGATATTTCGCACCCCTCGTCCTTGGCCCCCTTGTCAAAGGGCGGCTGCGCCCTATTCTCGCGCAGCAAAACGCCCCCTCTTTCGAGGGGGCGTCCTGCTATCTTATTCGCTTGCGCGATTGGGATAATTGGGATTAAGCACCAGTGACAGAAGTAATGAACGCGCTGGTCAGCACACCATTGTTGGTGTTGTAGATAGCGGTATCATTGCTGTCGGTCTTGATGCTGCCAACAGCGGACGTGGTGATGGTGCCGTCAGCCGCGACATAGTACACGGTGGTGGAATCAGCATAGGTGAGCTCAGCCGTATTGAGCTTAACAATGCCGCTGCTCTCAGCGGTGGTTCCAAGAGCGCCAGTCACATACTTAATGACAGGCGTTACATTCGCAGCGCTATCCGCCATCGGGGTCGCAGCGGTGATGACACTGTTGGTGTCCTTCGTCACAGCGGCGTAGATGCCATCAGCAGTAAACACACCGTAAGCGGCGTTGACCGTCGTAACGGTGCCGTTCACCACAGCGTGGTAAACCACATAGCTGCCGAGGGTGGCATCCGTCATCGGGACAGCGCCCTTGGTGGTGACGTAGATGACGTCCTTGCTGGTGGTGGCATCAGAAGTAAGCTTTGCACCATTCACAAAGGCAGCGGATGCATAGGTCGCACCGGTGGCAGTGTAAACATCAGAATACCCTGTAGCACCAGCGGGGACCTTGAAGCCGTCGATAGAGGGAACGCTGGAGATGCCGGTGTACACTTTGTAAGTCGGGGTGCCATCGGATGCATAAGTCACAACAAAGAACAGGGTCTTGGCGTTGGCCTTGTTGTCGGTCTTAACAGCGTCAGAGCCGTTGTTGCCAGCGGAGAAAGCAACCGTACCGGTCGTGATCGCAGGTGCGTACGTTCCGGCGGCGGCAGTGCCGGCGTCGGTCAGAACATACTTTCCGGTGGAATTGACGGTGTAGGTAACGATCTCGTTGACTTCGTATGCGCCCTGCACACCAGGATTGGCAGTGCTTATGCCCTTGGTCGCGACAACATCCTTGACAGTGCCGTCGGCCAGCAGCAGCCGCACGTTGTAGGTGTAGCCGTCAAGCGACCCCACCTGGTTGTACGCAAGGACAACAGCAAGGTTGGCGGAGTTGGTCGGATCGGCGACAGCGACTACATAGCCATTGTCGTCCAGATACACGACCTTGGAAGTCTTGTTGGTCACGTCTGCAGCAGAAATGAAGGAGGCGGCGTTCTCGTTGTACTTGTAGGCCTTGCCGTCGGAAACAAAAGTCATATTGTTGACGCCAACAGCAGAATCAGTGCTGGAGGTGGCAATAACAGACGCGGTTGCGGCAGCCTTAACGGACCGGACGGTGACCGCACTGACAGTAGCGGTGCCATCGGTAGTGGTGAAGGTGCAGATGACAACGGTGCCGGCCTTTGCGTCGGCGTCGGTGAATGCGGTAGTCTCGAACTTATAGACGTTCGAGGCGTTCGAGCCGTAGCCGACAGTGACATATTCCTTGGTGGAAATATCGCCGTTTGCATCCTTAACGGCTGCAACATGGCTCTTGATGACGCCGGGGACAGTGGAGACAGCGACGATGGTGTAAGCGCCGGTGCCGGTCTTATAGACCTCGATCACGGTGCCGTTTCCGCCGTAGGAATTGGTGTTGCCGGAAACGACCTTGGCCGTGGTGAGGCTGGTATAGGTGTAGCCGTTCAGATACACGGTCAGGCTGGTCGGAGTGACCTTGCCGAGATCGGTGTACAGCTTGCCGCCGGTAACAGCGGAGGTGTAGGTCAGGATCGGGGTCTTGTTGACAGCCTTGGCGCGGGTGCTGTAGGTGTCAGCAGTCCA
>DAOPXW010000046.1:0-2910 GCA_035352555.1 Oscillospiraceae bacterium
GTGCGTGGACTTCACCGGGTCCGACTGGGAGGAGCTTGCCCTGTGCGGGGACGAGGCGCTGGAGGAATACTCCGCCGCGGGAGCCGTTACCGACGGCACCATCGCCCGACTGACGGCCCAGCGGGCCCTGTTCCCCTGCTTTTTCGGTTCAGGTCTGAAGCTGGACGGCGTGGACGCGCTGATCGACGGCGTCGACCGCTACACGGTACAGCCGGACTATCCGGCGGCGTTTGCCGCCCGGGTTTTTAAGATCGCGCGGGATGAAAAGGGCGGTCGGCTGACCTTTCTGAAAATCACCGGCGGCGTTTTGCGGGTGCGGGACACGCTGCGCTGCATCGGCAGGGACGGCGTGGAAGCGGAGGAAAAGATCAGCCAGCTGCGGCTGTATTCCGGCGCGAAATATACCACGGCGGAGACCGTCTCCGCGGGCGTGGTCTGCGCCGCGGCGGGGCTGACCGCGACCTTTCCCGGGCAGGGACTTGGCGCGGAGGCTGGGGACGTGATCCCCGTGCTGGAGCCGGTGCTGCGCTATCGGATACTGCCGCCCGCGGACTGCGACCCCCTCACCCTGCTGCCCAAGCTGCGGCAGCTGGAGGAGGAAGATCCCCTGCTGCGCATCGTGTGGGACGCCCTGTCGCGGGAGATCGGCGTGCAGCTCATGGGCACGGTGCAGACCGAGATCCTGCGGCGGCTGGTGAAGGAGCGCTTTGATCTGGACGTGACGGTGGACGCCGGGCGCATTTTGTACCGGGAGACCATCGCCGCCCCGGTGGAGGGCGTGGGCCATTTTGAGCCGCTGCGCCACTATGCCGAGGTGCATCTGCTGCTGACACCGCTGCCCGGGGGCAGCGGCGTCCAGCTGGCCGCCGACTGCCCGGAGGGCGTGCTGGACCGAAGCTGGCAGCGGCTGATCCTGACTCATCTGGCGGAGAAGCAGCACCGGGGTGTGCTCACCGGCGCACCGCTTACGGATGTCAGGATCACGCTCATCGCGGGCAGGGCCCACCCCAAGCACACGGAGGGCGGCGATTTCCGGGAGGCCGCCTGTCGGGCCGTGCGGCAGGGACTGATGCGGGCGGAGAGTTTACTGCTGGAGCCCTGGTACGCCTTTCGGCTGGAGGTGCCGCCCGCGGAGCTGGGCCGCGCCATCAGCGACATCCGCGCTATGAACGGCACCTTTTCCTCCCCGGAGGACGCGGGCGAACTGACGGCCCTGTCGGGCCGCGCCCCCGTGGCGGCCCTGCGGGACTATGCCGCTGCCGTGGCGGCCTACACCCACGGGCGGGGCAAATTTTTCTGCCGCCCGGACGGCTATGAGGTCTGCGCCGACGCCGCTGCCGTCGTCGGGGCCGCGAACTATGCCCCCGAAGCCGATCTGGAAAACACGCCTGATTCCGTGTTCTGCGCCCATGGCGCGGGCTTTCCCGTGAAATGGGACAGGGTTCGGGAATACATGCATCTGGACACGGGCCTCGATAGGGATAGGACGGCTGCGGAGCCGCCGCTGCTGCGCGCCCGCTCGCTGGACATTGACGAAAAAGAGCTGGAGGCCATCATGGACCGGGAGTTCGGACCCATCCGGCGGCCCATGTATTCCGCCCGGCAATACAACGCCGCCGCGGAGAGCGCGGAGCGGCAGGCGCCGGCGAAAAAAGAATACCTGCTGGTGGACGGCTACAACGTGATCTTCGCCTGGCCGTCGCTTTCCATCATCGCGCAGGACAATCTGGATCTGGCCCGGCGGCAGCTGGCGGATATTCTGGCCAACTACCGGGGCTATACCAAGTGTGAGCTGGTACTGGTGTTTGACGCCTACCGCGTCCCCGGCGGCGAGGGGAGCCGGGAAGATTACCACGGCATCCATGTGGCCTATACCAAAATGGGCGAGACCGGCGACGCCTATATCGAAAAGCTGGCGGATGATATCGGCAAAAACTACGCCGTCCGGGCGGTGACGTCGGACGCTCTGGTGCAGCTCTCCGCCTTCCGCAGCGGCATTCTGCGCACCGGAGCCCGGGAATTTGAAAACGAGGTGGCCTGGGTGCTGGCGCGCATTGACGAGGCTCTGGGGCAGTTGGACGGTTCCATGCGCGGAGAAAAAATCGGAGACAAGGTGAATTTCAATGGAAAACAACAATGATATCATCCACCGGGCGGAGGATCTGGCCCGGCGCTGCGACAAGACCAACGCCGTGACGCTCTCCGGCTTCCTCTCCCCCGCCGAGCAATACGGCGTTTACAGCTGGGCCCAGCGTTTCCCGCCGCCGTGCAAAATCCTGTATGAGGGTGGCCGGCCCGAATGCGAGCGCAAGGCCGCGTTCTTCCTGCCCTGCTATCAGGCGGAGGACGATTTTTCAGCGGCCGACTATATCCGCGCCGTGAAGGTCACGGCGGGCTACGGTATGCCCGGCCACCGGGACTATATGGGCGCGGTGCTGGGTCTGGGCATCAGGCGCGAGTGGGTGGGCGACATCTGGGTGATGGAATCCACCGCCTACCTGTTCTGCATGCCCTCGGTGGAAGGTTTTCTGCTGAATAATCTGGATAAGGTGGGCCGCTTCGGCGTCAAGGCCGCGTCCATCGCCCTCGCCGATGTTCCGCCTCCGGAAAAGAAGGTGCTGAAGGTGAGCTTTTCCGTCATGTCCCTGCGGCTGGACGCCGTGACCGCGGGGATGTTCAGTCTGTCCCGCACCGAAGCGGCCAAGCTTATCGCCGAGGGTCGGGTCAGCCTGAACTACGTAGAGACGCTGCGCACCGACGCAGGTGTCAAAGTGGGGGACGTGATCTCTCTGCGGGGTATGGGCAAAGGCGAGATCACCGAGCTGGGCGGTCTGTCCCGCCGGGGAAGGCAGTTTGTCGGCGCTGAGATCTTTCAATAACGAAAAAGGAAAGCCTGTCGGCTTTCCTTTT
>DAOPXW010000046.1:3010-15404 GCA_035352555.1 Oscillospiraceae bacterium
GGCAGCGGCCGGGAGAACAGATAACCCTGGATGTAATCCGTGCCCCAGCTGCGCACCATCTGGGCCTGTTCCATGGTCTCGATGCCCTCGCATACCACCTTGATGCCGTAGCCGTGGAACGGGGCAATCATCCGCCGCACCAGCTTGCCCCGGCGTTCATCCTCCGCCATGGTGACGATGGAGCGGTCGATCTTGACCACGTCGAATGGCAGCGAAATGAGGTTGCTCATGCTGGAATAGCCGGTACCGTAATCGTCCAGCTGGAAAGCGAAGCCGTTGTGCAGCATCAGCGCCATATTGTCCTCCAGCGCCTCCTCGGAGGCCACGGCAGCAGTCTCGGTGATCTCAAAGTGGACCAGACCGGTTCCGGCGCCGGTCCGCTCCTGCTCGGCGAGAATGGTTTCCATCACGGACTTCTGGGTACACTCCACGGCGGAGAGGTTGACGCTGATATGATCCACGCCGGCGGCGCGGATGTCGTAGTCACCGATGAGCTGCCAGACCTTTTTACGCACACACCTGCCCAGATCCAGAATCAGGCCGCTCTGCTCGGCAATGGGAATGAATTCCGCGGGCGGGATGGGCCCCAGCTGCATATCCGTGATGCGGGCCAGCGCCTCGGCGGCGGCGACCTCGCCTTCCCCGGCGGTGACGATGGGCTGGAAAAACACGTTCACCCGGTCCTCTCGGATCGCGTCGGTAACGGCGCGGCGCACCAGCTGGCGCCGGTAATATTTGGCCCGCAGTGTGCTGTCTACCACCAGCACGGCCCCGCCGGACGCCTTCTTGGCGTAGCGCAGCGCAAAATCCAGCAGCTCCTGCATCTCGCCGGGGGTCTGGAAGGTCTCGCTGTCCATCACCACCTTGGCGGATTCAAAGGTAACGGTATATTTCTCCGTCGGCCACTCCGCCGGCAGCTTTTCCGCGGCCGCGGCCGCCTCCTCCGGCGTATGGAACCGTGTGGTCAGCACGCAGAATTCCCCGCCGTAAACCCGGGCGGTCTTGCCGCCGTACACCTCGCCCAGGGATTTGACGATGAATTTCAGAAAATCGTTGGCCATGTTCTCGCCGTAGAGATCATTGATGCGCCGCAGCCCCTCCACCGAGTAACCGAAAACGAGGAAATGTTCCCGGTGACTATAGCTGTGGGAGACCAGCGCCGTCATGGCTGAGATGTTGTAGGCGTTGGTGATGGGGTCGGCGATCTCCGCGGAGGGCTGCATGGATATGTACATGATCAGCAGAGAAATGGACGCCGCGAACTCCGTCAGCAGGAGTGCGTGGTTGAAATACTGCATCGCCGCGGCGGGCAGCTGGATGGCCATGAAGGCCAGAATCGCCCACAGCCGGCGGCCTGTCATGTGCTTGCGGGAGCAGAGCACCACGATCAGGCTGGCCAGAATGTAAACTGCCGCTGCGGCGTAGGCCGTGAAGGCCAGCGGTCCCTGGCTGTAGTGCCGGTTGGAGATATAAAAACCCTGACCGGTGACCGGCGAGGTGATCAGCAGCAGAAACTCTGCCGCGAAAGGCAGCAGGATGAGAACATAGTGGCGCCAGCGCAAATCCCCGCGCTTGCCGACGATCACCAGAATATAGATCAGCAGCAGGCAGGGCAGTCCGTTGAGGCACAGAAGGAAAGCCATATTGACCATATACAGCGCCGCGTCGAAAAGCAGTCCGTCCAGTAAAACGGCGGCGATATCCAGCGCGGAGGCGGCGAACAGGACAAGCCCCAGCGCGGCGAACATCTTCCCCTGAAGATCGTTCAGCCGCGGGCTGAAGAAGTAATAGCCCATGGTCACAGTGGTGATCACCAGGGAACATATTACAAAATCAATGTTGTACCGCATACCTACCTCTGAAGCCAGTAAACTAAAACGCAGACATGGTTACATAATAGCATTCCGTTTCGTATGCCGCAATAGATTTTATCACGGGAGGGCGAAAAAAGGCTCCTGTTCCCGCCTCCGGCCAGCCATCCGGGGCAAAATGCCTGAATATTCAAAGAATATTGCTTGATTTTGATTCTTTGCTACTTTATTATAGTTGCAATGCTCTGAAAAGAGGGTACCGGAATGAGTTTTATTCAATTTCAGGACGTGCGCAAGGTCTACACCATGGGCGAGGTGTATATCGAGGCTCTGCACGATGTCACCTTCGGCGTGGAAAAGGGCGAGATCTGCGTCATCGTGGGCCCCTCCGGCGCGGGCAAGACCACACTGCTGAACATTCTCGGCGGCATGGATACGCTCTCCTCCGGCGCCGTCACGCTGGACGGCGTGGAGGTCTCCGCTTTCTCCAAGCGGCAGCTCACCAATTACCGCCGGGCCGACGTGGGCTTCGTTTTTCAGTTTTATAACCTGGTGCAGAACCTCACGGCTCTGGAAAACGTGGAACTGGCCAACCAGATCTCCGCAGATCCGCTGGACGCCCGGGAGGTCCTGACCGAAGTGGGGCTGGGAGAGCGGATGATGAACTTCCCCGGGCAGCTCTCCGGCGGCGAGCAGCAGCGGGTGGCTATCGCCCGGGCGCTGGCCAAGCGGCCCAAGCTGCTTCTGTGCGACGAACCCACCGGCGCACTGGACTACAACACCGGCAAGCAGATCCTGGCGCTGCTGCAGGATACCGCCCGCAAAAGCGGCGTCACCGTCATCATCATCACCCATAACAGCGCGCTCACCGCCATGGCGGATCGCGTTGTGACCATCAAAAACGGCACCATCGGCGCCGTATCGCAAAACGCCTCCCCCACTCCGGTGGAGGACATCGAATGGTAATAAATTGATGAAACGCTCCCTCCGCAAAATCACATACCGGGAAATCAGGCGCAGCTTTGGACGGTTCCTGTCCATTCTGTGCATTGTTTTGCTGGGCGCGGGCTTCCTCTACGGTCTGCGGGTCACCGAGGGCGACATGATCCGGACGCTGGACCAGTACGCCGACGAAAACAAGTTTTTCGATTACAAGATTGTGTCCACGCTGGGCCTCACGGCCGACGACGTGGCGGATTTCGCCGCCATGGACGGCGTGGAAGCGGCGGAGGGTACCGTCTCTACCGACGCGATCTTCAACATGACCGACGGCGAAGCCCGCGTCGTGAAGGTGCACTCCATCCCCCAGCGCATCAACGTGCTCAAGCTCCGGGAGGGCCGCATGCCGCAGGCGGATAACGAGTGCGTGGTGGACGCGCTGTTTGCGGCCGACAATGTGCTGGGCAAGACCATCACAATGACCGACAACAACGAGGCCGACACTCTGGGGATGTTCACCTATAAGACCTACCGTGTGGTCGGTCTGGTGAACAGCCCTCTCTACATTAACTTTTCCCGTGGCACCACCACCCTGGGCAACGGCACCGTGAAGGGCTTCGTCTACGTCCTCCCGGCGGCCTTTGATGTGGATTACTACACGGAGGCCTATGTCCGGCTGGAAAAAACCGGCGGGGTCTACACCGATGAATACGCCGCCGCCATCAACGCGTTCCGGGACACCATGGAGACCGAGGCCAAGGCCCGGGCCGAGCTGCGCTATCAGCAGGTGCTGGCCAATGCCAACGGCCAGTATAACAGCGCCGTCAGCAAATACAGCAGCGGCGTGGCCGACTATCAGGCCCAAAAGGCCGCGGCGGAGAAGCAACTGGCGGAGTCTCTGGCCCAGCTGGACGCGGCGGAGGCCGCGCTGCCCGCCGCCCGGGCGCAGTTGGACGGCGGCTGGGCCCAGCTCAACGACGGGCAGGGCGAGCTGAACCAGAAGTGGGCCGCTTACCAGACCCAGACCGCCGATTCCCGCGCCCAGCTGGAATCCGCCAAGGCCCAGCTGGACACCCAGTGGGCCGCCTACAATCAGGCGTTGGCGCAGTATAACAAAAACGTGGCGCAGTACGGCGAGCTCCTCTTTTTGGTGCAGAAGGCACAGTTGGACGCCACCAAGACCCAGCTGGATGCCGCGCAGGCCCAATACGACGCCGGGGCGGCGGAGCTGGCCGCGGCGGACAGGCAGTTCTCCGACGCCCAGGCCCAGATCGACGCCAAACGGGCCGAGCTGGAGCAGGGCGAGGCCCGGTATGCCGCCGCCGTGGAACAGATCAGGGAGGGGCGCGCGCAATATGCCGCCGCAAAGACCAAGGCCGACACGCAGTTTTCGAACGCGCAGATGCAGCTTTCCAGCGGGCAGGCCAGTCTGGTCAACGCCAAGGTGAAGCTCAACGGCATCGAGGAACCCACCGTGTATGTTCTCGACCGCAGCACCAACACCGGCTACGCCAGCTTCAAGAACGACGCGGGCATTGTGGAGGGCGTGGCCCGGGTGTTCCCGCTGTTCTTCTTCCTGGTATCCGCGCTGGTGTGCGTCACCACCATGAACCGCATGGTAGACGAGCAGCGCACCCAGATCGGCACACTCAAGTCTCTGGGCTACACCTCCTGGGAGATCATGCGGGGTTATCTTGCGTATACCGGCCTCGCCTCCGGGCTGGGCAGCATTCTGGGCGTGGCCGTGGGCGGGGTGGTGTTCCCAAAGATCATCTGGATGGGCTACAACATCATGTACGGCTTTACGGGCATCGCCATCGGCGTGGACTGGGGTTTTGCCGCCGTCGTGTGCGGCGCGTTTCTGGTCTGCTCACTGGGGGTGACCTGGCTGTCCTGCCGCAGTGAGCTGCGGCAGGTGCCGGCGGAGCTGATCCGCCCCAGAACGCCCCGAGCCGGAAAACGTATCCTTCTGGAGAAGATTCCCTTCCTTTGGAACCGCTTCAGCTTTCTGCGCAAGGTTTCCGCCCGCAATATTTTCCGTTATAAAAAACGGATGTTTATGATGATCGTGGGCATCGCCGGCTGTACCGCCCTGCTGCTCACCGCCTTCGGCCTGAACGATTCCATCACGGGTCTGGCCGACACGCAGTTCTCCGAAATTTCCGTCTACGACGCGCAGGTCAGCTTCCGCGCGCCCATGAGCAAGGCCGATCAGCAGGCTTTTCTGGACAGCTGCGGCGGCAATGTGTCCAACTGCGCCTTTCTCTCCATGTCCTCCGTCAGCGCGGATGTGGGCGGCACGCCAAAAAACGTGTATCTGGTGGGTACGGACGAGCCGGACATGAGCCCTTTCATGCATTTCACGCTGAACGGGCAGACGCAGGCCTATCCCGGCGACGGGCAGGTGCTGATCAACGACAATCTGGCCCGCATCCTCAAGGTGGGCGCGGGCGATACCATCACGCTGCAGGGCTCCGATATGCACACCCTCACCCTCACCGTCAGCGGCGTGTTCTACAACGTGCTTTACAACTACGCCTATGTCACCATGAATACCCTCCGCTCGGCGGAGGGCTTCGGCAGCGACGTGAACTGCGCCTATCTGGACTTCAGCGGCAGCGACGTGTACAAATCCGCCGCCGCGGTCGGCGCTTCGGACTATGTGATGGCGGTGACCGTGTGCAAAGAGACGCAGGGTCTGGTAAGCCGCTCGCTGGAGAGCATGACCTACATCGTGGGGCTGGTCTCCTTCTGCGCCGGGGCGCTGGCCTTTATTGTGCTTTACAACCTCACCAACATCAACATCACGGAGCGAATCCGCGAGATCGCCACCATCAAGGTGCTGGGGTTCCGACAATGGGAGACCGCCGCCTACGTCTACCGGGAAAACATGGTGCTGACGCTGATGGGCACGGCCTTGGGCATCCCGCTGGGCATCTGGCTGCACCGCTATGTGATGGGCAACATCCGTATCGACATGGTATCCTACGCCGTGCGCATCCTGTGGCCCAGCTTCGCTATCGCGGTGGCGCTGACAGTGCTGTTCGCCATATTGGTGGATTTCGTGATGTACTTCCGCCTGGACAGGATCGACATGGCGGAATCGCTGAAATCCGTGGAGTAAACGCAAAAGTCCTCCGGCATACAGCCGGAGGACTTTTGCGTTTTTTATCCCAGGATGGCCTTCAGGTCCTCCTCCGGGGTGGTGATGGGCGCGATGTTGAAGTTATCCGCCAGATACTGCAGCACGTTGGGAGAGATGAACGCCGGCAGCGTGGGGCCGAGGCGGATGTTCCTGATGCCCAGGTACAGCAGGGTCAGCAGGATGCACACGGCCTTTTGCTCGTACCACGACAGCACCATGGACAGCGGCAGATCGTTGACCCCGCAGCCGAAGGCCTCGGACAGGGCCACGGCCACCTTGATGGCGCTGTACGCGTCGTTGCACTGGCCCATGTCCATCAGTCGGGGCAGCCCGCCGACCGTACCCAGATCGAGATCGTTGAAGCGGTACTTGCCGCAGGCCAGGGTCAGCACCAAGGAATCCGGCGGGGTCTGCATCACGAACTCGGTGTAATAGTTCCGGCCGGGGCGGGCTCCGTCGCAGCCGCCGACCAGAAAAATGTGCTTCAGCACGCCGGATTTTACCGCGTCAATGACCTTGTCCGCCACGCCCAGCACCGCGTCGTGACCGAAGCCGGTGGTGACGGTCCTGCCGCCGTTGATGCCTGTAAAATCGGTGTCCTGGGCGTACCCGCCCAGCGCGAGGGCCTTCTCGATGACAGGGCTAAAGTCCTTGTCCTCGCCGATGTGGGCGCAGCCGGGGAAGGACACCACCTCGGTGGTGAACACGCGGTCGGCGTAGCCGGCTCTGGGGGGCATGAGGCAGTTGGTGGTATACAGGATGGGCGCGGGAATGCCGTCGAACTCCTTCTGCTGGTTCTGCCAGGCGGTACCGAAATTCCCCTTGAGCTGGGGATACTTCTTCAGCTCCGGATAGGCGTGGGCGGGCAGCATCTCGCCGTGAGTATAGACGTTGACGCCTTTCCCGGCCGTCTGCTCCAGGAGCTTTTTCAGGTCGCACAGGTCGTGGCCGGTGACCACGATGAAGGGGCCCTTTTCCACCTTCAGCGGCACCTCGGTGGGCGCGGGGGAGCCGTAGGCCCCGGTGTTGGCACTGTCCAGCAGCGCCATGCAGGCGAGGTTGACCTTGCCCACTTCCATCACCATGGGCAGCAGCGCGTCCATGCCGGCGTCCTTATTGCCGACGGCGCGCAGAGCCTTGAAGAAGAAACCGTCCACCTCGGGATCGTGGCGGCCCAGCACGGCGGCGTGGTAGGCATAGGCGGCCATGCCGCGGATACCGAACAGGATCAGAGATTTCAGGGAGCGGATGTCTTCGTCGGCGCTCCACAGCTTCAGCGGCTGACCGGACCTGGCACAGCCGTCGTCCTTGCCGGTGCGCAGGGCGCTGATGCGCCCGATCAGCGCGACCACCGCGGCTTCGTCGAAGCAGACGTTGGTGATGGTGGTGAAAAGGCCCTCGGTCATGAGCTTTGTCATATCCGGCGTGGGGGTCTTGCCGGCATTGTCCAGCGCAAGGCCGATCAAGGCCCGGGTCAGATCGTCCTCGGCGTTGGCCACGGCGGCGGCTTTGCCGCACACGCCCGCCCGGCCGGTGCAGCCGGTGCCGCCGGCAGTCTGTTCGCACTGGAAGCAAAACATCTGGTTGTCCATCTTATGTACCTCCCGTTCAGTCGCTCTCAATGGCGGACACGGGACAGCCCGCCTGGGCTTCTCTGGCCGCATCCAACAGGTTTTCGGGCACCTCGCTCTTCATGGCCTCGGCCCTGGCGCCGTTCAGCTCGAACACTTCGGGGCAGGTGGCGTTGCACAGGCCGCAGCCGATGCAGGAATCGTTGACATGGAATTTCATAGCGTGCTCCTTTCGGGCCCGTAGGGGCTCAGTCCAAAATTTTTCCGTCGGTCGAAATGGTCGCCACATTCCAGGGGATAAACTTGCCGCTGGCCTTCAGCGCGTTTTCCGCGGCACGCTGGATGCCGCCGCAGCAGGGCACCTCCATGCGCACGATGGTCAGGCTCTTGATATTGTTGCCGCTGAGGATGGCGGTGAGCTTTTCGGTGTAGTCGCCCTCGTCCAGCTTGGGGCAGCCGATGAGCGTGATTTTCCCGCGGATGAAATCCTGATGGAAGCTGCCGTAGGCGTAGGCGGTGCAGTCCGCGGCGATGAGCAGGTTCGCGCCGTCGAAGTACGGGGCGCTCACCGGCGCCAGCTTGATCTGCACGGGCCACTGGCTGAGCAGGGACGGGGCGGGGCCGGACACGCAGGCCGCGGCGGGCGCTTCCTCCCGGCGGAGCTGTCTGGCCTGCGTGCCGGGGCAGCCGCAGGGCAGCGGCTCGGCCGCGGCCTTTTGGGCCTTACTTTTCCGCACGGCCTCCCGGTCGTATGCGGGCGCTTCCCGCTCCTCAAAGGTGATGGCTCCCGCGGGGCAGGCCGGCAGGCAGTCGCCCAGACCGTCGCAGTAGTGCTCGCGCATGAGCCTGGCCTTGCCGTCGACCATGTCGATGGCGCCCTCGTGACAGGCCTTGGCGCACAGACCGCAGCCGTTGCATTTGTTCTGGTCAATGTGGATGATCTTTCTTATCATGATCGGCACCTCCGCTTTTTATTCCATAGTTTGTTATTTCTTGACTTTCTGGCCCGAGTATACTACAGTGAGCCTTGATAGTATGTTGTTATTCCAACAAAAGCGGGGATTTTTTTAATGGACTACAATTTTTTAGCCGATACCGTGCTGTTTCATGGCGCGTCCCCGGAGGAGATCAAATCCATGCTGGGCTGTCTGGGCGCGGTGGAAAAAACCGCCGCCAAGGGCGAGGTGCTGTTCCGCGCCGGAAGTCCCGCAAAATACATGGCCATGGTGCTTTCGGGAAGCGTGCAGATTGAAAACGACGACGTGTGGGGCAACAAGAGCGTTCTGGACAGCATCGGCCCCGGCGAGGTATTCGCGGAGACCTATGCCTGCGTGCCGGACGAGCCGCTGCAGGTCAGCGCGGTGGCCGTGGAAAAGAGCGCGCTGCTGCTGATGGACGCGGCCAGGCTCCTGCGCACCTGTCCCCAGGCCTGTGCCCACCATGTGACCCTCATCCGCAATCTGCTGGTCGTCTCCGCGCAAAAAAATCTCAGTTGTCCCGCCGCATCTTCCACACCTCGGCCAAGACCATCCGGGGACGGCTGCTGTCCTATCTCTCCTATCAGGCCGTGCGCAGCGGCGGGAACTATTTCGATATTCCCTTCAACCGGCAGCAGCTGGCGGACTATCTCAGCGTAGACCGCAGCGCCATGTCCGCGGAGCTGAGCAAGATGCGGAAGGACGGCCTTCTGGAATGCTCCCGCAGTCATTTCCATCTGAACACCGGCTCCGGCGAGCTGGGATATTAAAACGACCGGACGCACAAGGCGTCCGGTCGTTTTGCTGTGTCAATCGTTCCCTGGGCGGGCGCAAGCCCGCCCTCTGCTCACTTTTGGCGAATGCCCACCGGCGTATAGCCCGCCGCCGTCACGGCCTCCGTCAGGGCCTCGTCCGGCACTTCCTTTTTCAGTGTCACGGTAGCCGTCTTTGTTTCCAGATCCACCGAGGCGCTTGCGACGCCGTCCACCGCCTCCAGGGCTTTTTGGACATGGGCCTGACAATGGGCACACATCATGCCCTCGACTTCCAGCGTTTTTTTCATGGTTATATCCTCCTTTATTTGTTCTTCCGTTTGTTCAGCAAGCTGTACGAACCCGGGCTGAGCCTGCTTGAAAGACCGCAGCCGCAGGGCGTTGGTGACCACGCATACGGAACTCAGGCTCATGGCGGCGGAGCCGATCATGGGGCTGAGCAGCAGGCCCAGCGCGGGATACAGCACGCCCGCCGCGATTGGGATGCCCAGAACATTGTAGAAAAAGGCCCAGAACAGGTCCTGATGGATGTTTTTGATCACGGCCCGGCTGAGCCGGATGGCGGTGACCACGTCCATCAGCGAGCTTTTCATCAGCACCACGTCCGCCGAATCAATGGCGATATCCGTGCCCGCGCCGATGGCCACGCCGATATCCGCCCGGGTGAGCGCCGGCGCGTCGTTGATGCCGTCGCCCACCATGGCCACCCGGTGTCCCTCCCGCTGGAGGGAGCGGACGCAGGCCTCCTTATCGGCGGGCAGTACCCCGGAGACGGCCCGGCTGATGCCCACCTGGGCGCGGATGGCCTCGGCGGTGACCGGATTGTCGCCGGTGAGCATCACCGTGCGGATCCCCATCTCGTCCAGCGCGCGGATGGCCCGGGCGCTGTCGGGGCGCACGGTGTCCGCCACGGCGATGACGCCCACGGCTTTACCCTCCCGGGCAAACAGCAGCGGGGTTTTGCCCTCCCGGGCAAAACGCTCCAGCGCGGCGGAGGCCGGGGCGGCGTCCACCCCGCTTTCGGTAAGATAGGCTTCGTTGCCTGCAAGCCACGGCGCGCCTTCAATCGTCGCGCGCACACCGCGTCCGGCCTCGGCGGTGAAATCCACCGCCGGGGGGATTGGCAGCGACTGCGCCTTCGCCCGCTCCACCACCGCCTCGGCCAGCGGGTGTTCGCTGCCCGTCTCTACCGCGGCGGCGCTGCGCAGCAGCTCGTCCGGGGTAAGGTCCCCTGCCAGCGGTTCGATATCCGTCACCGCCGGGCGGCCGGAGGTGATGGTGCCGGTCTTGTCCAGCGCCACCGTGTCGATGGTATGCAGGTTTTCAAGGCTCTGCGCGGATTTGACGAGGATGCCGTATTCGGCGGCCTTGCCGGTGCCCACCATGATGGCCACGGGCGTGGCCAGGCCCAGCGCGCAGGGGCAGGAGATCACCAGTACGGACACGGCGCAGTTGAGGGCGAATTCGAAGTCCTGCGCCGCCAGCAGCCACGCCGCCAGCGTGATCAGCGCGATTCCGATGACGGCGGGCACGAACACGCCGCTGACCCTGTCGGCCAGTCTCGCGATGGGCGCTTTGGAGTTTCCCGCGTCGTCCACCAGCCGGATGATCTGGGCCAGCGTGGTGTCCTCCCCCACCCGGGATGCCCGGAACCGGAAGGAGCCGTTGCGGTTGAGGGTGGCGGAAATGACCTCGTCCCCGACCTTCTTTTCAACGGGGATACTCTCGCCGGTGATGGCGGACTGATCCACAAAGCCGCCGCCCTGCGTGACCACGCCGTCCACGGGGATGCTCTCGCCCGGGCGAATGACCACGATATCGCCGGAAACCACCTGCTCCGACGGGATTCTGGTCTCGGCCCCGCCGCGCACCACCGTGGCGGTCTTGGGGGCCAGCGACACCAGCTTATCCAGCGCGCCGGAGGTGCGGGATTTGGAGCGGGCCTCCAGATACTTGCCCACCGTGACCAGTGTGAGCACCATGGCGCCGGATTCAAAATACAGCGAGTGGGCATAGCGGTGTACCAGCTCCATGTCGCCCGCGCCCAGCCCGGCGCTCATGCGGTACAGCGCGAAAATACCGTAGGCCAGCGACGCGCCCGCGCCCACGGCGACCAGCGAATCCATATTGGGCGCGCGTTTGATCAGCGCTTTGAAGCCGCTCTCAAAAAAGCGTCGGTTGATGAACACGATGGGAACGGCTATGATCAGCTGGGTCAGCGCGAAGGACAGCGTGTTTGCCATGCCGGTGAGAAAGCCCGGCAGAGGCCAGCCCCACATTCCGCCCATGGCCAGATACATCAGCGGCACCAGCAGCACGATGGACGCGGTCAGCCGCTTTTTCATGCTTTCCCGCTCGTCCTCGGCCCGCTGGGTGCGCTGCCGCCACTCCTGGCGGAAGCCCCCTTCCTGCCTGGTCGTCTGCCCCGCGGGGGCCGCGCCGTAGCCGATGTTCTCCACCGCGCGGATGAGATCGCTCTCACCGGAGGCGGCCTCGTCGTAGGTGACGGTCATCTGGTTGGCCAGCAGGCTGACATTGACCTCCCGCACGCCCGGCTGCTTCTGGACGCAGCGGGTGACGTTGGCCTGACAGGAAGCGCAGGTCATGCCGGCTATATCGAATTTTTCCGTTTTCATCCGTTGATCCCTACCTGTCCCGTCATTTCAGCTTTTTCACCAGATCCAGCAGCTCGTCCATGGCCTGCGGTTCGCCGTCGCGCACCTGCTGGGCGACGCAGGAATTCATGTGGTCGCTGAGTATGAGATACCCCACGCTCTGCAGGGCTTTTTCGACGGCCGCCAGCTGGATGAGCACATCCCCGCAGTAGCGGTCCTCCCCGATCATGGTCATCATGCCGTTCATCTGGCCGACGATACGGTTCATCCGACTCTCCAGCCGCTTCTTCAGCGCCTCGTCCCTGGGCACGGCCTTCATCCGGCAGTGTTCACATTCCGCCATGGGATTTTCCCCCCTTCATGATACCCCCACTGGGTATCTTTCAGTCCAAAAATATACCCCATTGGGGTATTTGTCAAGAGCGTTTTTTCTATTCTGTCCATAAATTTCAAAAAACATCGCCGCTTCCAAAGAAGCGGCGATGTCCCCTATAATTGAATTCAGAGGTCAGATCTTCATGCAGACGTCCCATGCGCGCCAGATAACGGTGCGCAGGTTGCCG
>DAOPXW010000047.1:0-15033 GCA_035352555.1 Oscillospiraceae bacterium
GACCCGGGCCTGCCCGAAGGCAGGCGGAGCCCCGCCTCAATTTGGATAAATAGCCGCCAAACCCTTGCTGTACAAGGGTTTGGGGAGCGGAGCGACGTTTTTTGCGAAGACACGGTTTCGCAAAAAAATCGGCGTTTTGCGGCTTTCAGGCCGCGTTTTTCCTTTTGCGTTCATCCAGCCTGCGGAAGATCCGATCCGTGAGCAGCTTGGCCAGCCAGCCCAGCGCAATGCCCAGAACGATCCCGGCCAGCACGTCGCTGGGATAATGGACGTACAGGTACAGCCGGGAATATGAGATGAGCAGCGCTGCGATAAAGGATGGGATCCACAGCTTTGAACGGCGGAAATACAGCGCCGAGACCGCCGTGAACGAGGCGGCGGCATGGCCTGAGGGGAAGGAAAAGTCCGTGGGCCTGGCCACCAGAAGCCGCACCGCGGTGTTGATGTCATAGGGCCGTATCCGGGCCACCAGCGGTTTGAGGATGCCGTTGCAGAGGATCACGTCCATGATCAGCGCCGCCGTCAGGGTGATGCCCAGCCTGCGGGTCCTGGGGATGCACAGCAGCGCGAGGGTGAGCAGAATCCAGAGGACGCCCGCGTTGCCCAGTACGGTGATCTGGGGCATAATAAGGTCGCAGAACGCATTCCGCAGATGCGCCTGGATAAAATCGAGAATACTGAAATCGATGGCCGTCATCGGAAGGCCCCCTTTTTGCGTGGTGCTTCGCAGTATACCAGCTTACGGGGTGAAAGGCAAGTGCCCTGTCACGGGGTGAGGCAGCGCATGAAGTCCTCGGTGGAGATGCCGGAGGGGCGGTTGAAGCGGCCCAGATTGTAGAGCTCCTCCGGGTTGCCGGTGAGATAGTTCAGCCGTTTTTCACAGGTGAGGGCCGCCGTGAAGCCCAGAGATTTGAGGACCGGCAGGGCCCCGCCGCTGACAAAGCCATAGGGATAGGCGAACACGGTGGGCGTGACCCCGGCGTTGTGCCGCAGGGCCATCTGCAGCCGGGACAGGTCGGTGGTAAGCGCCAGACGATAAGCCCCGTCGCTTTCGCCCGCCATCTGCGTACCGCCCCGGCGGCCTTCCGATATACCGTGCATCCCCCAGGTGTGGCTACCGATTTCCACCAGCCCGAAATCGCTGAGGCTGCGGATGTCGTTCCAGGTGAGATAGGCGTAATCCGCGGTGCGGTCGCCGTTGTCGGTGCAGCGCTGGACGAATTCGCCCACCACGGAGATTACGGCCTTCATGTCGGTCTCCCGCAGAATGGGCAGCACATTGGTGAGATTGTTGAGATAGCCGTCATCCAGGGTGATCACCACCGGCTTTTCCGGCAGCGGCGTACCCGCCGTCTCGTAAGCATAGAGCTGCGAGAGAAATACCGCCGTGTAGCCGTGGGACCGCAGATAGTCCATATCGGCGCGGAACACCGCGGGGCTGACCACATAGTCGCCGGCGCGGGCGGAGTCCGACAGCACGCTGTGGTACAGGAGAATGGGGACGCAAACCGGCGCGGGCGCGGCGGACGCGGACGGCGCGGGGACGGCCAGCGCCGCGAAAGGGGACGGCGAGGTCTGGTGTTTTGCCGCCAGCCCCAGGAGAACGGTCACCGCCAGCGCCGGAATCAGTATCCTGGCCAGGCGGCGGAAATTGTTCTTGTTCAAATGTTTCGACCTCCCGCACCAGTATGTGCGGCGGCGTGAAAAGCATTCAGGCACTTGTCGAATCCGCGAAAAAATTGATAGGATCGCGGGATGTAATTCAGCTTGCCCTCCCCTTGAACAATCCGGGGGATAAATTTTTTCGCATTTTGATTGATATTCACACGGAAAGAGCTACAATAGAGGCCGGAACGGAGTTTCATTCCGTTTGGAGAGAGGAAAATGAAAAAAAGCAAAAAACTGCTGGCGCTGCTGCTGGCCGTGCTGCTGGCCGTTTCCGCATTGGCGCTCCCGGCGTCCGCCGCCGGAGCCGGATCCATCGGCACCAGGTATCCCACCGTTTTCGTCCACGGCCTGATGGGCTGGGGCTCCTATGATCGGATCAACGACATCGTGCCCTATTGGGGCATGACCACCGGCGATCTGATGACCTATCTGCAAGGCCAGGGCTGCGAGTGTTATTCCGCGACCGTGGGGCCGCTTTCCAGCGCCTGGGATCGCGCCTGCGAGCTGTACGCCCAGCTGAAAGGCACCGTGGTAGACTACGGCGCGGCTCACGCCGCAAAATACGGTCACAGCCGCTGGGGGCAGGACTTTACCGGTGCCGGCAGCAATAGTTTTACCAAGCTTCTGCCCGGCGTGTGGGACGCCAAGCACCCCATCAATCTGGTTGGCCACAGCTTCGGCGGGGCCACCATCCGCCTGTTTGCCGATATTCTGGCTGACGGCAGCGCCGAGGAGCAGGCCTATGCCAGGGCCCACCCAGACGCCGCGCGCCCGCTGTCCGATTTCTTCACGGGCGGCAAGGGCGACTGGGTGCATTCCCTGACCACCGTGGCCGCGCCCAGCAACGGCACCACCTTTATCGAGGCCAACAGTGACGCCACTGCGGCGGCGGCCGTGCTGGTGACCGCCATGGCCAAGACGCTGGGCATCTCCGACCTGAAGGGTGTTTACGATTTCCGGCTGGAACAGTTCGGTATCTATGCCGACCCCGACGAGACCATCTGCCAGGCCCTGACCCGGGTGCTGAGCTCCGGCTTCCTGCTGCACAACGACAACGCTTTTGAGGATCTGACCATCGACAGGGCCACGGACCTCAACAAGGGCATTGAAATGCAGGGCGCCATCTATTATTTCTCCTATTACGGCAACAGAACCTGCTATAATTCAGCCACGAAGAGCTATCAGCCCACCCTGCGGATGTGGCTGCCGTTCCAGCCCTTCTCCCTGAAAATGTGCCGCTATTCCGGCACCACCGCGGGCTGGTATTTCGACGGCTACGGCGCCGGGCTCAAGACTGTGAGAGTCACGCCTACCAAAGTAAACAAAACCTGGCAGCCCAACGACGGCATGGTGAACGTGGTGTCCGGACAATGGCCGTTCCATTATGATCGGCGGGGCGTCAGGCACGACGACAATCACGCCCCGGGCACCGTGGGCATGACCGGCGCCAAGACCGCCGTCTGGTACGTGATGCCGGAGCAGTCCGTGGATCACATCGGCTTTGTGGGCAGCTTTTTCAACGAGGACATTTTGTCGACCCACGCCTTCTATCGCGGTCTGATGAGCAACATCGTCAACTGCGGCGGCTGACGTCGGCGCAAACTGCGCTCGCTCCAGTTCCGCCCGGTTCCGCGTCGGCGCAAACTGCGCTCGCTCCGCTTCAGCCCGGTTCCTTTGGAAACCGGGCTGAACCTGCGTATCGCTTCGTTGCGCCTCCTTTTCCGCAGACAAACGCCCGCGTTTGCCTGCGGTTTTTTGCGGGGGACGGGAGACGGGAGACGGGGGACGGGAGACGGGAGACGAAGGACAAAAATTATCCGCAGGGTGCGAATTGACTCTTGCGCAAGCATAAACACTGTGCTAAAGTAGGTTTATAAACTGTGAGAGAGGGCTTGTGATGCTGATCTCTACCAGGGGCCGTTACGCGCTGCGGGTCATGGCCGACCTTGCGGCGCACGATGACGGCGACTATATTGTGTTGATGGATATCGCCCGGCGGCAGGAGATCTCCGAAAAGTATCTGGAGAGCATTTTGGCCGTGCTGAGCAAGGCGGACTTGGTGCAGGCCGCGCGGGGCCGGGGCGGCGGCTATCGCCTGTCCCGGGCACCGGAGGACTACACGGTGGGCAGCATTCTGCGCCTGACGGAGGGGAGCCTCTCGCCGGTGGCCTGCCTGCGGAATGGAGCGGACGGCTGCAGCCGCGCCGCGGACTGCCCCACCCTGCCCGTGTGGGAGGAGCTGGACGGCATCATTGAGCGCTATCTGGACGGCGTGACGCTGCGGGATCTGATGCACAACGGGGAGAAAAATTCGCCCAAAGGTTGACAGGCGCCGGATATGGTGTTACAATCGGCGACATTCAGGCAAACCACTTTTCACGAAAGGAGACGCGCCATAATGAAATCCTTCAATCGCACCGCTGGGATGGAGATGATGATGTGCATGCGCAGCATGTGCATGACTTTTCACGCCTATGGCCCGTCTTGCAGCGGCTCCTGATAATTTGCGGTGATTTGATATCTGCTGATTATGAGGTCGGAAGCAAGCGAGCTTCCGACCTCATTTTTTGCTGCCATTTTTGAAGAAGGAAGTCCATCGGAATGATTGAACTGCGAAATCTCAGCAAGGTTTATCCCAACGCGGGCAAGCCCGTCACGGCGCTGGAGGGCATCGACCTCACCGTCGGCGACGGCGAGATTTTCGGCATCATCGGCCTGTCCGGCGCGGGAAAATCCACCCTGGTGCGCTGCATCAATCTGCTGGAAAAGCCCACGGGCGGCGAGGTACTGATCGACGGACAGGATCTGACGAAGCTGTCCGGCAGGGAACTGCTGAAAATGCGGCGCTCCATCGGCATGATCTTTCAGGGCTTTAATCTGCTGGAGCAGCGCACCGTGCTGAAAAACGTGTGCTTCCCGCTGGAGATCGCGGGGGAGAGCAGGGCCGGCGCCGCGCGGCGGGCGGAGGAGCTGCTGGCGCTGGTGGGCCTTTCGGAGAAAAAGAACGCCTACCCGTCCCAACTGTCCGGCGGACAGAAGCAGCGGGTGGCCATCGCCCGGGCGCTGGCCACAAGGCCCAAGTACCTGCTGTGCGACGAGGCCACTTCGGCGCTGGACCCCACCACCACCCGGTCCATTCTGGAGCTGCTGCGGCAGATCAACGATACGCTGGGCGTGACCATCGTCGTCATCACCCACGAGATGCGCGTCATCGACGCCATCTGCGACCGGGTGGCCGTCATCGACCAAAGCCGCATCGCCGAGGAGGGCAAGGTCGGCGAGGTGTTCGCCAATCCCCGCTCCGACATCGCAAAGCAGCTGATCCTGCGGCAGGACCCGGCGGAAAACGCCTTCAAAACTTTCTCCGGGAAAAAGCTGCGGCTGGTGTTCGACGGGGTGACCTCCAACAAGCCGCTGATCGCGGAAATGGTGCTGGCCTGTCAGGCCCCGGTCAATGTGATCCGGGCCGATATGCGCGATATCGACGGCGCGGCCCGCGGCTACACCGTGGTGGAGCTGCCCGACGACCCCCGGCAGTCCGACAAACTCATCGCCTGGCTCAAGGCCAGCCCCATTCAATTCTACGAGGAGGCGTAAGGGATGCTGTCCGATCTTTTCTATAAATTGTGGAATGCCGGCGTCATCGGCACGGGCGTTTGGGAGACGGTGTATATGACCGGACTTTCCACGCTGGCGGCCTACGGCATCGGCCTGCCGTTGGGCATCGTGCTCAGCGTCACCGACGGCGGCGGCCTGCACCCCATCGGCTGGCTCAACCGGGCGCTGGGCTTCGTGGTGAACGTGTTCCGAAGCATCCCGTTCATCATCCTCATGGTGGCCATGCTGCCCGTGGCCAAGGCCGTGGTGGGCACCAGCCTGGGCAACAAGGCCATGATCGTGACGCTGGTCATCGCCGCGGCCCCCTATGTGGCGCGGATGGTGGAGAGCTCGATCAAAGAGGTGGACCCCGGCGTCATCGAGGCCGCGCAGGCCATGGGCACGCCCAATTCCAAGATCGTCACCAAGGTGCTGGTGCCGGAATCCCGCCCCGCGCTGATCGTGGGGGCCGTGATCTCCACCGTGACCATCCTTGGATATTCCGCCATGGCCGGCACCATCGGCGGCGGCGGCCTGGGCCAGATCGCCATCACCTGGGGCTATCAGAAATACAAAGACGATATTATCTGGGTGTGCGTGGTGCTCACCGTGATTCTCGTGCAGCTCCTTCAGGAGCTGGGCACCGTCATCGTACGCCGCACGGATAAACGCATCACGAAATAGGAGGATGTTATGATCCTGGACTTTGAGCGGCTGGTGAGAGCCAATTTCAGGTATGGGCGAATGTGCTGCCGGAGAAAGACCCGGCACTGAACCTTACCATTTATAATTAAACATTGAAGGAGAGAACACCATGAAAAAGAGAATCCTATCCGCCATACTGGCCTTCGCCCTGATCTTCGCCGCCGCGGCCCTGTCCGCCTGCGGCTCCGCCCCCGCCGCCGCTACTGCCGCGCCCACCGCCGCGGCCGGCGACAAAACCATCACCGTGGGCGCCTCCGCCACGCCCCACGCCGAGATCCTCGAGCAGGTGAAGGACGCGCTGGCCGCCGAGGGCTATACCCTGAACATCGTCACCTATGACGACTATGTGCTGCCCAACAAGGCCCTGGCCGACGGCGAGATCGACGCCAACTACTTCCAGCATCAGCCGTATCTGGACAGCTACAACAAGGAAAACGGCACCACGCTGGTTTCCGCCGCCAAAATCCATTACGAGCCCTTCGGCATCTACGGCAACGGCATCACCGACCTCAAGAAGCTGGCCGTCGGCGCCACCGTCATTATCCCCGCCGACGATTCCAACGAGACCCGCGCCCTGCTCCTGCTGCGGCAGGAGGGCCTGATCGCCCTCAACGACGGCATCACCGCCGCCACCGGCGCGACCACGCTGGACATCAAGGACGACGGCGGCTACAACATCCAGACCGTGCAGGCCGACACTGTCGCCGCTCAGCTGAAAAACAGCAACGCCGGCTCCATCGCCGTCATCAACGGCAATTACGCGCTGGCCGCCGGTCTGAAGATCGCCGACGCGCTGGCGACCGAGGACGCCTCCGGCGATGCCGCCCAAACCTACGCCAACATCATCGCCGTCCGCTCCGGCGACGAGAACAGCCCCAAGATCCAGGCCCTCGTCAAGGCGCTGAAGACCGACGCCGTGCGCGATTACATCAACAAAACCTATAACGGCGCGGTGGTCGCGCTGTTCTGAAAGAACCGATCCGATTCTGGCTTCACGGCGGCGTGGAGCCCGAATCCCCGCGTTTTGCGGGGGTTTCCAGAATAAAAAGTAAAAATTACCAAATTCTATTGACAGGCGGGACAGAGGGTGATATGATGACTTCCAACGCGATGCAAAACGGCGCCGTGTAATTTTATTAAGAGGTACTATATGTTCAACGACAAGACCCTGGTCTGCAAGGATTGCGGACAAGAATTTACCTTCACCGCCAGTGAGCAGGAGTTCTACGCGGAGAAGGGCTTCACCAACGAACCCCAGCGCTGCAAGGCGTGCCGCGATGCACGCAAGGCCGGCAGGAATGGCGGCGGCAGCCGTCAGATGTATGACGCTGTGTGCTCCGCATGCGGCAAGCCCTGCAAGGTTCCTTTTGAGCCCCGCGGAGACCGTCCGGTCTACTGCAGCGACTGCTTCAGAAGATAAAACCAAAAAAGCCGCCCGGTAGGGCGGCTTTTTTATTGTCGGGAGTAAGGGATGGACAGAAAGATCGTTTGCTACGGCGACTCCAATACCTACGGCTACAACCCCAAAAACTTGCTGGGGGGCAGGCTGCCGGAAAATCAGCGCTGGGGCGGTATTTTGAATGAAACGCCGGGCTTTTGTGCGGCGGAATACGGCTTTAACGGGCGGCAGATCCCCACCGCGGACGCCGAATTCAGGGCGCTGGAGCTGCTGCTGCGCGCCGAGGCGCCCTTTGACTGCCTGGCCGTGATGCTGGGCTCCAACGACGCGCTTTTCATGCCCGCCGCCGCGCCCCAGGCCGTGGCCGGGCGGATGGAGAATTTCCTCACCCGGGTCCGCCGGTTCCCGGAGCTGGCCGGCGCACTCATCCTGCTCATCGCCCCGCCGAGGGCGGCGCTGGCCGGGATGAGCTGGCGCTGCGGCATTATCGCCAAACTGGGCGGGGAATACGAAGCGCTGGCAGCCCGCTTCGGCGCGGATTATCTGGCGGCGGGAGAGCTGCCGCTGGCTTTCGACGGCATTCATCTGTCTCCGGAGGGGCACCGCCGGCTGGCGGAAAAAGTGGAGCTCCGGTTAAAATTGATATTTTCAGACCTATAAATTGCGACAGCCGCCCGAAAGGGCGGCTGATTTTTTGCGCTTTCGGCAAAAAATCTCAAAATTCTGAGACAAACGGTTGCCAGCGGGGGAAAAACGGCGTATACTCGGGGGCAGTCAAAATTCCTTGGAGGTGCGCAATGCCCGTTGTCAATTACCTTGAGACTCATTCCACCGATCCCTGCTTCAATCTGGCGTTTGAAGAATATGTGCTGGAGAACAAGCGCGACGGCGAGTGGCTGATCCTGTGGCAGAATGCCAATACTATCGTCGTCGGGCTCAACCAGAACACCGCCGGGGAGATCAACCAGCACTTTGTCCGGGAACACGGCGTGACCGTGGTGCGCCGGGCCACCGGCGGCGGCGCGGTGTATCACGACATGGGGAACCTCAATTATTCCTTCATCACCGATGTGGGCGACGCCGAGACGCTGACCATCGACCGCTTTTCCGCCCCGGTATGCCGGGCGCTGGCCAGCATGGGCGTGCAGGCCGAAACCACCGGACGCAACGACATCACCGTGGCCGGACAAAAAGTGTCCGGCGTGGCCCAGCGGATCGACAGGGGGCGCATTCTGCACCACGGCACGCTGCTGTTCGATTCCGATCCCGCCATGGTGGCCGGGGCGCTGAACGTCGACCCCGCCAAGTTCCAGTCCAAAAGCGCCAAGTCCGTCCGCTCCCGCATCGGCAATATCCGCGCGTTTTTGCCCCGGGATCTGACGCTGAGGGAATTCTGGGACCGGCTGCTGGGGGAGCTTTCCAAAGACGGCCTGTCCCGCTGCGGCCTGTCGCCGGAGGAGCTGGCGGAGGTATCGGCCCTGGCCGAGGAGAAATACCGCAGCTGGGACTGGACCTACGGCCGCTCCCCGGACGCCAACTATGTCAATAAGCTGCGCTTCCCCGGCGGGACGCTGGAGGTGCGGATGCAGGTGGGAGAGGGCGTTATCCGGGACATCCGCTTTATCGGCGACTACCTGGCCGTGACGCCCAACACCCCGGCGGCCGACGCGCTGCGGGGCGTGAAGTACCGCCGGGGGGACGTGGAAGCGGCCCTGTCCGGGCTCCGCCTGGAGCCGATGTTCGGCGGGATCACCGCGGAGGAGATCCTTGAGACCCTGTTTGGAGGGATGCAGGATGGCACTTGATATCGAAACGCTCAAGGAAATCTGGGCGGAATTTATTTATGAGGGCAAGCTGGACCCGCGCATCCAGCCGCCGGTGGCGGATTCCTGGCAGAAGTGCCGGGCCTACGGCGTCAATCCCGAGGGCGGCTGCGGCACCCGGGTGGCCGACGCCGTGTTCCAGAGCATCAAGGACGCCAACCGCACCCTGATCGACACAGCCATGCCCATTATGCACAGCGTGTTCGAGATCGTGCAGCGCTCCCACTTTATGCTGGTGCTCACCGACGCGGTGGGCTATATCCTGGTTTCCATCGGCGACGAAATGATTATGTCCAAAACCCGGGATATGCGCTATGTGGCGGGCGCGCTGTGGAACAGCCAGAGCGTGGGCACCAACGCCATCAGCGTGGCGCTGGATTACGATACCGCCATCCAGATGGTGGGCCCGGAGCATTACTGCCGCTCCCACCACGGCTGGACCTGCTCCGCCGCGCCCATCCACGGCGAAAACGGCGAGGTCATCGGCTGCATCAATATGTCCGGCGACGCCGACAAGGCACACGACCACACCCTGGGGCTGGTTCTGGCCGCCGTTTACGGCATCGAGGGGCAGATGTCCCTGCTGCGCAGCCGGGAAATCCTGCGCACCGCGCTGGAGGTCAGCGCCGACGGTATCATGCTGGTGGGGACGGACTATCACCCTATCTGGGGCAACAGCGCCGCGCTGCGGCTTTTCGGCGCGGAGGCGGACGCACTGACCAGGCTGGATGTGCGAACCCTCATGCCGGACATCCGCTGGAATTCCGACGAGTGGAACGACAACGCCAAATTCTTTGCCGACGACACCCGGGTGCTCACCCGCACCGGCACCGTGCGCTGCACGGCGGCCATCACCCCTGCGGAAAATTTCGGTACCCGCACCATGAACGTGACGCTGAAAAAGCAGAAGCACCTTATCGATTCTGTGAACAAGATGTCCGGAAACCGCGCCTCCTACACCTTCGACGATATCTATACCCGGGACATGGGCATGAAAAAAACCATCGCGCTGGCCCGGAAATACGCTCTGTACGACGGCAACATCCTTATCGAGGGCGACAGCGGCACCGGCAAGGAGCTGATCGCCCAGGCCATCCACAACGCGGGCAGCCGCGCGGGCGGCCCCTTTGTGGCCATCAACTGTGCCTCCATCCCCCGGGACCTGCTGGAAACCGAGCTGTTCGGCTATGAGGCCGGCGCGTTTCCCGGCTCCAGCGGCGAGGGGAATCCCGGCCGTTTCGAACTGGCCAACCGGGGCACGCTGTTCCTCGACGAGATCTCCGAACTGCCGCTGGAATTCCAGTCCAAGCTGCTGCGGGCGGTGGAGACCCACTGCATCAACCGGCTGGGCGGCGGGCAGGACGTGCAGCTGGATATCCGCATCATCACCGCAACCTCCACCAGACTGGAGGAGGCCGTGACCCCGGGCAGCTTCCGCCGGGATCTGTATTTCCGGCTGAACGTGCTGAAGCTGGAGATCCCGCCTCTGCGGGAGCGCCCCGGCGACATCTCCTACTGCGCCGGAATGTTTCTGGAGCGGCTGAACAGGTCCCATCCGGATATGGAGAAGTCCTTCGCCCCGGAATTCGTGGCTGGACTGATGAAATATGACTGGCCCGGCAACGTCCGGGAGCTTCAAAACGGCATCGAGCGCGCCTTCTATTCCAGCGTGGAGAGCATTCTGACCGAGGACAGCCTCCGCTATGTGATGCCTACCGCCCCCCGGAAGGAGGAGCCTGAACCCCAGCTCAGCGGCGAGGCGGGAGAGATCCTGGCCGCACTGACGGTGGCCGGTGGCAGCGTGGACGCCGCCGCCGCCCGCCTGGGTGTCAGCCGGGCCACGCTGTACCGCCGGCTGAAGAAATACGGCATCAATCCCAAGGTCATAAATTTTTAACATTCTCACCCGTATCTGCGAGTATCGAGATTAATCTCAATGATTGAGACGGCTCCTTGAGAACCGTCTCAATTTTTTTGTTATTATTCTCACAAACTGTGCAATAATATGGAAAAGGCCTTGAGGAAATGGACAAAACGGCGAAGTTTTTTGAGATTTGCACATTAATATTGAGATATATTCCGATTGCCGGTATACTATCCGTGAAGAGACCGAAAAATATGAGACAAATAGTGCCACGGGTCTCACAGAGCTTAGTTGCAGATAAAAATTCTTTAAGGAGGTTTTTCAATGGCAGCAAACAAAGAACAGATGAAAGACATGTATGTCCGCATGCGCCGCATCCGCGATTTTGAATCCGCGGCGGCCAGACTGTTCGCCGAGGGCAAGATCTACGGCTTTGCCCACCTTTACCTGGGCGAGGAGGCCATCGCGCCGGCGGTGTGCGAGTGCCTGCGGGACGATGATTTCATCACCAGTACCCACCGTGGCCACGGCCACATTATCGCCAAGGGCGGCGATCTGAACCTGATGATGGCGGAGCTTTTCGGCCGCGCCACCGGTTACTGCAAGGGCAAGGGAGGTTCCATGCACATCGCCGACCGCGACAAGGGCATCCTGGGCGCCAACGGCATCGTGGGCGCGGGCCAGTGCATCGCCTGCGGCGCAGGCCTGTCCGTCAAGATCCGCAAAACCGATCAGGTGTGCGCCTGCTTCTTCGGCGACGGCTCCACCAACCAGAGCACCTTCCATGAGTCCCTGAACCTGGCTTCCGTCTGGAAGCTCCCCGTGGTCTTCGTGTGCGAGAACAACCACTACGGCATTTCCATGAGCCAGGATCGCCATCAGGCCATCAAGGACATAGCCGACCGCGGCGCGGCCTACGGCATCCCCGGCGTGGCGGTGGACGGCAACGATCCGCTGGCCGTGTTCGAGGCGGTCCAGGCCGCCGTTGCCCGCGCCAGAGAGGGCAAGGGCCCGACCCTGATCGAATGCAAGACCTACCGCCAGCACGGCCACTTCGAGGGCGACCCCGCGACCTATAAGCCCAAAGAGGAGCAGGCCGCGTGGATGGCTAAGGACCCCATGCCCCGCTATGCCAAATTCCTGGTGGAAAACGGCGTGATGACCCAGGCGGAAATCGACGCCGTGGACGCCAAGGTCGCCAAGGAGATCGACGACGCCATCGCGTTTGCCGACGCACAGCCTTTCGCGGCGGAGGAGAGCGCCGTCGTGGACGTCTATTCCGATATCGTTGAGGAGGTGCGCGACAGATGAGCAAGACTATGACTTACGGCGAAGCCATCCGCGAGGCCATGAGCGTGCGGATGCGCGAAAATCCCAATATCGTTCTGTTCGGCGAGGATGTGGGCGCCTTTGGCGGCTGCTTCGGCGTGTCCGCCGGTATGCTTAATGAGTTCGGGCCCGAGCGCGTGCGCGATACCCCCATTTCCGAGGGCGCCATTATCGGCTCCGCCGTGGGCAGCGCGGCCACCGGCCTGCGCCCCATCGCAGAGCTCATGTTCAACGACTTCCTCACCGTCGGCATGGATCAGCTGGTGAACCAGGCCGCGAAAATGCGCTATATGTTCGGCGGAAAAATCTCCATGCCCATGGTGGTGCGGCTCCCTGCGGGCGCCGGCACCGGCGGCGCGGCTCAGCATTGCCAGAGCCTTGAAGCGTGGCTGACCCATGTGCCCGGCCTGAAGGTGGTCTATCCCTCCTGCGCCGAGGACGCTTACGGCCTGATGCTCACCGCCATCGACGACGACAACCCCGTTATGTTTTTTGAGAACAAGAACCTGTACCCCGTCAAGAGCGAGGTCAACAGCTTCGATCCCATCCCGCTGGGCAAGGGCAAGATCGTCCGCGCGGGCGACGACGTCACCGTGGTGACCTACGGCCGCCAGGTGTTCGACGCGCTGGAAGCCGCGAACAAGCTGGCGGCAGACGGCATCTCCCTGGAGGTCATCGACATCCGCAGCCTCTACCCGCTGGACGAGGCTATGATCGGCGAGTCCGTGGACAAGACCCACCACGCCGTAGTGCTGACCGAGGAGACCCGCCGCGGCGGTTACGGCGGCGAGATCAGCGCCACCATCGCCGAGAAGTTTTTCGATTCCCTCGACGCCCCCGTGGCCCGCATTGGCTCGCTGGACACCCCCGTGCCCTTCGCGCCCAATCTTGAAAAATACTATATGCCTTCCCCGCAGGACGTGATCGTCGCTGTCAAGAAGATGATGTAACCCAAAGCCTATTTTGTCAGAGGGGCGAGAACCCCTCTGACAAAACTTGATTTACAAAGGAGTGATGCCGATGGCTTCTATCGGAATTATCGCCAATCCGGCTTCCGGTAAGGATATCCGGCGGCTTGTGTCGTATGCCACCACCATCGACAACAACGAAAAGGTCAATATCTGCAAACGTATCGTCCTGGCCGCCGGCGGCTTGGGCGTGAAGGACGCTGTCTTTATGCCGGACACCTTTACCATCGGATACAGCGTCCAGTACCAGCTCGAGGACGACAAGGTGCTGGATTCCAACATAAACGTCCTGGACTTCCTGTTTGACGGGTCGATGATCGACTCCGTCCGTTCCGCCGGCATGATGGAGGACATGGGCGTGGGCTGCATCGTCGTGTTGGGCGGCGACGGCACCAGCCGCGCCGTGGCCAAGGGCATCCGCAAGACCCCCATGCTGTCCATCTCCACCGGCACCAACAATGTCTATCCCGCCATGATGGAGGGCACCGTGGCCGGTATGGCCGCGGCGGCGGTGGCGCAGCTGCCCGATCCCTACGCCGTGTGCATTCACGACAAGCGGGTGGAGGTCTGGGTCAACGGCGAATACCGGGACATGGCGCTCATCGACGCCGTGATCTCCGACGACGCCTACATCGGCGCCCGGGCCATCTGGGACCCGGCGCGGATGAAACATATCATCGTGTCCCGCTGCCACCCCGCCACCATCGGCTTTTCCGCCGTGCCCGGCGTATACCGGACCGTGGAGGACACGGACGATTTCGGCTTTGCCGTGGAACTGGGTCAGGGCGGCGAGCGGGTGCTGGCCCCCATCGCGGCGGGCATTCTCACGCCCATGGAGATCGTGGGGGCGAAAAAGCTCCCCTTCGGTGAACCCTATGTGTTCCACGCCGCAGCGCCGTGCATGATCGCGCTGGACGGCGAGCGGGAGATCAAGCTGTTCGCGGGCGACGAGGCGCGCTTCGTGGTGCGCCGGGAGGGCCCCTGGCGGGTAAAGCCCCGGGAAGCCCTGGCCCTGGCGGCCAGTCTGGGTATGTACAGGCAATAATAATTTTTTTCATATTCATTTTATCGACAAAGGAGAGATAACATGGCCAAGGTAGTGGTAATGCCGAAGCTGGGGCTGACCATGACGGAAGGCACCATCAGCAGCTGGCTCAAAAAAGAGGGCGACGCCGTCAAGGAGGGCGAGCCCATGTTTGAGGTGGAGACGGATAAGCTGACCAACACCATCGAAGCCTCCGCCACCGGCATCCTGAGAAAGATCATCGCGGGCGAAGGCAGCACCGTGCCCGTACTGGACAAGATCGCCGTCATCGCGGCGGCGGACGAGGATATCTCCGGTCTGCTTTCCGGCGCGGTCGCGCCGGCCCCGGCGGCGGAAGCCGCCTCCGCCGCCTCCGCACCCGCGGCGGCCGCCGCTGCGGCGGCCCCCTCCGGCGAGCGGGTGGCGGCCTCTCCCCGGGCCAAAAAGCTGGCCAAGGAGAAGGGCATCGATCTTGCGCTGGTCAAGGGCACCGGCCCCAACGGCCGCATCACCGAGGACGACGTGAACAATTACGTTCCCGCCCCGCCCGCGCCTGCCGGGTCCGGGGTAAAGGCGTCGGCACTGGCGGCGAAGGTGGCGGGGGACATCGGGGTGGATCTGGCGGCGGTGCCGGCCCACGGGCGGGTGCTGGCGGC
>DAOPXW010000048.1:0-14828 GCA_035352555.1 Oscillospiraceae bacterium
GGTCTTGAGCTCCCTGAGGGTCTCCTCCAGCTTGTCTATGAGGAGATACTTGGGCGCGACGTATGTAGCCAGGGTGAGCACGTGGAATTCATAGCCGGTGATCCGGGGCTTGTCGCCCTTGCGGTAATCGCCGATGGCGCGGATCAGGCGGCACACCTTGTTGTGCTCTTCCACCGACTTGCGGATGGAGGCGTCCGAAATATCGATGCCGTAGGCCTCGTGCAGCGGGTTCAGAATATGGTTGGTGCACTGGAGCACAGCCAGCTGTACTCCGTTTTCGTCGCCCTTCAGGGGGATCTCCATATACTGATGGAAGAATTTGCTTTTGCCCTGACCCATGGTCTTGAGCAGCTCCATATTTTCGACGGCGCGGTTCATCATGGTGCAGCCGTCCGGCGCGATGATGCAGTCCGCAAAGTTGAAGCCGCCCTCAATGGCGCGCTCCAGCAGGGCGCGGCTGGTCTCGCACAGGAGACTGGTCATGTAGTAGGTGGCAATGTCCATGGAGCCGGTCTGCGGCGCGAACAGCCGCACACCGAAGGCATTGCCCAAATTCATCAGGGGCTCCGGGGTATTCTCGCAGACATAGGCGACGCAGATTTTCCCCTCGTTCTGCGCCTGGGTGATCAGCTCGTTGTGCGCGCTTTGCAAGAGATTCTCAAAGTATAGCAGGTGCTTGAGATCTTTCACTAGGATTCCCCCCATTCAAAATTTTCCGCTTGGAAGCAGATGTCATAATCCATTGCTCATTTTATGACAATCTCTGGATGTTATTATGACTCTTTTATGGCAAAAGTCAATATAACGTTTCCGAAAAAGGCGCAGCCGTTGATACACTTTGTACAAATTCACCAGTAGCGAAAAAAGTCCCCGGCGCGAATACGCCGGGGACCGGTTTTGCGGTGTCAAAAATAGAGTTTCGGCTCCTTGCGGCCCGAGCAGAGCTTCTTCAGCGACAGCCCGGCCAGCGTCTTCATCGCCGCGGGAATGTGCCGGGCGCCCTGAGTGCAGGCATGGATGCAGCGCATGCAGGAGATGCACACGGACTTGTCGGTGAGCTTGGGGTTGATAAGGTCGATGGCGCCTGCGGGGCATTCCGCCGCGCAGATGCCGCAGCGGATGCAGCGCGTCCCGGCCACCGCGGGCTTGACGGGGATGCCGTCATACTTCACATAGGGCCTTTTGCCCGGCGGGGTGATCTCGGCGGGCGCGTCCTGCTCGGCCTTGGCCAGCAGCCTTTCGGCGAATTCCGCGATGACCCGCTGATCCTGGGCGTCGGGCCTGCCCGCGCCGAAACTGGGGTCCACCGAATGGGGCGCGACAAATTCCGCCGCGGCGATGGTGCGGAATCCGTGCCTGGCCGCCATATCCCGCAGCTCCAGCAGCGCGTCGTCCACGGCGCGGTTGCCGAAAACCGCCACCAGCGCGGCGTTGGTGCGCGTGCCGCTGAAACGGGTCAGCCGCTCCTCCACCGGGGCGGGCACACGCCCGCCGTACACCGGCACGCACAGGATCGCCAGATCCTCCTCCCCCAGCGCAACGGAATGCTCGTCCTTCACCGTCATGTCGTAATAGGCCGCGCCCCGGCCCAGGGCAGCGCCGATGAGCCCGGCAACGTGCTCGGTGCCGCCCGTGGGGCTGAAATAAAAAATGGAGACCGTATTGACCCTCATGATTTTCCTCCGTACAACGAACGATTTGTTTTTTACTATAACAGTTTCCGCCCGCCAATTCAATCGCTCACCGGCAAAATTTCGGTGACGGTGAGCCGGTTTTCCACCACCGTGAATCGGACGTTGGCCCCGGCGAAGGTCAGGCCGTAGATCCGCCCAGGGTCGTCCTGATAGGAGGGCCTGGGGTCCCGGGCCAGCACCTCCTTCAGCGCGGCCAGCTTCTCCGCGGGCAGCGCGGCGGCCGCCTCCGGCGGCACGGTCACGGCCAGCGCCGCCTCCGGCGCGGTCCGGGCGAAGCCGCCCACCGCTTCCGGGCGGCTGTCCGCGTAAGGGACGTAGGGCTTGATGTCGAAGATGGGCGTACCGTCCACCAGATCGGCCCCCAGCACCGTGAGCACCGGGCCGCGCTCTTGCGTTATGTCAACCTTATCCAGCGCCACGCAGCTCAGCCCGATGGGGTTCGGCCGGAAGGGCGAACGGGTGGCAAACACGCCCATGCGCGTATTGCCGCCCAGCCGGGGCGGGCGGACGGTGGGCGACCACCCCTCCCGCAGATTCTCGGAAAACTCCCACAGCAGCCAGATATGGGAATAGCCCTCCAGTCCGCGCACGGCGTCGGGGCTGCGGTATTCGGGTTCGAACACGACCTCGCCCCGCAGGGACTCCACCAGTCCGCTCTGCCGGGGCACTCCGAATTTCGAGCCGAAATCGGTATGGATGCGGGCGATTATTTTCATTTCCACCGTCTTGTTCATGCTTCCTCCATATTTGAGTGCTAAAATAAGTCCACTTCTTGACAAGCCGGGTCCATTCGGCTACAACTGCCCTATCATGCGAAGGAGAATGCGCCATGTCCGCTCAGAAGAAAAAACTCATGCTCGTTATCAACCCCGTGGCCGGCAAGCGGGAGGCCGCCAAAAAGCTGGCGGAGCTCGTGGAGATTTTCTATGCCGGGGGCTATCTTTCCACCGTGTTCATCACCGGCAGGAGCGGGGACGCCACGGAGTTTGCCATGAAATACGCGGACAATTTCGATCTCGTGGTCTGCTCCGGCGGCGACGGCACCATGAACGAGACCGTGACGGGTCTCATCCGCGGGGGGCACAGCACCCCTGTGGGCTATATGCCCTCCGGCAGCTACAACGACTTCGCGGAATACCAGGGACTGTCCAAAGACGTAATCAAGGCGGCGCGCAGCATCGTCAGGGGCGATCCGCGGATGGTGGACGTGATCAAGTTTTCCGGCCGCTATTTCATCAACGCGGCGGATTTCGGCGCCTTCACCTGGCTGCCCTACACCACGCCCCAGCAGAAGAAAAACACCCTGGGGGCCTACGCCTATCTGCTGGAAGGCATCAAGGACATCTCCAAGGTCAAAAGCACCCACATGCGCCTGATGGCCAACGGCGGCATCTTTGAGGGGGACTACCTGTTCGGCATCATCTGCAACGCCACCATGCTGGCGGGGGTACTGTCCGGCAAGGGCAAGCTCATCCAGTCGGACGACGGCATCTTTGAAGTCGGCATGGTGACCACACCGGAGACCGCGCTGGACTTTCAGGAGATCCTGCAGGCGGTGCGCATGGAGGATCTGGGCGATCCGCACATCACGTTTTTCAAGACCACCCGGCTGACCCTCGAGACCGACGAGCCCATGGACTGGTCGCTGGACGGGGAGCGTTTCACCATCAACGGCTCCGCCGAGGTGGAGACCCTGCACAGCCGCGTCACGCTGGTCTGCTAACGCTTCAGCTCCGACGGGCTGATATTGAAAGTATCCCGGAAGGCCCGGTGAAAGGCGGAATAGTCGTTGAAGCCGCACTCCGCCGCCGCCTTTGTCACCGGCGCGCCCTCGCGAATGAGCTGGGCGGCCTTTAGCAGCCGCTTCTGCCGGATATATCCGTGGACGGTGGACCCCGTCTGCGCCTTGAACAGCCGCATGAAATGATAGCGGCTGAGATACGCTCTCTCCGCCAGAACATCCACCGTGAGTTCGGCGGAGAGATTTTCGTTGATATAGGAGAGCACCGCCTCGATCTTCGGGTCGGCGGCGGTGTTTTTCGGCGCGGGCCCGGCCCGCAGGGTGGCGCGGTTCAGCTGTACCAGCAGCTGCATCACCAGCGAATCCCGGATGACCTCCGCGCCGAAGGCGCCGTCCTCCAGCGCCTTTTCCAGTTCAGCCAGGATTGTTTTGATGCGCTCCTGCTCCGGCCCGTCGGGCCGCAGCAGGTAGCTCCGGTCCCGGTCCGCGGCGTCGAAGCAGCGCATCAGCCCGCTCTCAGGGGCGGAGCGGTCGAAATAACGCGGGTCGAGGTAGAGGATCACCCGGTCGTACTGCACGCTGCGGTCGATTTCCGCCTTGTGGATGGTGTGGTGCCGCACCAGCACCACATCCCCGGCGCGCATGGGGCACTCCGTGCCCTCCACCCGATAAGTCACCGCCCCGGCGATGAGCACCACGATCTTGTCAAATTCGTGAAAATGGTAATCCCGCTCCTGTCCGGCGTTGTCCCGCAGGTGAAAGTAACGGAAATTCTCGCGCAGGTAGCCCTCTCTGCTGTAGGATGTCTGCTGCGGCATTCTTTTTTCCCCCCTCCGGTGCTTCTTCTCAATATAGAGCATTTTATGCAATGTTTCAAGCATAATCTGCGATTTACATTGTATTTGATGGTTAATATAATGTTCACAGAATTATGGATAAGGAGACATTTGATCATGGAAGAAACTCAGGTCACCAAGAAGTCCTTCTTCAAGAACTACTGGTTCATCATCTGCATGATGGCCGGCATCGTCGCAGGTACCGTCCTGGGGCTGCTCTGGCCGAAAGCCACCATGCTGCAGCCCATGGGCACCGTGTTCATCAACGCCATGTTCTGCGTTGTGGTTCCGATGGTGTTCGTCTCCATCTCCTCCGCCATCGCCAACATGCAGACCCTCAAGCGCGCGGGCAAGCTGATGGGCGTCACCGTGGTGACCTTCCTGGTCACCGCCGCTATCGCCGCCATTCTTATGTACATTGTCGTATCCGTCATCAACATTGTGCCGGATAACTTCAACGTCACCGAGATGGTGACCAAGACACAGGATGTCAACGCCGCTTCCGCGGGCGATCTCATCGTGAACTTCTTTACGAAGCCCGATTTCTCCGACCTGCTGTCCCGCAAGGCCATGCTGCCGCTGATCGTGGCGGCGATCCTGTTCGGCTTCGGCGTACAGATGGCCGGCGGCCCCGAGACACGCACCGCCAAGGGTCTGGCCGACCTCTCCGAGTGCATTATGAAGGTCGTCAAGCTCATTACCTACTACGCGCCCATCGGCTTCTTCGGCTTCTTCGCGTATCTGGCCGCCACCTACGGCCCCGATCTTATCGGCAGCTACGGCAAGACGCTCGTCGTTTACTATGTTGTCTGCTTTGCCTATCTGTTTACCTTCTTCCCGCTGTATGCCCGCTTCGGCGGCGGCAAGGGCGCGGTCAAGGTCATGTTTCAGCATCTGTTCCGGCCCGCGGCCATGTCCTTCGGCACCTGCTCCTCCGTGGCCACCATTCCCACCAACATGGAAGTGGCCGAGGAGACCGGTGTCTCCAAGGATGTTGCCGAAATCGTGCTGCCCATGGGCGCCACGATGCATATGGACGGCTCCGCCATGTCCGCCATCGTGAAGGTGGCCTTCCTGTTCGGCATCGCCGGTATGCCCTTCGGTACCGGCAAGGCCATCCTTGCCATCCTTGTGGCGGTGTTCTCCTCCGTGGCCATGTCCGGTATCCCCGGCGGCGGCGGCGTGGGCGAGCTGATTCTCTGCTCCATCTTCTTCAACAACTCCCCCGAGCAGCTGGCCGTGGCCTATACGCTGGCGCTGGGCATCGGCGACCTGGTGGACCCCCCCGCGACCATGATCAATTCCACCGGCGACTATGTGGTATCCTACATTGTCTCCCGCTATGCCGACGGCAAGGATTGGCTGCAAAAGCGGCTGCATCCCGCCGAAGGATCGGTTGAATCTCAGGAATAAGAAGCGTATAATGACCTGAGCCGGTTTTGGCGGCTCAGGTCATTTTTTATTGGAGGCGCAAGATGAAAATTTATCGTTCCGTTGACGAGCTTGTAGGCGGCACGCCGCTTCTGGAGCTGCGGAATTTTGAAAAAGCCGGCGGCCTGCCCGCCGTTCTGCTGGCCAAGCTGGAATCCTTTAACCCCGCGGGCTCCGCCAAGGACCGCGTGGCCAAGTCCATGCTGGACGACGCCGAAGCGGGCGGCGTCCTCGCCCCCGGGGGCGTCATTATCGAGCCTACCTCCGGCAACACGGGCATCGGCCTGTGCGCGCTGGCGGCGGCCAGAGGCTACCGCGCCGTCATCGTCATGCCGGACACCATGTCCGCCGAGCGCATCGCGCTGATGCGCGCCTACGGTGCCGAGGTGGTGCTCACCCCGGGGGCGGACGGAATGCGCGGGTGCATCGAAAAGGCGGAGGCGCTGCGCTGCGCCACGCCGGGCAGCTTCATCCCCGGTCAGTTTTCAAACCCCGCCAATCCCAAAGCCCATTTTGACACCACCGGCCCCGAGATTTGGGCCGATACCGACGGCCGGGTGGACATTTTCGTGGCCTCCGTAGGCACCGGCGGCACCGTCACGGGCGCGGGCCGGTATCTCAAGAGCAGGAACCCCGCCGTCCGCGTGGTGGCGGTGGAACCCGCCGCCTCTCCCCTGCTGTCCGGCGGCAAAGCCGGCCCCCACAAAATTCAGGGCATCGGGGCGAATTTCATCCCCGAGGTACTGGATACCTCGGTGTACGACGAAGTCATCGCCGTCACGGACGCGGACGCCTACGAGACCGGCCGCGCCGTGGGCCGGACCGAGGGCGTGCTGGTGGGCATCTCCTCAGGCAGCGTGGTCTGGGCGGCGGCGCAGCTTGCAAAGCGGCCGGAAAACGCGGGCAAGACCCTTGTGGCCCTCCTGCCGGACGGCGGCGACCACTACCTCTCCACCCCCGGCTACTACGACTGAAAAGAGCCTGCCGATTTTTCAATCGGCAGGCTCTTGAGGCTCCGTTACTTTTTCACCGCGTAGTGCGTTCTCATATAATTTTCCCAAATGGCGTAGGTGTCGGGGGTGAGATGCACGCCGTCCCAGGTCTCGTCGGCAGGGAGATAGCCGTCCGACCCCAGCAGCGCGGAATAGACGTCCATATAATAGCATTCCTTCTCGGTGGCCAGCGCGTACAGCTTCTCGTTGCAGGCCTTCACCCGCTCGATGGTGAACTGCCCTTCGGCGGACTTATCCTTGCTCACCGGCAGGATGGAGAGGATATAGATGTCGGCGTCGGGCTCCGCGGCGCGGATGGTGTCGATCATCTTGCCATAGCTCTGGATGAAGCTGTCGGAATCGCCGCCCAGCTCGTTGATGCCAAGCTCGATATAGATCTTGGCGTACTGCTTCTGGATCAGCTGGGGGATCTCCTCTTTCATGGCGGAGGTCACGGACATGCTGGTACCGGAATAAAAGGTCAGGGTGCTGAGCTTGGCGTACATCCGCAGGCCCTCCGTCAGGGAGTTGCCCACGATGGCGGCGTCCTTGAAATAGTCGTCGCCCATGGCGGGGGACTTCTGCAGGTCGGGCGAGAAGGGTTCGGGCAGGGTGAGGGTCACGGTGCCGCGCATGCTGGAGGCGGCCATCCGGGCCAGCGCCTGGGCCACCTCGCCGCGGGTGACGTTGTCCTTGGGGCGGAACGCCCCGTCCTCCGTCTCGCCGGTAAAGATGCCCGCGCGATACAGCAGATAGATGCTCGCGCCGTACTCGTCGTCGATAGAGACGTCGGGGATGGCGTTATCCTCCACGGTGTTGATGCCGGGCAGCGCGCTGGCGGCCACGGTGTGGGTCAGGATGTCGGCAAACTCCTCCCGGGTGAGATTGCTGTCGTAGCTGGTGATCTCGGACTGGAGGATGCCGCAGCTCACGGCATAGTCGGCATAGACCTTGTACCAGGGGCGGCCCTCCTTGAATTCGTACTTGTCGCCGGTGATGAAGCTGTGGAGCTTGGCCGTATAGGCAATGGCCTGCGCCAGGGTGACGGTCCGGTCGGTGCCGAACAGCGTGTCCGTCATGCCTTTCATCAGGCCCATTTCATACACCGCCGCGATGGAATCCCGGTAGGGGGAGTCCGCCGTCACGTCGGTGAACATACCGTCTTTATAAACCAGATCCTCCGTCTTTCCCGCGCAGGCCGTCAGCAGGCAGGCCAGTGCCAGAATCATACAGATCGCCGCAGAAATAATCTTTTTCATGTCACACCACTGTTTCAAAAAAGTTTTGTTTCCCGGCAGCGGGCCGGCGTCCTCAACCGTCCGAAGCCGCGAAAACCGCGTGTTTCGCTGGAAAAAACATCCTTTCCGGCGCAGACAGTTTGTTATTTTATCACCGAAGCTCCAAAACATCAACCCAACTTTATAAATATTAAGACTTTTTATTTTGCTCTCCTGTTCTTGTACTGTCCGTCCCGGCGTGCTAAGATTGGAGCCATGAAAGCTGGCAGGAGAAAATCAAAGCGGCTGTGGGTCGCCGCCGCATGTCTCGCCGCCGCGGCGGCGGGTGCGGGGGTTCTTTCGTTGCGCCACAGACCGGTCGTTCCCGCCGTCTCCCCCGTTTCGGCAGACTGGACCCGCAGCGTGGCCTACGTCCCGCTGGACGACCGCACCGACAACACGGACGCCGTCCGCTATGAGGCCGCCGCCTGCGGCTATACGCTGGTTCTTCCGCCCGAGGATGCGTATTCCACCCGGCTGGACGGGCAGCACGCCAATTCAAACGGCACCCGCTACGGCGACCGCGCGGCGCTGTTTGAATGGGTCAGGGCCATGGATGAACAGGGCTGCAATCTTTTTCTGCTGTCGCTGGACCAGCTCTTCTCCGGCGGTCTGGTAAACTCCCGCTGGCTTTCGGCCGACGAGGACCTCGCCTTCTCCGACGGGGCGAAGGAGTCCGAGACGCAGGCCTTCGATCGCATCATTCTGGCCCTGGGCGACGATCCCGACAACCGGATCTATCTCTTCGACAGCGTCATGCGTCTGGCCTCCACCGTGGGCTACTGTGGACTGGGGCTGGACGACTACACCGCCCTTCGCGCCTACGGCTCCGTCCCCCGCAAGACGCTCTCCGGGGCGGACCTCACCCTGCGCAGCATTTTCGCCGCCTACCCCCGCGGCGCCGACGGCAGCACGCCGGCCAAGACACAAAACGCCGAAGCCGCCTCCCTCACCGACAGGCAGATCGGAAATTACCTTTCCGCCCGGCGGCGGAAGCTTCGGCTGCTGGCCCATGTGCTGGACGCCGTGAAGGGCCGGGACAGCTTCCACCTGCTGGTGGGCGTGGATGACTCCACCGGCGGCGGCAGCATTCAGGAAAATGAGATTGCCTACATCAAGGCGCATATCGGCAGCGGCGCCGTGGTGTCCGGAGTGGACAGTCTGGCCCGGTTGCAGCTGGCCCGCATGGCGTTGGCGGATAGGCCGCCGGTGACGGCCTATGTCCGCTATTTCGGCGGCGGGGAGGACAGTCCCTCCTCCAAATATGACCGGATTACCCTCCGCGCAGACGTCGGCGAGCAGCTGTCGCTGCTGGGTGAACGCACCTACGATGCCTCCGCCGCCGATCTGGAAGTTCTGGTGCTCACCGCGCCGAAAAGCGGCGTGACGGCCGACGAGATGATCGCGGCGCTGACCGCCCGGCTCCGGGAAAATCAGGAAAAAGGCAAGCCCACCCTGCTCATCGATGCCTCCGTGGGCAGCTACGAGGGTCCGGAGACGCAAGCCCTGCTGGAAAACGCGGATTTTGCCGGTCTGCTGGGCTATGCCGGGCGCTACGACTACGCCAGCATCGTGGGAGTGGGGCTCTCCATGGGCTTTTCCCGCTACGCCTGTCTCGCGGCGGGACTGGGTGCCTCCACGGCGGACGATCAGCAGCGGCAGCTGGCCAACTCCATGCTCCTCAGCATGGTCTACGCCGGGGGCGTGCACACGCAGTTCGACCGCGCCGTCGCGGCGCAGGGCTGCGACAGCGCCAACATTGTGGCCGCCGGCGAGGTCTATACCGGGTTGGAAAACGAGCTGTTGTCGCTGCTGCGGGAGAACAGCGGCGCAGTGCTGAGCGGCCTCTCCTCCGGCGGGGTACTCACCGATCTCTCCGGCGGGGAACGCAGCGCGAAACCCGTATCCCTGCTGGGTGCTGCCCTCCCCTGGCATCGCAGCTTTGAAGTCTCTCTCTCACTGGGGGTTGGGAGCTGACGGGAGGAAAACTTTTCGACCTCTTTCGACAAAGTGTCAGAATGTGCCGGTTTTTGTCGAATTATTTCATCAAATTGTTTTTGACTTTAGCACTTCGCTGTTTTATCTTTGTAAAGTCAGCGGCCTTGATCCGGCGATATTGATTGCGGGAGATGTGTTGAAGTATGGATGAGAACCCTGATACCCGGCAATTCAGCTGCGTGCTCTCCGCGGACGCGCAGTGTCCCTTCTGTCTGCTGCTTACCGACGCGTCGGATACCTATCTTTCCCTCCGCGGATTGGATCGCAGCTATCTGGGCAGCGAGATCAGAGCCGTGTTTAATTACAGGGATGTCCTGGCCCTGGAGCTGCTTTTTCACCGGCTCCAGCACGGCGCGGACAGTCTGGTCTACTTTCGGGAGCTCGGTGGGCTTGTGTGGCGGGTGGAGGCGCTCTATCGGGTGGGCGGCGTAACGTTTCTCGGTTCGGAACTCCGCTCTGTCCCGGCGCTCAACCGCGCCGCCCTCACCTGTCAGCTCTGCCAGCCGCCCCCGGAACTGCTGCAAAAGTGTCCGGCGGAGAGCATCCTGCTCCGGGCGGAGGGTGAGACGCTGCAGGTCGAGAGCCTCAGCCCGAGGCTGGCACGCCTCACGGGCCTCTCCAGAAATTGCGGCCCCGCCGCCCTCTGGCCCTGTTTCTATTATTTTAACCCGGAGCGGGTGGCGCGCGCATGCCTTTCCAGCGGCGTCGCCACCCGGTATGTGGATATCTATTCCCGCGGCGGGCAGACCCGCTTCCTGCTGCTGGAATACCTCCCACTCTGCCACGCGGAAAGCCGCGTGGTGATCAATATCCGGCAGTTGGGCGAGGACGAATTCTTTTCCCTGCAGCAGCGGCAACTCGATTTCGCGCCGGAGAGAACTCCGCTGCGGGTGTGGGCGGCCTACGGTCTGTTTGCGCCCATGGGCGACCGCTTTGAGCTTCGCCGCTACAATCATATTTTTGCCGAGCTCCTCCGATGCGACGGCGCGGAGCAGGAATTAACCCGGAAACTGCTGTCGCCCTGCATGGCCGCCGACGGGCAGAAGTGCGACATTGCCGTCATCGGCGACAGCCGGTATTACTGCGCCGCCGCCATGGCGAACGGCGAGATCCACCTCTATATGCTGCCCTTCAGCGAATTTCAGTCCGGCATGGATCAGCCGCTGCAGTCGCTGACCCCGCGGGAGCGGGAGATCACGCTGTGCGTCATCGACGGGCTCTCCACCCGGGAGATCGCCCGAAAGCTGTTCATCGCGGAAGGCACGGTGAAAAAGACGGTGTCCAACATCTATGCCAAACTTGGCGTGAGCTCCAAGATCGAGCTGATCCATCAGGTCTTGCAATACTGACAGGAGCCGCCGCAGTTCACTGCGGCGGCTCCTCAGCTTATTTACATCATGCGGTCGGCCACTGCCGACAAAAACACAGCGTTGGTGGGCTTGCTGTGGAACCGGCGCTGGAGCAGTGCGCAGAGCGTCTCCGGGTCCTGTTCCCATGCGATGCCGATGACGGTGCGGATGTTGCGTTCCACCCGGGCGGGGGTGGTGTTCAGCTCCCGGGCCACCTGAGGATAGAGCCGCTTGGTCACCAGCTGCAGATCGTCGGGGTGCTGCAGGGCGTGCAGCACGGCCCGCTCCATCATGGCGGTGCCCTTGTAATTGTACCCCGCGCCCATCTGGGCGATCATTGCGTGAATTTCTGCTGTCGTTGTCACGGTCTTCATCTCCTTTCAGCTTTCCCATCTTAAGTATAGCGCCTGGGTTCCATTTGGAAAATACCGACAAAAATGTATTTTTTCTACTTTTTTTCGTCAGTAACTACTCCTTTGGTTTATGTAAACCAATTTATTATGCGTCTCTTTACAGCGGTTTTACCGCCTTGGTTAGGGGGAAAACGGTCCGTTCCATTTTTTGTGGAACGGACCGTTTTTTTGATTCGGAAAACACTTTTATGCTCTGCCCAGCATTTGGATCAGCTCGGGCAGGGCGGTCTCAAATTTGGCGCCGTACCAATGGTCCGGGTCGCCCTGCGTGTTCTCGATGCAGCGCACGGTGTAGTCCGCGGCGATGCGGGCCGCGTCGTACACGGCGAAGCCGTTCATCAGCCCGCCCACGAAGGCGGAGGCGTAGATATCGCCGGTGCCGTGGCAGCCGCCGTTGAGATGGCGGTGCTCATAGTAACGCAGCGCTTTGCCGTCGTAGATCGCCACGCCGGTGGTCTCGGGCTTATAGCTCACGCCGGTGAGCACCACGGTTTTGGCGCCCAGCGCGTGAAGCCGCCGGGCCAGGTCCAGCACATAGACCTCGTCGTACCGTTCGCGGTACTCGGCCCCGGTGAGGAGGCAGGCTTCGGTAATATTGGGCAGTACTACGTCCCCAACGGCTATCAGGGTTTTCATGGCCTCCACAAAGGCGGCGTCAAAGCCGGTGTAGAGTCTGCCGTTGTCCGCCATGGCCGGATCGACGACGGCGGGGGCGCCGGGGCGGCGCATGGCGGCTATGATGTCCTTGACATAGTCGATCTGTTTGGCGCTGCCGAGATAGCCGGTATACACGGCGTCGAACAAAATGCCCTCCGCCTGCCAATGCTTCCGGATACCCGGGATATCCTCGGTCAGGTCGCGGAAGGTAAAGCCTTTAAAGCCGCCGGTATGGGTGGACAGCACCGCCGACGGCAGAATGCAGGTCTCCACGCCGCAGGCGGAGATGATGGGCAGGGCCACGGTGAGAGAACACTGGCCCACGCAGGAAATGTCCTGTATCGTCAAAATCCTTTTATAATCCATACCGTACCTCCCAGAATTGATTCGGCCCCGGCCGTCGGGCCGGGGCTCGGATTTTGTTATTTTATCATACTCCAACCGGATTTTCAAGCCGCGGCGGCCGAAATCGGGTCTTATTCCGCGAACAGCGGCGTGGAAAGGTACCGGTCGCCGGTGTCCGGCAACAGGACAACAATGGTCTTGCCCGCGTTTTCGGGGCGCCTTGCCAGCTCCACGGCCGCCCACGCCGCCGCGCCTGAGGAAATTCCTACCAGCACGCCCTCATGCCGCCCGATGTCCCGGCCCACGGCGAAGGCGTCGTCGTTGGTCACGGGAATGATCTCGTCATAGACCTTGGTGTTCAGCACCTCCGGCACGAAGCCAGGGCCGATACCCTGGATCTTGTGAGGGCCGGGCTGACCGCCGGACAGCACCGGCGAAGCTGCGGGCTCAACAGCTGCGACTTTCACTCCGGGTCTGCGGGCCTTGAGATATTCGCCCACGCCCGTAATGGTGCCGCCGGTGCCCACACCGGCCACAAAATAGTCCACCTCGCCGTCGGTATCGTCCCAGATCTCGGGGCCTGTAGTCTCGAAGTGGGCCTTGGGGTTGGCGGGATTCACGAACTGGCCCGGCACGAAGCTGTCCGGCGTCTCCGCGGCCAATTCGTCGGCCCTGGCGATGGCGCCCTTCATGCCCTCGGCTCCGGGCGTCAGCACCAGCTCCGCACCGTAGGCCTTCATCAGCTGGCGGCGCTCCACACTCATGGTCTCGGGCATCACGATGATGATGCGGTAGCCGCGCGCGGCGGCCACGGAGGCCAGCCCGATGCCGGTGTTGCCGGAGGTGGGCTCGATGATCACGGAGCCGGGTTTCAGCTTTCCCGCGCGCTCGGCCTCGTCGATCATGGCCCTGGCGATGCGGTCCTTCACGGAACCCGCGGGATTGAAATACTCCAGTTTGGCCAGAATTCTGGCCTTCAGGCCGTACTCTTTTTCGAGGTGGGTCAGCTCCAGCAGCGGCGTGTGCCCGATGAGCTGGTCGGCGGATTTGTAAATAGTTGACATGACGGGTCCTCCCTTTCAAAATTGGATTCTATGATTCGTCCTGAGGTTTGGGGGCGCTGTTTTTCCGCCGACATCGAAAACCCGCCCGAGGCGTGATCCTGCTCATCGTAATTACCTACCTTTTTTATATGTTTATAGAAGTATAGCACCAATATCCTATGAAGTCAATAGGTTTATAAAAAAATAATGTGTGCGGGAAAGGCCGCGCGCATCCGCCGTACGCGCCGATCTCAGGCCCTTGCGGCGGTGCGCGCGTCTCCCGGCGGCCCAGGGGCTTTGCCCTTGACGAAAACCACGGAATAGAGTATGATAATGAAACAAAATCAAACGCATTTTGATTTTTCAGACGGAACGGAGGGACTCCGATGAGCTTTATTCCCACTGTGACCTGCCGCAGATGCGGACATAAGTATTCCGGCATCCATCGCCGCTGCCCGAACTGCGGCACACGCCGTGTCCAACAGTCCGGCCGCACTCCTGCCGGTACGCCCAGCACGGTCCGGGGCACCGCGGCCAATGCCCGGGCCGCCGGCAACGCCAAATGGCAGATGATTTTTGGTCTGATCCTGGTGGCGGCCATCATTGTCGCCGTCATCGTTCTGGTCTCCGTCAGCCTCAACGGCGCAGATTCCAAGGCCGCGGCCACGGCGTCTCTGGCGCCGCCCACCGCCCCGCCCAGCGAATCGCTGACACCCACGCCCTCCCCCTCTCCCTCGCCCTCGGTCACCAGCGTGAAGATTCGCTATTATAACGAGGAGCGCACGGAATTCGCGGCGGTCATCGGCTCGGCCACGCCGCTCAACGCCGAGGTCTATCCCAAGGACGTCACGGCGGAGGTTCAATGGGCCATCAAGGATGAGAGCATCGCCTCCCTCACCGTGAAGGACGACGGCACCGTGGCGGTCACCGGCGTATCCAAGGGCTCCACCACCCTCACCGCCACCTGCGGCGGCAAGACGGCGACCTGCAAGGTCTATGTCAACGGCTGATCAAAAACGCGTTTAAAAACGGGACACGAGAGTGTCCCGTTT
>DAOPXW010000049.1:0-11705 GCA_035352555.1 Oscillospiraceae bacterium
AGCTTGAAGATAATAGCACGGAAATCCAGCGCTGTCAAGGGTTTGCGGGAGTATTATTTTTCACTTGAAAATCTGAGGCAGGGCATTCCCTTTGGAAAATCGGGGCAGAAATCGCTGAAAACCGATCAAACTGTTTTGCCGACTGTTTTGGCAGAAATAGGCACGGGCGGCCCTCCTCATTGACTTCCCCCCGGGGAAAAATCGGATAGGGGGCTGCGGGTTGTGAGGCCGCCCGCAACCGATTATTTCGCGTAGATCTTGCCCACGGCGGAATTCAGGAAGCGGTTGGACATCATCCGGGTGAGGAACACGAACAGCTGATATTTGCCGCCGATGGTGTAGATCGGGGCGGGATTGTGCCGCAGGGCCTTGTCCCGGATGAACGAGCCGGCCTGCTCCGGGGTCATGCCGGTGGTCTCGTCGTGCTCCATCACGGCCACCGACCGGCCGATGCGGCCGCCATAGATGTCGTCCCCGGCGTGGATCTTTTCCCGGGCGGCGGTGAAGCCGGTGTGGATGTCGCCGGGCATGATGACCACCACCTCGATGCCGAAGGGACGCACCTCGTTGGCCAGCGCCAGCGAGTAGGTGCGCACCGCGGACTTGGAGGCGGAATAGTAGGCCTGGAAGGGGATGGCGATGGGCGCGGCCACGGAGCTCATGTTGACAATGCGCCCGCCGCCCTGCTGCCGCATGATGGGCAGCACCGCGAGATTCATGTTCACCATGCCGAAGAAGTTCACGTCGAACTGGTGGCGGGCCTCAGCGGCGGGGGTGAACTCGATGGCGCCGGAAATGCCGAAGCCGGCATTGTTGATGAGGATGTCAATGCGCCCCTCCCGGGTCATGACCTCCGCCACGGCGGCGCGGACCTCGTCCTCCCGGGTCACGTCGGCGCGGATGTGGGTCACGCCCTCCGCCGCGCCGGATTCCCGTCGGGATAATTCATAAACCCGGCAGTCGTGGGCCAACAGCTCTTTGGCGGTGGCAAGGCCGATGCCGGAGGTGCCGCCGGTAATGACAGCAATTTTACTCATGTCTCTGGTAATCTCCTATCTGACTGGCAATAATATCCATGGCCTCGTCCAGCAGCGCTTCGGTATGGGTGGCCATGTAGCTGGTGCGGAGCAGACACTCGGAAGGCGCGGCGGCGGGGGGCAGCACGGGGTTGACGTACACGCCCGCCTCGTAGATCTTCTTTGCGGCCTCCAGCGTGCTCTCTACCTCGTAAGTATACAGCGGGATGATGGGCGTTGCAACATCGGTTTCCGATTCGCGGATGCGCACGTTCCGGGCTTTGTAGCCCTCCCGTGCGTAAACGGACAGCACCCGCAGACGATCCACGATCTCCGGATGCACCTCCAGCTTCTTCAGAGCTGTCAGCGCCACGGCGCAGCTGGCCGGAGTGATGGAAGCGGAGAAGATAAAGGGCCGGGAGGTGTGGCGCACATAGTCCGCCACCCGGGCGTCGGTGGCCATATAGCCGCCCAGACTGGCCAGAGATTTGGAGAAGGTGCCCATGCAGATGTCCACGTCCTTTTCCAGCCCAAAATGACTGGCCGTGCCGCGGCCGCCCTCGCCCACGACGCCCAGACCGTGGGCGTCGTCCACCATCACCCTGGCGCCGTATTTCCTGGCCAGACGCACGATCTCCGGCAGATTGGCCAGATCACCGCCCATGCTGAACACACCGTCGGTGACGATGAGCGTGCCGGCGGTGTCCGGCACCTTTTGCAGCTGGGCTTCCAGGTCAACCATGTCGCTGTGGCGGTAGCGCAGCATCTTGCCGAAGCTGAGACGGCAGCCGTCATAGATGCTGGCGTGGTTTTCCCGATCGCAGATCACATAGTCGTTGCGGCCCACCAGCGCGGAGATGATGCCCAGATTGGACTGGAACCCGGTGGAGAAGGTCACGGCGGCATCCTTGCGCAAAAATTTTGCCAGTTCCGCCTCCAGCTCCAGATGCATCTCCAGCGTGCCGTTCAAAAATCGGGAGCCGGAGCAGCCGGAGCCGTATTTTTCAAAGGCGCGGATGCCCGCTTCGATGATCTCCGGGTCGGTGGTGAGACCCAGATAGTTGTTGGAGCCCAGCATGATGCGGCGCTTGCCCTCCATGACGACCTCCACGTCCTGCCGGGACTCCAGCGCGTGAAAATAGGGGTAGATGCCCTTCTCACGGACGTCGTCCAGCAGGGAATGCTGATAGCATTTGTCGAAAAGATCCATAATTGCATCCTTCTTTGCTATAAAATTTTAATTAAATTATTTTAAGTATTTTACCACGGCCCGCGGGCGAATTCAATAGCAAAAGATGTCGAAATGTATAGACAGACCCGCCGGACGCCGCTTCTGCGTATTGAAAAGAGCAAAAAAACGGGGTATAATACCGCAAACAGACACAATACGCGGAGCCGGCAGGGGGATGAAGATGGTGAAACACATTCTGGTCGTGGACGACGACGTGATCATGAACAATTCCATCAAGGCCATTCTCTCCGACAAGTATCGGGTGTCTCAGCTGACCGCCGGCACGCAGGTACTGGATTTTCTGCACCTGAAGGACACGGATCTGGTGCTGTTGGATATGTATATGCACGATCTGGGCGGGATGGAGGTCCTGCGTCGGATAAAGGCCGATCCGCTGACGGCGGATATCCCGGTGATCTTCCTCACTGGGGAGGATTCCGCGGAGGTGGAAGAGGAGTGCCTGCATCTGGGCGCGGCGGACTATGTGCACAAGCCCATCAGCCCGCAGGTGCTGGAGCAGCGGGTGGGCAACCGCCTGATGGCGGCGGAATCCGTGCGCCGCGTCCGACAGATGTACGGGAGCGCCGATCCGCAGGCGGAGGACCCCGGGGAGCGCATCCAGCACGACGAGCTGACCGGGCTGTGGAACCGGCAGCACATCTACAAGGCCTATTCCGGGATGATGGAGAGCGGGGACGCTCACTGCGCGCTGGCCTTCATCGACATGGATAATTTCAAATATATCAACGATATCTTCGGCCATCAGGAGGGGGACGCCCTGCTCAAGCGTTTTTCCACCATCCTCGGTGCCTTGGAGAGTTCCGGCATCGTGCCCGCCCGCATCGGGGGGGATGAATTCATGCTGCTGCTGCCCGGCGCCAACACCCCCGGCAGCGTACAGGACCTGTCCGATTATATTTTTGAGAAATCAAGCCGGCAAGTGCTGCCTTCCACCGAGCCGGGGGCGGTGACCTTCTCCATGGGCGTGGCCTTCTCCCCGGAGGATGGCGCCGATTTTGAAAGCACCGCCGCCATGGCGGATATGGCCCTGCAAAAGGCCAAAAGTCTGGGCAAGAACCGGGTGTATTTTGCCAAGAACCTCAACATCCGCGCCCGCCGGCGGGAGATGGAGATCAACGATCAGGTCACCAAGCTGGGCCACATTCTGGAGGGGCGGCGCTCCGACAAGGACACGCTGGTGATCCAGTTCGGCGAGCTGCGCATTTTGTACCGCTGCCTGAAAAATATGCCCTCCGAGATCGGTGAGCGGGTGCGGGCGGCGATGTTCACCGTGGCCCCCCAGGACAGCAACCCCTTCAACACGGCCCGGCTGATGCACGCCGTGGGCGAATCCGCCCCGGGCATCGCCGCCATCACAAAATACGCCCAGAATCAGGTGGTGGCGCTGACCTTCGGTGTGGAGGAGGCGGGGCTGCGCGCCGCCTGCCAGGCACTGGCCGACAGCGGCCGCTTCGGCCGGGTGGACATCGAGATCGTCTGAGATACGGATAAAAATGGAGCCTGTTTTTCGCAAAACAGGCTCCATTTCAGCGTTCGCGGGGGGATACCGACGGCGTGAAAAACAGCGGAATGGAGAAAAGTTGAATTTCCCCTAGGCAGACGCAACTAATTTGTGATACAATGATACCAATTGTTACAAATGGATGATCGGGGGAGCGGCATGAGCAACGGCAGGCCCGCCATTCAACTGGATAAGATCTACGACGAGGAATCCGCCCATCTGGAGGAGTGCTGGCGCGGCATCCACCTGCGCGCCATGATGATCTTCACGCTGGCCGTGGTGACCGCGGAGATCGGCATGGCCTTTCTGCTGCGCAGCAGCGCCATTGTCACCCTGTCGCTGTTTGATTACTGCGTGCGGTATGTGGCCATCCCCGCAGGGGTGTATGTGCTCATCGACGGGGTGGCCCTGTGGGTCTACTTCGGCTCGGTGCTGAAAGACAGGCGGCTGGACTATTTTCTGTCGCTGGCTTTTGCCGCGCTGTGCATGGCGGTCTGCTTTTTCCACGACTATTTCGTGGTGGCCTACACCGCCGGCGTGGCCGCCATTGCCATGACGACCAACTACAGCGACCGCAGGCTCACCGGCGTTACCGCGCTGGCCACGCTGCTGGCCACGCTGCTGCTGTCCGTTTTCGGCCGGTGGGACACTGCCACTCCCCGGGACGAGACCTATTTTATCAATGTTATTCTGGTGGTACTGGTGGACTTCGGCGCCTATTTTGTCAGTGTGATGGTGGTCCGGCGGGAAGATCAGCGCCGCAGGGCTGTGCTGCTGCGCCAGTTCGAGATCGAGCGGCTGCGCCGCACGGCGGAACGCGACCAGCTCACCGGCGTGCGCAACCGGACGGGACTGCGCAGCCATATCAACGAGACCACCGGCATCCTGACCTACGCCATGATGGACATCGACCATTTTAAAAGCGTCAACGACCTGTGGGGCCACACCGCGGGCGACGGGGTGCTGGCCGGACTGGGCCGCATTTTTTCTCTGCGGGAAAACCGCGCCATCGCGGCCTTCCGCTACGGCGGGGACGAATTTTTGCTCACCTTTTCTGACTGCTCCGCCGAGGAGGTGAACGCCGTGTGCCGGGAAGTCCGCAACCGCTTCAGGGAGTTCATTCCCAAGGAGATGCGGGAGGCCGGCATCGACCTGAGCTTTGGCGTGTCCCCAAGCGGGGTGCGCCGCACCCCCAGCGAGGGTATCCGGCTGGCGGACGAGGCGCTGTACAAGGCCAAACGGGCCCGCTTTGTGGATCTGTCCCGGGAAGAAACCTGAAAATGGATATAAAAACGCTGCCGCGAATTGCTCGCGGCAGCGTTTTTATGTTTCACCGCACCTGGCCGGCGCCGTAGACTTTGAATTTCATGCTGGTAAGCTCGTTGAGCCCCAGCGGGCCCCGGGCGTGGAGCTTCTGGGTGGAGATGCCGATCTCCGCCCCCAGACCGAACTCGCCCCCGTCGGTGAAGCGGGTGGAGGCGTTGTGGTAAACGGCCGCGGCGTCCACACTGTTCAGATACTTTTCGGCGGCCGCCTCGTCGTCCGTGACGATGCACTCCGAATGGCCGGTGGAGTACTGATAGACATACTCGATGGCCTCGTCGATGCTGCCCACCACGTGGGCGGCGATGATGTAGTCGCCGTATTCCCGGCCCCAGTCGGCGTCGGTGGCGGGCACGGCGGCATCGCCCAGAATGGCCATGACCTCCGCATCGCCCCGGATCTCCGTGTGCTTCTCCTTCAGCCTCGCCGCGATCACCGGCAGGGCTTTTTTCGCGATGTCCCGGTGGAGCAGCATACATTCGGCGGCGTTGCAGACCGAGGGGCGGGAGGTCTTGGCGTTGAAGATGATGTTTGCCGCCATGCCGATGTCGGCGGCTTTGTCCACATAGATGTGGCACACGCCGGAGCCGGTCTGGATGACGGGGACGGTGGCGTTGTGCACGGCGGCGTCGATCAGCCGCTTGGAGCCCCGGGGGATCAGCACGTCCACATAGCCGTTGAGGTGCATCAGTTCCGTGGCGCTCTCATGCGAGGTGTCGGTGATGAGCTGGATGCAGTCGGCTGGAAGAGCCGTGCCGGCCAGGGCGTTTCTCATGACCTCCGCGATGGCGGCGCTGGAATGAATGGCCTCCCTGCCGCCCCGCAGAATACAGGCGTTGCCGGATTTGAGACACAGCACCGCGGAATCCGCCGTCACGTTGGGCCGGGCCTCGTAGATCACGGCGATGACGCCGATGGGCACGGCGGTCTTGACCAGCCGCAGCCCGTTGGGGCGCACCTCGTCGGAGAGGATACGTCCCACGGGGTCGGGCAGCGCGGCCACCTGGCGCACGCCGTCGGCCATGCCCTTCACCCGGCTCCCGTCCAGCAGCAGCCGGTCGAGAAGGGCGGCGGTCATGGTCTTCTCCCGGCCCGCGGCCATGTCCGCTTCATTGGCCGCCAAAATGGCGGCGCAGTTTTGCTCCAGCGCGTCGGCGATTTTCAGGAGAGCGGCGTTTTTCTCATCCGTGGTTGCGGCGGCGAGCACTCTCGCGGCGGCTTTGGCGTTTTTCCCGATTTCAGTCAGCATTGCGGTCACTCCTTCTTTCCTGCGGCGAAATGCGTTCCGACGCTCTCGCCGTCCATAAGCCTGTAAATGTCGTGGGGGTCCCGGCCGCAGATGACGTAGGTGTCGATGCCCGCCCGTCCCGCCAGCTCCGCGGCGTGGAGTTTGGTGACCATGCCGCCGGTACCCAGCGTGGTGCCGTGGTCGGAGGCGCAGGCGAGGATTTCATCGGTGATCTCCGCCACCTCCGGAATCCTGCGGGCGGCGGGGTCGGCGAAGGGGTTCGCGGTGTAGAGCCCGTCCGTCTCCGTGAGGATCACCAGGGCGTCCGCGTTGACAAGAACGGCCACCACGGCGGACAGGGAATCGTTGTCGCCGTAAACGATCTCCTCCACGGCCACGGCGTCGTTTTCGTTGATAATGGGGATGGCGCCGAAATCGAAGAGTTTTTCAAAGGCGTTGATGAGATTTTCCCGGCGCCGGGGATCGTCCACATCCTCCCGGGTGATGAGGAGCTGGCCCACCTTGTGGCCGTACTGGGAGAACATTTTGTCGTACATGAACATCAGCTCGCACTGGCCCACCGTGGCGGCGGCCTGCTTGCCGGCGGTGTCCTCCGGGCGGCCCGGCAGGCCCAGCTTGCCCACGCCCACGCCGATGGCGCCGGACGTGACCAGCACGATGCGCTTGTCCTCGTTCATCAGGTCGGACAGCACCAGGCACAGCTGCTCCAGCCCCCGGATATTGGTCTTGCCCGTGTCGTGGGTCAGAGTAGATGTGCCGACCTTGAATACGATGGTTTTGGTGTCCTTGAGCATGACGGCATTCCTCCCGAAAGTTTTCACCAGTATAGCATATTTTACCGAGGCAAAGCGAAAATACAAGTAAATTTTCGCAAAATCCTTGTACTTTGCGGGGCGGCGTGGTATAACAAAGGCAATTGAACAGCAAGGGGTGCTGGATTGTTCCGGCTGAGACGGTGCGAATGGAAGCCCGAGACCCTCGAACCTGATCCGGGTAATGCCGGCGTAGGAAGGCGCGTCCCTGCGGTTTTCGACGGGTTCCAAATTTGGAACCCGCCTTATTTTTTGCCCTGAAAGGAGAAAGCATATGAGTTTTGAGAACTGTATGCGCAACGTGCGCTCGGCTTGCCCGCTGATCCACAATATCACCAACTATGTTACGGTCAACGACGTGGCAAATATCCTGCTGGCCTGCGGGGGCAGCCCCATCATGGCCGACAGCCCGGAGGAGGCGGAGGACATCGCCGTCATCTGTGGGGGGCTGAATATCAACATCGGCACCCTCAACGCCGCCACCATCCCGGCCATGCTCATCGCCGGAAAAAAGGCAGGCGAGCTTGGCCACCCTGTCCTCCTCGATCCCGTGGGCGCGGGGGCCAGCCGCCTGCGCACGGAAACGGCCCTGCGGCTCATCCGGGAGCTGCGCCTTGCCGCCATCCGGGGCAATATCTCGGAAATCCGGACGCTGGCGCTGGGTGCGGGCTCCACCAGAGGCGTGGACGCCGATGTGGGCGACGCCGTGACGGAGGAGAATCTCGCCGCGTCTGTGGGGTTCGTCAAAGCCTTTGCCCGGGAGCGGGGCTGCATTGCCGCCGTCACCGGGGCCATCGACCTCGTCTCCGACGGGGACAGCTGCTATGTCATCCGCAACGGACGGCCGGAGATGGGCCAAATCACCGGCACGGGCTGCCAGCTTTCCGCCCTGATGACGGCCTATCTCACCGCGAATCCGGACAACCGCCTTGAGGCGGCGGCGGCGGCCGTGTGCCTCATGGGCCTCGCGGGGGAGACGGGCTTTCAGAGGATGCTCCCGGGCGACGGCAACTCCACTTACAGGAATCGCATCATCGACGCGGTTTACAACATGACCCCGGCGGAGCTCACCGCCGGCGCAAAATTTGAAAGGATATTATGAACTGCGATAGAAACGACCTTTTGCTTTACGCCGTGACCGACCGGAGCTGGCTGCGCGGCGGGACACTGTACGAGCAGGTGGAAAAAGCCCTTCAGGGCGGGGCCACCATGCTGCAGCTCCGGGAAAAGGAGCTCTGCGAGAAAGCCTTTTTGGAGGAGGCAAAGCGTATCAAAGCCCTCTGCCGGTACTACGGCGTGCCGTTCATCGTCAACGACAGCGTCACCGTCGCCGCCGCCGTGGGCGCGGACGGCGTCCATGTCGGCCAGAGCGACAGGGAGGCGGGCTCCGTCCGGGAAGCGCTCGGCCGGGACAGAATCGTCGGCGTCTCCGCCCAGACGGTGGAGCAGGCGCTTCTCGCCGAAAAACGGGGCGCGGACTACCTCGGCGTGGGGGCCGTGTTCCCCACCGGCACCAAGACCGACGCCGCGGAGGTCTCCTATGACACGCTGCGCGCCATCTGCGGGGCGGTGCGCATCCCCGTCGTCGCCATCGGCGGCATCGGGCTTCACAACGTCATGGAGCTCCGCGGCTCCGGCATCTGCGGGGTCTCGGTGGTGAGCGCCATTTTCGCCGCGGAGGATATCACGAAAGCAACAAAGGAACTGAAAGCAAAAACGCTCGAAATGCTCGGATAAACTGTCAGACCAGCGGCGCATCGGGGGCACCACCCTGTGCCGCTTTACAAAATTAGTGCTGATCTTGAAAGGAGAGACCATGAAAACAGCATTAACAATCGCCGGAAGCGATTCCAGCGGAGGCGCCGGCATCCAGGCAGATATCAAGACCATGACCGCAAACGGCGTATACGCCATGAGCGCCATCACGGCCCTGACCGCCCAGAATACGACCGGCGTGCAAGGCATCTTTGAAGTGACCCCGGAATTTCTGGCCCAGCAGCTCGACTGCGTGTTCACCGATATCCGGCCCGACGCCGTGAAGATCGGCATGGTCTCGTCCTCCGCCCTCATCCGCGTCATCGCGGAAAAGCTCCGCCAGTACAGGGCGGAGAATGTGGTCGTCGACCCCGTAATGGTGGCCACCAGCGGCGCGAAGCTCATTTCGGATGCCGCCGTCGAAACGCTCCGGTCGGAACTTCTGCCCCTCGCCGCGGTGGCGACGCCCAACATCCCGGAGACGGAAGTCCTCTCCGGCATGAAAGTCGCCTCGCCTTCCGAAATGATCGCCGCCGCCAGGGCCATCAGCGAAAAATACGGCTGCGCCGTGCTGTGCAAGGGCGGGCATCAGCTAAACGACGCCAACGACCTCCTGTGGCGAAACGGCGGGTATACCTGGTTTAACGGAGCCCGCATCGACAACCCCAACACCCACGGCACGGGCTGCACCCTGTCCTCGGCCATCGCGTCAAACCTGGCCAAGGGACGGGGCCTCGACGAATCGGTGGAGCGGGCCAAACGCTACCTCTCCGGCGCACTTTCCGCCATGCTGGACCTGGGCAGCGGCAGCGGCCCCATGGACCACGCCTTCGCCATCGACGGCGAATACTGAGGGGGGCGGGGAAATGGAAACAAAAAGGACCTCGCTTTTCGCCAACGGCCTCATCTGGTTCGGCGCGGGCGTGTCGCTGGCGGAAATCATCACCGGCACCTATTTCGCGCCCCTGGGCATGGGAAAGGGTCTGCTGGCCATTCTGCTGGGCCATCTCATCGGCGCGGCGCTGCTGTTCTTCGCGGGGCTCATCGGGGCCCGAACCCGGAAAAGCGCCATGGAGACCGTAAAGCGCAGCTTCGGCCAAAAGGGCTGCCTGCTGTTCGCGGCGCTGAACGTCACCCAGCTGGTGGGCTGGACGGCCATCATGATCTACGACGGGTCACTGGCCGCGGCGGGCATCTTCTCCGGCGGGGCGTGGATCTGGTGCCTCGTCATCGGCGCGCTCATCGTGCTGTGGATCGTCATCGGCATCCGGAATCTCGATAAGATCAATATCGTCGCCATGGCGGCGCTGCTTGTGCTCACAATCATTCTCTGCAAGGTCATCTTCTTCTCCGGCGCAAGCCCCGTTGCCGCTATGGACGATTCCCTGTCCTTCGGCGCGGCGGTGGAGCTCGCCGTGGCCATGCCGCTTTCCTGGCTGCCGCTCATCAGCGACTACACCCGCGAGGCGGAAAAACCCGCCGCGGCCACGGCGGTGAGCGTGGGGGTCTATTCCCTCGCCAGCATCTGGATGTATGTCATCGGTATGGGCGCCGCCATCTTCACCGGCGAAACGGATATCGCGCAAATCCTGCTGAAAGCGGGCCTGAGCGTGGCGGCGCTGGTCATCGTCGTGTTTTCCACCGTCACCACCACCTTTCTGGATGCCTTTTCCGCGGGCGTCTCCAGCGAGACCATCTCGAAAAAGCTGCGGGGCAAGCCCGCCGCCATCGCGGTGACTGTGATCGGCACCGCCGCGGCCATGCTGTGGAATATGGACAACATCACAAACTTCCTCTATCTCATCGGCTCCGTGTTCGCCCCCATGATCGCGGTGCAGACGGCGGATTTCTTCCTGCTCCGGCGGGACGGCTCCGCCCGGGATTACGACTGGGCGAACCTTGTTATCTGGGTCCTGGGCTTCGGCTTCTACCGCCTGCTCATGACCCTTCCCGCCGCGCCCGTGGGTTACACCGCCGTCGACATGGCGGTCACGGCACTTTTGTGCGTGGCCTATCGGAAGTTCGCCTGCGGGAATAAAAAAGGGGAGCGGTGCGCCTGAGAAAGCGCATTATTTGCCGGTAAGGCATTTTTCACGCAAATTTCAAGTCAGTGCGCTTTGAATCCGTTGAAAACATACAAAAATTGCGGTTTTGGCAAATTTGCCTTGACAAATAGCGTTGACGGACGCATATTATAACGCATAGAGCAAAGGCGCTGTAAGGGAAACCTTACGGCGCCTCTTTTTATTTTCCGGCAAAAAAAGAGAGGGGGCCAGATTTTCTGCCCCGGATTCAAACCGGCGATTTAAAAAACAGCCGGACAGGGAGGAGGTTTTTACATGAAGAAACAGCCAAGTACGCCAGAAGTCGAAGGAAGCAAAGTGCTTTCAATTTGGGCCCTCTATTTTGTCGCGGGCCTGGTAATTCTTTCGGGCACCTGCTTTAGTGTGATCAGTATCATGAACGACGTTCGCCTGACCGTCCTCACATCGCAGATTCCCGGTTATCTCTTCGGTGTTGTTGTAATATTCCTCGGACTTCGAAGCCTGATTGCGGTAAGGAAACTGAAAAACGAGGTCTACAAACCCGCATCAAGATTCAGTTGGAGTAATTTCAAACAGAGCAAAAGCTGAGCTAGAGAGCATGAAACCAGTCAATATTTTTATGAGGTGATAGTATGAAGAAAGCAAAGAAAATCCTGGGTATGCTGGTCGTTGTACTGCTTGTCGCATCACTGCTTGCCATCGCGGCGTTTGCCGAAGGCGCCGACCCGACCGGCGCGTCCTATACGGCGCTT
>DAOPXW010000049.1:11805-13895 GCA_035352555.1 Oscillospiraceae bacterium
CATCGCGGCGTTTGCCGAAGGCGCCGACCCGACCGGCGCGTCCTATACGGCGCTTACGGGCAATGAAACGCTTTCCGATGTCGCAACAACGGCGAATCAGGCCCTGTATGGGGCAAACTATACCTGGGTCATGATCTGCGCATTTATGGTCTTCTTCTTCCAATGCGGCTTCGCAATGGTTGAAACCGGCTTCTGCCGCGGAAAAAACGCGGCCCACACGATGACGATGAACTTCATGGTCTTCCTCGTCGGCGCGGTCGGTTACTTTCTTGTCGGCTTCGCCCTTCAGATGGGCGGCTCGGGCGGTGCTCCGGGCCTTGGCTCCGGCGGTTCTGCCCTGAATGGGCTGCTCTTAATCCCGGGCCTCGGCGGCATTCTCGGCTATAAGGGCTTTTTGCTCAGCGGCACCTACGATGCCGGCGTCTATGCGCTGTTCTTCTTCGAGATGGTGTTTATGGACACGACGGTCACGATCCCGACCGGCGCAATGGCCGAACGCGTCAAGTATTCCGCCGTCGTGATCACATCCTTCTTTATTTCGATGCTTTTGTATCCCCTTTACGGCAACTGGGTCTGGGGCGGCGGCTGGCTCTCTACCCTTGGCAAAAACTTCGGCCTTGGCCACGGCGTTGTGGACTTCGCCGGTTCGGGCGTCGTGCACTGCATGGGCGGCATGGTCGCGCTGGCGGGCGCAATCGTCATCGGCCCCCGCATCGGCAAGTTTAAAAAGGACGGTACCTCGAGAGCCTTCCCCGGGCATAATATCCCAATGGCGATTATCGGCACGATCATTCTGTTCTTCTGCTGGTTCTCCTTCAACGCGGGCTCAACGCTGAATTCCGCGGACTACCGGCTTGCGGTCGTCGCCACCAACACGATGATCGCCGGTGCCGTCGGCGGCCTTGTCGCGATGTTCTATATGTGGATCAAGTTCGGTAAGCCCGACCCTTCGATGACTGCCAACGGCACGCTCGCGGGCCTTGTCGCCATCACCGCTCCCTGTGCGTTCGTCAATGGGATCTCTTCCGCAATTATCGGGCTCATCGCCGGCATCCTTGTGTGTTTGGCCGTCCCCTTCTTTGAGAACAAGTGGAAGCTCGACGACCCCGTCGGCGCCATATCGGTTCACGGCGTCAACGGTATGTGGGGCATCATCGCCACCGGCCTGTTCGCGGATGGAAAATACGGCGGCGGCCTGAACGGAGTATCCGGAAATGTGGCCGGCCTGTTCTACGGCGGCAGTTCTCAGTTCCTCGCGCAGCTGATCGCCTGCGGCGTCCTCATCGTGTGGGGCTTCGGCGTATCTTTCCTCTTCTTCAAGCTTCTTGACAAGGTGTGGGGGCTCAGGGTGGATCCCGAAGTCGAGCTTGAAGGTCTCGATATTCCTGAAATGGGCGTACTCGCCTATCCCGACAGTCAGCTCGTCAGAGGCGAGCTGGACTTCGATTCCGCCGACAATGCGGAGATCAGGCAGCTTCGCAGGTTCAAGACCTATTCACTTCCGCAAAAGATGCCTGAACCCAAGGTCAGCGCAGACAAGGCCGTTCCGATTCAGCTCGTCACGGAGCCGGCGACCGCGGTCGGATCCGACATAAAGATCACCAAGATTGAAATCATTACGAAACAGAGCAAATTTGAAGCGCTGAAAGTCGCAATGAACAATATCGGCGTAACCGGCATGACCGTGACTCAGGTGCTGGGCTGCGGTATGCAGAAGGGCACGACCGAATATTATCGCGGCGTCGAAACCGAGGTCAATCTCCTGCCGAAGGTACAGGTCGAAATCGTCGTGGCAAAGGTTCCGGTCAGGGCGGTCATCGAGGCCGCCAAGGGTGTCCTGTACACCGGCCACATGGGTGACGGCAAGATCTTCGTCTACAACGTTGAGAACGTCGTCAAAGTCCGTACGGGCGAGGAAGGCTACGACGCGCTGCAGGACGAGGATAATCCGTAATCCCTCCGCAAATGGATACGATGCTCCCCTGATAAGAGGCCGTGAAAGAAAAGTCACCGGAACTTATCAAGGGAGCATTTTCGAGCGCCGCCCCGCCGCATAAAAAGCGGCCGGCAGCATCCGCTGCCGGCCGCTT
>DAOPXW010000050.1:0-10961 GCA_035352555.1 Oscillospiraceae bacterium
GCTCATTCATTACGAAAAAATATTTATTATCTCCGCCAGATAAAACAAGTTAACAATAGATACCGGGTATCGAGTACATTTGATATCAGGCATCTATTTCTTTTTCTAAAATGATCTTCGTCCTATCCGTCAAATCCACTGCGCCTTTAGTGCATAATTTTCTATTTTTTCCTTTCGTTTTTGCGTTTTCTGTGCCGGGAGATCTTCACATTCATCACATTACGACAGGAAGCGGAGCAGTAGACGGAGCGCGGATCGGCGGCGATGAACGGTTTGCCGCATCGTTTGCAGAGTCGGATGCGCAGGTTTTCATCCGTGAGCATTTCTGCAAAACCGACGTCGATAGTGCCCTTAAGGGAGTCGAAAGCCCAAACCCGTTTTGCGGCTCCGCCCTCATAGCGGTAGACCATCTTCGCATTACCGGGTGTGAAGTCATATGGTTATATCTGCGACCCGAAGGACAAGAAAAAATGGATTGTTGATGAAGCTGCCGCCGAAGTGGTCAGGCGCATTTTCGATTTGTGCCTTGCCAGTAAGGGACCAATGCAGATAGCCAAGATTCTACAGACGGACAAAATACCAACAACCAAAGCCTACTATGCAATGCGTGACGGAAAGCCTCTGCCGGAGGAGCCCTACAAGTGGAACGACAATTCCGTTGTGGGCATCTTGGAGCGTATGGACTACGCAGGGCACACGGTCAGCTTCAAGACCTACTCCAAGTCCTACAAATTCAAGAAACGCATACCGACGCCGGAAGATGAGCTTGTCATATTCCGTGATACCAGGAGGCCATCGTTTCAGAGGAACAGTGGCAACGGGTGCAGGAGCTCAGGAAAAACAAGCGACGCCCTACAAAAGCCGAAAGGCAGGGTTTGTTCGCAGGATTGCTGTACTGTGCCGATTGCGGGAGTAAGCTCCATTTTGCCACCTGCAAGAACTTCGACGGCAGGCAAGACCATTACCGCTGCGCTAAGTACAAGAGCAATAGGGGCAAATGCTCCGCTCACTACATCCGGGAAGACGTTCTGAGAACGATGGTTCTCAGCCGCATTCACGCGGTTACGACGCTTCTTTTTGACGATGTATGCGCCTTTCGGGAATTGCTAAGGAAGCAGCGATTTGAGGAAGCGGAAAAGTCTATGAAGCAGAAAAAGCTGACGTTGGCTCAGTCGCAAAAGCGGATAGCGGACTTGGACAAAATTTTTAAGCGCATTTATGAGGATGATATCGCCGGCAGCATCAGCCACGACAGATTTTTGAAGCTGTCCGCTGAGTATGAGGCCGAGCAGACTGACTTACAGACAAAGGTTGCCAGACTTCAAGCGGAAATTGAAAACCACGAGCAGGACAAGATCAACTTTGAGCAGTTTTCCGCTCTCGTCAGAAAATATGTCGGCATCACGGAGCTGACCCCGACCATTGTGAACGATTTTATCAAGAAGATCATCGTTCACGCCCCAAAGAAAGTCAACGGTCAGCGTACTCAGCGGGTGCAGATATTTTTCAACTTTATCGGCGAGGTAGATTTACCGGAGAACACAGCCTCGGAACCCACCGACAAAAACAGCAAAACGGCATAGCCAATTACGACTATACCGTCCTGCTGTAAGGATACATCCCTATGACCTGTAACCATTTTCGTTCGCGGATTTTTTGCGCTTTTTATCCTGGCGCGCCGACGAGTGCGCGATCTAAAAACCCTCTCTGGTATAAGCTTCCCAACTTCTGTGGATATAAGTTTTGAGCGCCAGCGGCGTTCCGACGTACCTCATATCCCGGCCGTCGGCCAGAAACTCGGCCAGAAATTCCGGCCGGGCGGTGGTCAAGCGCACCGGCAGGCCCGCGAGATCGGAGGTCTCCCGCAGCACATCGTAGCCCCGGCGCAGATCGTCCGCCGAAGCCAGGGTCAGCAGATTGGCGTTGTTGACGAAGCCCGTCACGGACAGGCGGGCGAAGCCCTCCATCTCCTCCCTGAGCTTCAGCACCCGCTCCGGACTCTCGGACATGGGACGAAAGACGTTGACGATGTCATAGACCTCCAGGCTCCCCTCCGGCAGGGCGGCAAAATCCTGATGATACCGGCCCAGGGACATGGCGCCCGCGGCATCGCCGCCCACATCGAACACCACCAGATCCCAGTCTCCCGCGAAGGCGGAGGCTACCGCGGCGGACATATTCACCGGCGTGACGCCCCGGCCCGCATAGGTGGGTGACACCACGTCGATCTTTTTTTCCTCCAGCAGGGCCACCCGGTCGGACATCCGAAAATAGTCGTTGACCTTGTCCAGATCCACCACTTTGGTCCTTTTCCCCGCCGAAGCGGCGTTGACCGCCAGATTCAGGGCGATCTCGGTCTTGCCGCTGCCGTAATTCCCGATCAGGATGATATAGCTGCCCATAGCGCGCCTCCGTTGAATTGATTTGGCTTTATTATAACGCGCGGGGCACCTTTACGCAAAACAGAAAATATGCTATGATATCTGCAGGCGTTAGGCAATCAGTTGAATATCGGAAGGAGCGGACCTATGGCCACGATTCTGGACTACCTGGACTGGCGCGGCGACCTGACCTTTGCCCAGTCGCCGTTCAATGAGGTGGATAATTATATACTCTGCAAGCTGGGCTGCCCCGACTTTACCGGCATCATCCCCGCCGACGGCACGCTCTCCATCGGCGAAGCCGTCTCCCGTTTCGACGCCTCCCTGGCCGACGCCGGGGACGGCGAATTTCTCGGCCCCCTGGCCTCTCCCGTGATGATGAACGTCATCCGCCGCCTGCCCCGCACGGCGCGCTTCGGCAGCCTCACCGTGGCGGATTTCATCAGCAAGATCGACCCCGTGGCGGAGGAGCAGTTTTCCGCGCTGACTATTCTTCTGCCGGACGGCACGCGTTTTGTTACCTACCGCGGCACCGGCGACACCATTATCTCCTGGAAGGAGGATTTTCTCCTCAGCGTGGAGGATGTGGTACCCGCCCAGAAGGATGCCGCCGCCTATCTGCTGAGGGAGGCCTCCTACGGAGACGGCCCCCTGATGCTGGGCGGTCATTCCAAGGGCGGCAATCTGGCGGTCTATGCCGCGCTGAAAGCGCCGGAGGCCATCCAGGCGCGCATCACCGGCGTCTACAACAACGACGGCCCCGGCTTCCGCAGGGACCCCCGGGGCACCCCGGAATATGCCCGCATCAAGCCCGTACTGCACACCCTCGTATCCCAGCACACCGTCATCGGCAAGCTGCTGTACCACGAGGAGGACTGCACCATTGTCAAGTGCTGGCCCACCGGCATCGCCGCCCACGACGGCTTCAACTGGGAGGTGCTGGGCACGCAGTTCGTCCGCAGCCCGGATTATTCCTTTGACAGCAAGGCCTTCGAGGTGGCCCTCAGCGAGACGCTGGAGAGCATGAACGACGTGGAACGCCGGGATTTTGTGGAGGATTTTTTCTCCATCATGACCTCCACCGGCGCCACCACTCTCTCCGACTTCAACGAGCACCGCTTCCGTCAGGCGCTGGAGCTGGGCGGCGAGATGCGCCGCAGCGACACGGTGCGCAAATTCCTGCAGACCACGCTGAATATCATCCTGCAGGAGACCATCGCAGGCGCGAAGGCCGCCATCCCTCACCCCCGGCTCCCCTTCCTCAGCGAGCTGCGGGAGGAACGCGGGGGCAAAGACGAATAAGCGGCCGAAAATGCCGTATTTTTTTCAAAATCAACTCTTTGCAAAAAATGTCACTCCGCTCCCCGAACCCTCGCTGCGCAAGGCTTCGGCGGCTATTTATCAGAATTGAGGCGGGGCCTTGCCCCCCTCACACTCCCCCCGCGAATCACTCGATTTTTTCTTTTGGGGGAGTTCTTTGGCAAGCTGATGCGCCCCCACCGTTCAAACACGGTGGGGGCGCACATTATGTCTTGAAAAATCTGACGATCAGGCGTTGGTTTCCTTGGCCTTGACGCACAGGGCGGTGAAGGCTTCGGGATCATGGATGGCCATCTCGGAGAGCATCTTGCGGTTCATCTCGATGCCGGCGGTCTTCAGGCCGTGCATAAAGGTGGAGTAGTTCATGCCGTTCATCTTGCAGCCGGCGGAAATACGGGTAATCCACAGCTGACGGAAATCGCGCTTCTTCTGCTTGCGGCCCACATAGGAATAGCGGCCGGTCTTCATCATCTGCTGGTTGGCCATTTTGTAGTGGCGGGATTTGTTGCCCCAATAGCCCTTGGCCAGGCCGACGATCTTGCTTCTATGCTTGCGCGTCATCATTGCGCCTTTAACTCTTGCCATTGTTATATCCTCCTATTTCGTAAAGACAGCCCTTATTTATAAGGGATCATTTTTTTGATCGCGGCGACGTTGGTCCCGTCGGCATAAGTCGCGGAACGGAGACGGCGGCAGCGCTTGGTGTCCTTCTTGGTGAGGATGTGGCTCTTAAAAGCGTGAGCGCGCTTCACCTTACCGCTTTTGGTGAGGTTGAATCTCTTCTTTGCACCACTGTGGGATTTCAATTTGGGCATGGTGGTCTTCTCCTTTACGTTAGCTATCATAATGCGGACGTTATCCGCAAAGACATACGATATTTATTCGGCCTCAGGGGCGTCGGCGGGGTCTTCTTCCGTGCTGGACGCGCCGTCGGTCCTGGCGGCCTCCTCGGCCAGCTTCTTATCCTTGGCGGTCTTCTTGATGGCGGTCTGGGACTTGGGAGACAGGAACATGGACATATTGCGGCCTTCCAGTTTGGGTTCCTTGTCCAGAATGCCGACCTCGCCGCATTTTTCGGCAAACTCGTGCAGCAGCACCCTGCCGATTTCGGTATGGGCCATCTGTCTGCCCCGGAAACGCACGGTAACCTTCAGGCGGTCGCCGTCTGACAAAAACTTCTGCGCGTTCTTGAGTTTGGTGTTAATGTCATTCTCTCCAATGCCGGGAGACATCCGGATTTCCTTGACTTCCATCACGCGCTGATTCTTTTTTGCTTCCTTCTCCCGCTTGGCCTGCTCGAAGCGGAACTTCCCGTAGTTCATGATCTTGCAGACGGGCGGTTTCGCGGCAGGCGAAATCATGACGAGGTCGAGCTCTTTCTCCTCCGCCATGCGCTGCGCGTCCACCGTAGGCATAACGCCGAGCTGTTCGCCGTCGTCGCCGATGAGCCGTATTTCCTTATCGGTGATTTCTTCATTAATCGCGTACTCTGTGCTTGCTATACTCCAACACCTCCAAAAAATAAACACGCGGATGCATGGCACCCGCGTGTTGAAAACAGACTTTCCAAAATGGGAAGCGTTTTTGTAAACCTCAGCTGACTCAATGGCCGCCGGGTGAGGACGGGGATGCCGTACCTACTTCTTTATAGCTAATATACTATATCAGTCCATCCCCGGATTGTCAAGGACTATTTTTGATCGGCCGAGGGCTCCCCCTGCTCGTTCTCCACAATGGCGGCGGGTTCCTCCGCCTTGGGCTCCTCCGCCGCGGGAATCCGGGGCGCTTCGGCGGCCATGGCCAGCTTCACGATGCGGCTGGTGCCCAGACGCTCCGCGCCCAGCGCGATAAAATCCTCGGCGTCCTGGAGGCTGGCGATGCCGCCCGCGGCCTTGACCTTGACGGAGGCAGGGCAGTTGGCGCGCAGCAGGGCCACATCCTCACGGGTGGCGCCGCCGGTGGAAAAGCCGGTGGAGGTCTTGATATAGTCGGCGTTGCAGTCGGTGACGATATGGCACAGCGTGACCTTCTCCTCCTCGGTGAGCAGGCAGCACTCGATGATGACCTTCAGCACCCGGCCCGGGCAGGCGGCCCGCACGGCACGGATGTCGGCGGCCACGTCGCCCCAGCAGCCGTCCTTGACCATGGAGAGGTTGACCACCATGTCGATCTCGTCGGCCCCGTTTTTCACGGCGTCGATGGTCTCATAGGCCTTGACGGCGCTGGTTTCATAGCCGTTGGGGAAACCGATGACGGTGCAGACCTTCATCCGCCCGCCCACATAGCGCTTGGCGCCCGCCACATGGCAGGGGGGAATGCACACGGAGGCGCAGCGGTATTTTATGGCCTGATCGCACAGCTCCCGGATCTCGGCGGCGGTGCAGTCGGTGCGCAGCAGGGTATGGTCGCATTTGGCCAGTATTTCTTCAAGTTTCATGTCGTTCATCCTTTCATAAAGGTTCTGTGGAGATTATACGCCGCCGGGGGCGCATATTCAAGCCATGTGCGCGAATATGATTGTGCCAGGAGACTGTAAGAACGATAAGAGGTGCGAACATGGAAGAAATCACCACTGTTAATTATGCGGAACTGTGCGGGGTCCTGGCGGCTCCTCCGGCCTATTCCCATTCCTCCCGGGGCGAGGATTTCTACGTCTTCCCGCTGGACACCAAGCGGCTGAGCGGCGCGACGGATCGGATCAACGTGGTCATCCGCAAGGAGCTGCTGGGTCTGGAGCTGGCCGAGGCGGCCAAGCTCCGGGTGGTGGGCGAGCTGCGCTCGTTCAACAACAAGCGCGGCGGCGGCGCCAGGCTGGTCATCACGGTGTATGCCCGGGACATCGCCCTGTGCGACGACGAGGACGCCAACCTGGTCTGCCTCTCGGGGACGCTGTGCAAGCAGCCCAATCTGCGCACCACCCCCATGGGCCGGGACATCTGCGATCTCATGCTGGCGGTGAACCGGCGCTACGGCCGGTCGGACTATCTGCCCTGCATCACCTGGGGTCTTCGGGCGCGGGAGGCCGCGCTGTGGCAGATCGGCGACACGGTGCGCCTCACCGGGCGCATCCAGAGCCGGGGATACATCAAGCTCATCGACGGCGAGGCCTATGAGCGCACCGCCTACGAGGTCTCGGTAGTGGAGATCGAAAAACTGCCCTGACCTTATTCGCGCGCTTTTTTCGGAACGATCTCGATCCAGTAGCCGTCCGGGTCCTCAATAAAATAGATGCCCATGCCGGGATTTTCAAAGCAGATGCAGCCCATGGCTGCGTGCCTGGCATGGGCCTTCTCCATGTCTTCCACGTCGAAGGCCAGATGGAATTCCTGCTCGCCCAGATCATAGGGCTCGGCGCGGTCCCGCAGCCAGGTCAGCTCCAGCCGGAAATCCGTCTCCCCGTCGCCCAGGAATTTCAGCACATAGCTGCCGTCGGCGGCGGTCTTTTCCCGGGTGGGCTTCAGTCCAAGCGCCTCGTCGTAGAATTTCAGGCTGCGCTCCAGGTCAAAAACATTGAAATTAAAATGGTTGAAACGAAACATGGCGTGGCCCTCCTTGTTTTTGCACCAAGTATACTTTGCCCGGGCCGTGCTGTCAAACGCCTTTTCCCAAAAAAAGTCTTGGAAACCGCCGCCTGAGATGTATAATAACAATAGAGTATGCAGAAGCGGAGGCGGCCATGGATTATTCGGAGCTTATCGGTAAATATGTCTCTCAGGACGACGTGTATCTTTTCAACACCGGCAGCGCCAGAAAGGCCTGGCTGCTCTACGGCTGCCGCTATCTGCCGGAGGAGGACCTGCACCGGTTCGTGGTGTGGGCGCCCAACGCCAGGCGCGTGTCGCTGGTGGGCGATTTCAACGCCTGGGACGACCGGGCCGAGCCCATGACCCGCTGCGAGGGCGGCATCTGGTGCGCCTTCGTGCCCCATCTGCGCAGCGGCAGCCTCTACAAATACGCCGTCACCGGAACCGACGGCAAGACCGTGCTCAAATCCGACCCCTTCGCCGCCTGGTCGGAGACCGGTTCCAGCACCGCTTCCAGGGTCTGGGACGGCGGCGAATACGACTGGCACGACCGGCCTTTTCTGGAAGAGCGGGCACAAAGAAATCCGCTCGCCTCCCCCATGTCCATTTATGAGGTGCATCTCGGCTCCTGGAAGACCTTTTCCGGCGATAAGCCCCTCTACCGCGCGGCGGCGGACGAGCTTTCGGAATACTGCCTGGACATGGGCTATACCCATGTGGAGCTGCTGCCCATCACCGAGTACCCCTACCCCGCCTCCTGGGGCTATCAGGTGACCGGGTATTACGCCCCCACCAGCCGCTACGGCAGTCCCGAGGACTTCATGTACTTTGTGGACAGGCTCCATCGGGCCGGCATCGGCGTGCTGATGGACTGGGTGCCCGCCCACTTCCCCAAGGATGAGCACGGGCTGGCCCGATTCGACGGTACGCGTTTGTACGAGTGCAAGGAGCCCCGCATGTCCGAGCATCCGGACTGGGGCACGCTGATCTTCAATTACGCCATGCCGGAGGTGCAAAGCTTTCTCATCTCCTCCGCCTGCCTGTTTTTCGACCGCTATCACATCGACGGTCTCCGCGCCGACGCGGTGTCCTCCATGCTGTATCTGGATTACGGCCGCGCAAAGGGTGAATGGACGCCCAACCGCGACGGCGGCAACATCAATCTTGACGCCGTGACCTTCCTGCAGAAGATGAACGAGGCCGTGCTCACCGACTATCCCGGAACCGTCACCGTGGCGGAGGAATCCACCGCTTTCCCCCTGGTGACCTGCCCGCCCGGGGACGGCGGTCTGGGCTTCGTTTTCAAGTGGGACATGGGCTTTATGCACGACACGCTGGATTACATGGCCGCCGACCCCTACTTCCGCTCCGGCTGCCACGACAAGCTCACCTTTTCCATGATGTACGCCTTCTCCGAAAACTTCATCCTCGCCTACTCCCACGACGAGGTCGTCCACGGCAAGGGCTCCATGCTGAACAAAATGTCCGGCGGCTACGACCAGAAATTTGCCTCGCTGCGGGCGCTGTACGGCTTCCAGTTCGCCCATCCCGGCAAAAAGCTCACTTTCATGGGCTCGGAATTCGGCCAGTTCATCGAGTGGAATTATGAAAAGGCGCTGGACTGGCTGCTGCTGGATTTCCCCAGGCACGAGGGGCTGCGCCGGTATGCCCGGGCGCTGAACCGCCTGTATGCCGGCTGCCCCGCCCTGTACGAGATCGACAAATCCTGGGAGGGGTTCCAGTGGCTGAATGTGGACGACCGGGAGCGCTCCTCCATCGCCTTCCTGCGCGCGGGCAGCACCGGGGGACGGTGCAAATATCTGGTCTGCGCCTGCAATTTCACCCCCGTGACCTACCGGGATTTTGTCATCGGCCTGCCCATGGCCGGAAAGCTGACGGAGGTCCTCAGCAGCGACGACGCCGAGTATGGCGGTTCAGGTTTTCATAACGAAATTCTCAGCAGTGAGGAAACGCCGTTCCTCAATCTGCCGTATTCGGCCAAGATCTCGCTGCCGGGGATGAGCGCGGTATATTTCAGCTTTGAACCGGACCGGGAACGAGCCGGGAAAGGGAGAACCGATGAAACGTGAATTTCAGGATCTGCTGGCCGAAAAGGGCCGCAGTGAGCTGCCCAGGGTGCTGATCGCCGCGGCGGAGTGCGCCCCGCTGGCCAAGACCGGCGGTCTGGCGGACGTGGTGGGCACCCTGCCCAGGGCGCTGAAAAAGCTGGGCGTCGACGCGAGAGTCATCCTGCCCTATCACCATGTCATCAAAGAAAAATACGCCGATAAAACCGAGCATCTGTCCGACTTCTATGTGGATCTGGGCTGGCGGCATCAGTATGCGGGCATCGAGCGTCTGGAAGCGGACGGCGTGACCGTCTACCTCGTGGACAGCGAATTTTATTTCGGCGACGCCATCTATCGCGGCGGCGACCCCGAGGGCGAGCAGTACGCCTTTTTCACCCGGGCCGTGTTGGACTGCCTGCCCGATCTGGATTTCAAGCCGGATATCGTCCACTGCAACGACTGGCACACCGCCATGATCCCCATGCTGGGCCGGACCCAGTATCCCGGCCAAATGCAGGCGAAGCTGAAATACCTGCTGACCATCCACAACATCCTGTATCAGGGCAAATACGGCTTCGGCATCGTGCGGGATCTGCTGGGGGTGGAGGATCGCTATTTCACCCCGGAATTCATGGAGCTGGACGGCTGCGCCGATTTCCTCAAGGCGGGCTGCGTCTTCGCCGACCGTATCAATACCGTCAGCCCCAGCTACGCCCGGGAGATCAGGACCCCCTATTACGGCGAGGGGCTGGAGGGCATCCTCAACGCCCGCGCCCGCGAGGTCACCGGCATTCTCAACGGCATCGACAAAACCGTGTTCAATCCCCACGCCGACCCCCTGCTGCCCGCCCGCTACGACAAGGGTCATCTGAACGGCAAGGTATTATGTAAACTTGATCTCCAGCAGCGTCTGGGTCTGGAGGTCCGGGCGGACGTGCCCCTGTTCGCCATGGTCACCCGCATGACGGAGCAAAAGGGCTTCGACCTGATCGTGCGGATGCTGGATGAGCTGATGCGCCCCGGCGATCTGCAATTCGTGCTGCTGGGCAGCGGAGACCGGGAATACGAGGATTTCATGCGCGCCGCCGAGAGCCGCTATCCGGGGCGGCTGTGCGCCTATCTGGGCTATTCCGACCCCCTGTCCCATCAGATCTACGCGGGCAGCGACTTCTATCTCATGCCCTCCCGGTTCGAGCCCTGCGGCATCAGCCAGATGATCGCCCTGCGCTACGGCAGCCTGCCCATCGTGCGGGAGACCGGCGGTCTGCGGGACACCGTGACGCCCTACAACAAATTCGACGGCACCGGCAACGGTTTTTCCTTTGCCAACTTCAACGCCCATGAGATGAAGGGGGCGGTGCTGGCCGCGCTGTCGGCCTACCGCGACAAAAACGCCATGGCCGGGCTGGTACGCGCCGCCATGGAGGCCGACTTCGGCTTTGACAAATCCGCAGAGGAGTACGTCAGACATTATCTATGGATGCTTTGAATCCCGAAAAACGCTATACCGTCTGGTTCGGCGGCGAATACGACGAGCACTGGACGGACGATTACCGGCTCACCGTGACCTACCGCGGCCGCGCGGCGGTGACGGCGCGGCGGACGGCGCGCGGCGCCGAGGCGGACGGGCCCCTGCCGCCCTCGCCGCTGGCGGAGGCCTATCTGGA
>DAOPXW010000050.1:11061-13875 GCA_035352555.1 Oscillospiraceae bacterium
GCGCCGAGGCGGACGGGCCCCTGCCGCCCTCGCCGCTGGCGGAGGCCTATCTGGATGCCGCCGTGGCCGTGCAGGCCGCGCTGGATGAGACTTCCCGTTACGGGCTGGGGCCGGACAAGATTTACGAAGTCTTTTCCTGTGCCGGTCCCGTGGCCCCCTTCGAGCTGCTCCGGACACTGCTGGACGAAGCGCGCATGGACTTTGAAGCCGCGCTGCGGACGGTGGTGCGCTGCTGCCCCAAAGTGGATTTCGATGTGGAGGGTCAGGAATTATGTAAACTTCAACCCAGGACGGCCCATCTCATCCCCATCCTCAAAGCGGCGCTGGCCGCGCGGCCCATGGCCGTCCACGACAGCCGCCTTTCGGAATACCGCTCCCCTCCGGGCGCGGTGGAGACGGGCACGACGCTGCATCTCGCCTGCCGCCTGGCCGGCGGCGGCGTCACCGCCTGCGCCTGCGCGCTCTACGGCGACGACGGCGAGACCGTCTACCCCATGACCCGGGTGGACGACCGCTTTGAAGTTGACATAACGTTGCCCCATACGCCCGCCGCGCTGTGGTACCGCTTTCGCCTCACCGCCCCCGGCGGGGACTGCTGGCTGTGCCCGGACGCCTCGGGCTTTTACGGTCTGACCGGCCCCTCCCGGCGGGAGGGCTTCCGTCTGACCGTCTACCGGCGGGGATTTACGACGCCGGACTGGTTCAAGGGCCGGGTGATGTATCAGATCTTCCCCGACCGCTTCGCCTTTTCCGGCGGCGACACGGCGGCGCGGGGCGTGGATTATCACCGCGCGCTGGGCCAGACGGCGGAGCTGCACCGGAGCCTGGACGAGCCGCCCCGCTGGCAGTCCCGGGACTTTGAGCGCGACTACGAGCCCGACGATTTTTATGGCGGCACCCTGCGTGGGATCGAGGAAAAGCTGCCCTATCTCAAGGCGCTGGGCGTGGGGGTGCTCTATCTCAACCCCATCGTGGAGGCCCGCTCCAACCACCGCTACGACACCGCGGATTATCGCCGGGTGGACCCGGTTCTGGGCACGGGCGCGGATTTTGACCGCCTCTGCGAAAAGGCCGGGGCGCTGGGCATCCGCATTCTGCTGGACGGCGTGTTCTCCCACACCGGGGCGGACAGCGTCTATTTCAACCGTTTTTCCCATTACCCCGCCGGCGGCGCGTGTCAGGGCGAGACCTCGCCCTATTATAACTGGTACAGGTTTTCCGAATTTCCCGGAAAATACAAGTGCTGGTGGAACTTCCCCGACCTGCCGGAGGTGGACGAGGGAAACCCGGACTGGCAGGCCTTTGTGGTCACCGGGGCTGACAGCGTGGTCAGGAGCTGGCTCCGCCGGGGCGCCTCCGGCTGGCGGCTGGACGTGGCGGACGAGCTGCCGGACGATGTGCTGGCCAAAATCCGTGCCGCCGCCAAAACAGAAAAGCCCGACGCCGTGATTCTGGGCGAAGTCTGGGAGGACGCGGTGCTCAAGGAGAGCTACGGCAGACGCCGCAGCTACGCGCTGGGGACCTCGCTGGACAGCGTGATGAACTACCCCCTGCGCGCCGCCGTGCTGGACTTCATGCACGGCCGCCTCACGGCCTACGGCCTGCGGGATTTTCTCGACGGGCAGCGGCTCAACTATCCCCCGCCGATGTATGCGTGTCTCATGAATCTCATGGGCTCCCACGACGTGGAACGGCTGCGCACGAACCTCTGTACCGACGTGGATGTCAAGACCCTGCCCCGGGCGGTGCAGGCCGCCTTCCGGGCCGAGCCCGCCGCGGTGGAGCGCGCCGCCCGGCTGGAAAAGCTCTGCGCCGCCATCCAGTTTTCCCTGCCGGGGGTTCCCAGCGTCTACTACGGCGACGAGGTGGGCATGGCCGGCTGCCGCGACCCCTTCAACCGCCTCCCCTTCCGCGAAGGCGAGCGCAGCCCGCTGGCCTTTTATCGGAAACTGGGTGAAATCCGAAATGGGATTAGCGTTATGTCAACCGGAGCCGCGCAGTTCTCCGCCTGCGGAGCGGATGTGCTGCTCATCCGCCGCTATGGCGCGGGCGAGACGGTCACCGCCGTCAACCGCGCCGGGGACGGGCGCACCGTTTCCCTGCCCTTCGGCGGCGTCGATCTGCTCACCGGCGCCCGCTGTCCGAAGGAACTCACACTGCCGCCCTACGGGGCGGTGATCGTACTGTCAGAAGGAAAAATGGAGGGTAACTGAAAATGGCGATTCGTTCTTTTGCAGGTCCCGGCGAGGTGGAATCCGTGGCCGGGCAGCTGTCCGAGGAAATACAGGGCAGTGCCATGAGCTGCGAGCTGGTGGATTCTGTCCGCCGCAGCACCGCCGGCGGAGACACGCTGTATGTCATGGTATTTGAAAAATACTACATGCGGGCAGGCAACCGGGCCAGCCTCACCGTCTCGGTCTGTGCCGGGCCGGACGGGCACATTCATGTGGACGCCATCGGCGCCGGCGGCGGGCAGGGCCCGATCTTTAAGTTTTCCTGGGGCGCGGAGGAGGACTTCACCGACTCCGTGGCGGCGGTTCTCCAGCCTCTGGGCTTTTGGGACGAGGAGGGAACCGACCCGTGAAGCTGAAGCCGGACCGCTCGAAATTGCCGCGCTGACCACGCTGCGCACAGGGATCCGCTTTGCTGTACTGGCCTATCGGGGAAAAATGTTAGCACTCAAGTAACTTGAGTGCTAACATTTACATTTGGTTCATATCTTGTTCATGATTTTTTCATATTTGTACTGTATTTTTATATACAGAAAGAAACAAAAGATGTGATTTAGTTCCCGAAAGTTATAAAAAATACATA
>DAOPXW010000051.1:0-13834 GCA_035352555.1 Oscillospiraceae bacterium
AGGGATTCCATGCTGCTGCTGCGCTCGCTGAAACATTTGCAGGGCTATTATCCCAAGCGCTTCGAGCTGTCGGCCATCACCGTCGAGCTGGGCTTCGAGGGCATGGATTTTACCCCCGTGCGGGAGCTGTGCGCCGGACTGGACATCCCCTACACCTGCCTGAAAACGGACATCAAAGAGATCGTGTTCGACGTGCGGAAGGAGGACAACCCCTGCTCGCTGTGCGCAAAGATGCGCCGGGGCGCCATCAACGACGCCATCCTGGAGAACGGCTTCGACAAGCTGGCGCTGGGCCATCACTTCGACGACGCGGTGGAGACCTTCGTGATGTCGCTGCTGTACGAGGGGCGCATCAGCTGCTTTCGCCCGGTGACCTACATGGACCGCTCCGGCGTGACCCAGATCCGGCCGCTGATCTACGCCGGGGAGCAGAAAATTGCCAACGTGGCCGCCGCGCTGGCGCTGCCCGTCGTGGAGAACCCCTGTCCCATGGACAAGACCAGCAAACGCTACGAGGTTAAACAACTGCTGGCGGCGCTGTCCGCCCAGCGGCCCGATATCAAATCCAAAATCTTCGGCGCCATGCAGCGTCTGCCGCTGCCGGGCTGGGCGCCGGAGAATCCGAGGGAGGAATAACGACTGTGTATTACCGCATCATAGACAAGGAGATCGTCCCCGCCGAAACGGCGCTGTTCAGCACGCCGGAGCAGGGCGTGGGTTTTCTCACGCTGGCCGAAGCCGAGAACCGCCGGGAGGAGCTGGGCATCGACGATTACGAGCTGGAGCTCTGCCGCCGGCATACCCGCCATCTCCACGCCGGCATCGAAACCAGGGGCGACCGCAGCATCATCCTCATCAACGCCATCAACCGCGGCAATACGGACGAATTCGACCGCATCGCCTTTCTGCTGCGGCGGAACAAACTGCTGCTGGTCCAGATCGAGGATGCCGACGACAGTGCGAAGCTGGGCTTTGAGGACGTGATCAAAAGGCGGGCCGGCGACGCCGCCTATGAGGCCGTGGTGTACGACCTGTTCGCCCAGTTCCTGGCCAGCGGCGAGGACCTGCTGGATGGTACCGAGGAGGAGATCGCCGCCATGGAGGAGGACGTGGCCGACGGGCGCTTCGGCAAGACCGTCAACCAGCGTATCTGTACCCTGCGCAACTCCATGAGCCGGGTCATGCGGTATTACGAGGAGTTGGTGGACGTGGGCGAAGCGCTGCAGGCCGACGACGGCAATATTTTCGACGCGTCCTGCAAACGCTTTTTCAGGCGCTTCACCGACAAGGCCTACCGGCTGGGCGGAACGGCAAGGCTGCTCAGCGAAAATCTCGTCCATGTGCGCGAGGCGCTGTCCGCCTCACTGGACAACAGCATGAACCTGACCATGAAGGTGTTCACCGTGGTGTCCGTGGTGTTCATGCCCCTGACCCTGATCGTGGGCTGGTACGGCATGAACTTTATCAATATGCCGGAGCTCTCCTGGAAATTTGGCTATCCGGCCGTGGCCATCCTGTGCGTCGCGGTGGTGATCGCCTGCGTCTTCTATTTTAAAAAGAAAAAATATTTTTAAAAAGCGGGCCGTTCCGGCCCGCTTTTTTACGTCTATATTCTTGACATCAAAAAGTCCGATGCTTGACTGTTCGAGTTAAAACAATTCGAATTCGAACGAATGAGGTGACACGATGCAAATGCCGAAGGGCTGTGAAAATCAGATCGGCGCCCGGGTGCGGCAGCTGAACCACGCCATGAACCGGGTGTTTCGGGAGCAGATCCGCGGAAACGGCGACGACGGGATCACCGCCATCAGCGGCCGGATTATGGGCATGATCTACTGGAGCGGCGACAGGGACGTGTTTCAAAAGGATGTGGAGGAGGCCTTTCACATCACCCGTTCCTCCGTCACCAGCGCGGTGCAGCTGATGGAGAAAAAGGGCTACATCACCCGCCGGAGCGTGCCCTGCGACGCCAGACTGAAAAAGCTGGCGCTGACGGACAGGGGGATCGCCGCGCACAAACAGGCGGTACAGGCCACGGAGCTGGCGGAGCGGATCGCCGATTCCGCGCTGACCGGGGAGGAGCGGCAGACCTTTCTGGCGCTGTGCGACAAGCTGTCCGCCGCCATGGAAGCCCAAAGCGCGGGAGGCGGCGAGGGATGATTAAAACGCTGTCCGCCCAGATCAGGCAGTTCAAGGGCGATTCCATCGCCACGCCGCTGTTTGTGCTGCTGGAAGTGGCGATGGAAATGGTTATCCCCCTGCTGATGGCCTCCATCATCGACGACGGAGTGGGGAAGGGCGATATGTCCGTGATCTACCGCGTGGGCGGCATTATGCTGGCCGCGGCCGCCGTGGGTCTGTTCGCGGGCCTCCTGGGGGCCAGGTACGGCGCCCGGGCCTCCGCGGGCTTTGCCAGGAATCTGCGCCAGAGCATGTACGACAATATCCAGGCCTTTTCCTTCGCCAATCTCGATAAATTTTCCACCGCCGGTCTGGTCACCCGGCTCACCACCGACGTGTCCAACCTGCAAAACGCTTTCCAGATGCTCCTGCGGATGTGCGTGCGGGCCCCGGCCAGCATGATCGTGGCCATGACCATGGCCTTCGTCATCAACGCGAAGCTGGCCGGCGTGTATCTCGCGGCGGTGCTGGCGCTGACGGCGATTTTGTATGTCCTCATCCGCAAGGCCATGAAATATTTCACCCAGGTATTCAAGAAGTACGACGATCTCAACGCCAGCGTGCAGGAAAATGTGTCCGCCATCCGCATCGTCAAGGCCTGTGTGCGGGAAAAGCATGAAAATGGAAAATTCCGCCGGGCCGCGGCCAATCTCTACAAAATGTTCGTGTCCGCGGAAAAGATCGTGTCCTGGAACGGGCCGATCATGAACGCCACGGTCTACACCTGCATCCTGGTCATCAGCTGGCTGGGCGCGCACATGATCGTGTCCGGCGCACTGCAGACCGGCGAGCTGATGAGCCTGCTGACTTACTGCATGAATATCCTGATGAGCCTGCTGATGCTGTCCATGATCTTCGTCATGGTCACCATGTCCGCCGCCAGCGCCCAGCGCGTGGCGGAGGTGCTCAACGAAAAGCCGGACATCACCGACCCGGAGGACTCGGAATACTACGTTCCGGACGGGCGGGTGGAGTTTCGCGGCGTGAGCTTCGCCTACGGCGCCCGGAGCGGCAGGCCCGTGCTGGAGGACATCAATCTCGCCATCGCCGCCGGCGAGACCGTGGGCATTCTGGGCGGCACCGGCAGCGCCAAGACCAGTCTGGTCAATCTCATCAGCCGCCTGTACGACGTGACCGGGGGTCAGGTACTGGTGGGCGGGCGGGACGTGCGGGAATACGACGTGGAGACCCTGCGCAGCGCGGTGTCCGTGGTGCTGCAGAAAAACGTGCTGTTTTCCGGCACCATCCTGGAGAATCTCCGCTGGGGCGACGAAAACGCCACGGAGGAGGAGTGCCGGGCGGCCTGCCGCATCGCCTGCGCGGACGAGTTCATTCAGGCCATGCCGGAGGGCTACAATACCTATATCGAGCAGGGCGGCGCCAACGTCTCCGGCGGGCAGCGGCAGCGGCTGTGCATCGCCCGGGCGCTGCTGAAAAAGCCCCGCATCCTGATCCTGGACGATTCCACCTCCGCCGTGGATACCGCCACCGACGCCAGGATCCGCCAGGGCTTTGCCCAGGGTATCCCCGACGTGACCAAGCTCATCGTCGCCCAGCGGGTGTCCAGCGTGATGAACGCCGACCATATCCTGGTGCTGGACAACGGCCGCATCGACGGCTTCGGCACCCACGGGGAGCTGCTGGCCGGCAACGCCATCTACCGCGAGGTCTACGAATCCCAGACCAGCGGCAACGGCGACTTTGACGAAAGAGGCGAAAGCTGATGCCCGGCAGCGAAAACAGACAGTCTTCCATGCCCCGGCCCATGCCGCGGCGCGGCCCCGGCGGGGCCATCGGCCCCAAGCCCAGGATCGAAAACCCCGGCAGGATGTTCCGCCGGGTGCTGGGCTATGTGACGGGGTACTACGGGCTGCCTTTCGCGCTGGTGTTCGTATGCATCTGCGTGACCGTGCTGGCCAGCATCAAGGGGACGCTGTTTATGCGGACCCTGATCGACAATTATATCACGCCCCTGACCAAGACCGTCAGGGCCGGCGGCACGGCGGATTATTCCGGCCTGACCCGGGCCATCGGCGTCATCGTGGCGTACTACGCCTGCGGCGTGCTGGCGTCCTTTGTCCAGTCGCGGCTGATGATCTATATCGCCCAGGGCACCATGTACCGCCTGCGGCGGGATCTGTTCACCCACATGGAGTCCCTGCCCATCCGCTATTTTGACAACCATTCCCACGGCGACATCATGTCCATCTACACCAACGACGTGGACACCCTGCGCCAGATGATCTCTCAGGCGCTCCCCCAGCTGTTCTCCAGCCTCATCACCATCGCGGGCGTGCTTTTCAGCATGATCCGGCTGAACCTGCCGCTGACGGGCGTGTCGCTGTTCATGGTGGCGGTGGTGCTGCTCGCCACCAGGATTTTCACCGGCCGCGCGGGCAGGCATTTCGTGGCCCAGCAGCGCAATCTGGGCGCCATCAACGGCTATATCGAGGAGCGGGTCAACGGCCAGAAGGTGGTGAAGGTGTTCTGCCACGAGAACAAGTGCCGGGAGGAATTCAAGGCCCTCAACGACAGCCTGTTCGATTCCGCCTACCACGCCAACTGCTACGCCAACTATATCGGGCCCATCAACTCCCAGCTGGGCAACCTCAGCTTCGTGCTGTGCACCGTTGTGGGCGGCATCCTCGCCCTGGGCGGCGCGGGCGGGCTGACGCTGGGCGCGCTGGCCAGCTTCCTCACCTTCAACAGGAGCCTGAATATGCCCATCGCCCAGGTGAGTATGCAGCTCAACTCCATCATCATGGGTCTGGCCGGCGCGGATCGCGTGTTCCGGCTGATGGATGAGCCCTCCGAGACCGACGAGGGCTGTGTCACGCTGGTGCAGGCCAAAAAAATCGGCGGGCAGATCGCGGAGTGCCCCGAACATACCGGCCTGTGGGCCTGGAAGCACGATCACAAGGCCGGCGATACCACCGCCTATACCGAGCTGCGGGGCGACATCGTGATGGAGGGCGTAAACTTCGGCTACGACGCCGACAAGCCCGTTCTGTACGACATCAACCTGTACGCCAGGCCCGGCCAGAAGATCGCCTTTGTGGGCTCCACCGGCGCGGGCAAAACCACCATCACCAACCTCATCAACCGCTTCTACGACATTCAGGACGGCAGGATCCGCTGCGACGGCATCGACATCTGCAAGATCAAAAAGGACGATCTGCGCCGCTCGCTGGGCATCGTGCTGCAGGACACCCATCTGTTTACCGGCTCGGTGCGGGACAACATCCGCTACGGCAAGCTGGACGCCTCCGACGCCGACGTGGAGGCCGCCGCCCGGCTGGCCAACGCCGACGGCTTCATCACCCGCCTGCCCCAGGGCTATGATACCCGCCTCACCGGCGACGGGGCCAATCTGTCCCAGGGCCAGCGGCAGCTCATCGCCATCGCCCGGGCCGCCGTGGCAGACCCGCCGGTACTGATACTGGACGAGGCCACCAGCTCCATCGACACCCGCACCGAAAAGCTGGTGCAGCAGGGCATGGATAAGCTCATGACCGGGCGCACCACCTTCGTCATCGCCCACCGGCTCAGCACCGTGCGCAACGCCGACTGCATCATGGTGCTGGAGCAGGGCCGCATCATCGAGCGCGGCACCCACGAGGAGCTGCTGGCCGAGCGGGGGCGGTATTACCAGCTCTATACCGGCCTGCCCTCGGAAAAGGCCGAATAAAAAAACGCGCCCCGCGAAATTTTTCGCGGGGCGCGTTTGAGGCTGTCAAAGAACTAAAAGGGGAACGGATTTGGGAGATGATGCGGGGGGAGTGTGAGGGGGGCGGAGCCCCACCTCAATTTGGATAAATAGCCGCCAAGCCCTTGCTGTACAAGGGCTTGGGGAGCGGAGCGACATTTTTTGCGAAGACACGGTTTCGCAAAAAATTCGGCGTTTCAGGGCTTGCTTTTATGCTTCTGGTAATAGGCCTTGATGTTGTTGAAGGTCTCGTCGCTGAGATCGTGTTCGATCTTGCAGGCGTCGTGATAGGCGGTGGCCTCGTCCGTCCCCAGGGCCATGAGCACCTGGGACAGCACGCAGTGCCGTTCGTAGATGCGGGAGGCGATGGCGCGGCCGGTGCCGGTGAGGGTGATAAAGCCGTCCTCATCAATGTCCAGATAGCCCGCCGCCGCCAGTTCCCGCAGCGCCACGCTCACCGTGGGCCGGGAATAACTCATGGCGGCGCACACATCCGTCTGCCGGACGTGGCCCTTCTTTTCCGCCACCATCAGCACTGTCTCCAGATAGTTTTCCGCCGCTTCCTGTATTTTCATGCGCTCACCGCCGTTTCAAGATAAAGTAACTTCTATTATGGCACAAATTTTCCCGTTTTGCAACCAAGTATTGTAAAATGACATGCCATATGGTACAATATTTAAACAAAACCGGAAAATGGAAAGAGGGCTTGACTATGTCCGCTTTGTTGAGACAGCGCAGGACCAGCAGCATCATCGTGGCGCTGATATCCATGCTCCTCGGCGTCGTACTGATTTTGTACAAGGCCCGGGCCGTGAGCCTGATCGTGCTGGTGTCCGGCGTGGCGCTGATGGCGCTGGGCGCCTATTACATCGGCCTCTATTTTGCCCGCAGGAGCCGCATCGCCCTGCTGCAGATGGATCTGCTGCTGGGCATCATCCTGTTCCTGCTGGGCCTGTGGATGGCCGCCAGGCCCGATTCCGTCATCAGCCTGCTGCAATATGTGGCCGGCGCCATCATCCTCGTCCATGGCGTGGTGGATCTGCAGGCCGCCTTCAACATCAAACGCGGCGGGTTTGAAAAATGGTGGGTGTCCCTGCTGCTGGCGGTGGTCACCCTGCTGCTGGGCGCGCTGATTATCATCGACCCCTTCGCCGCGCTGGACGCGCTGCTCATCCTCATCGGTCTGGTGCTGATCTTTGACGGCCTGTCCGATCTCTACATCATCTTCCGCATCTCCCGGGTGTTCCGGGAGGTGAAGCAGGCCGCGGCAGACGCCCGGCAGGAGGCCGGCGCCGTGGAGACCGAGGGCACCGTGACGGATGATGACTCCGCGGAGACGGACGGCGCCTCCGGAAAAATCGAATAGAACGGCAAGAACTCCCCGCCGTATGGCGGGGAGTTCTTGCAATCTCTTGTTTTCTTATTGCTCTGCGGGCTCCATGACCTCGGGACCGTGGTGGCAGACCGGGCAGATGTAATCGTCCGGCAGCTTGTCGCCGTCGTAGGGCTCGAAGTGGCCGCAGACCGAGCACAAAAAGCCCTTCTTTTTCTCGTGGGTCACCGCGGGGACGTACTGGAAGACCTCCGCGCCGTGCTTGCAGATCGGGCAGATGAAATCCTTCGGCAGCTCGTGGCCCTCGTAGAAGTAGCCGCACACCGTGCAGACCCAGCCCTCGGGCTGGTCGGCGGAGGGAGCCTTCTTGGGCTTGATGTGGGCGTGATAGTAGGCGTAGGTGCAGCTGGGGCCGCCGGAGAGCACCTTGGCCTCCACGACGTTGGCGATGAACAGCATCTGGGTGTCCAGATCAAAGGACTCGATCACCTCGCAGGACAGTACCGCGTTGGTATACTCCGGCACATAGCGGATGCCGTTTTCCATGCGGTCGCTATACGCCACGTCCGCGAATTTGTCCACGTCCCTGCCGCTCTGGAAGCCGAAGCGCTGGAACAGGGCGAAAGGGGCGTCCTCCGTGAGGATGGAGATGTTGAACTTCCCGGCCTTGGCCACCATGTCGCAGGTGTTGTTTTTCTTGATGCAGGAGATGGTGACCTTCCGGGGCGTGGAGGCGGCGACCTGGCCGGCGGTGTTGATGATGCAGCCGTAATCCTTTCCGTCCACCCGGGTGGTGAGGACTTCCACGCCGTAGGTGAATTTGAAGAAGGCGTTGTCCTCCACGATGAGGGGCTTGGCCACGGCGGGCTCGTCCGCCGGGAATACCGGCAGCGGCGGGGCGATCTCCAGCGCGATGGTATCGGCCAGACGGTCCAGCGCCTCCAGCGTGTCCGCCTTGGGGGAGGACCTGATGGTGACGGGGTCGGCCAGGAAGCGGGTGCCGGGCAGCACGGCGAGAGCGTCGTGCATCAGCGCGCCGCTGGTGGGGGCCCAGCTGCCGTTTTCAAGGAGGGCCACGGCGCGGTTTTGCAGGTTGTGGTGGGCGATGTCGCTGAGCAGGTTTTCCATGGTCACGAACATGCCCGCGTTGTAGGTGGTGGAGGCGAATACCAGATGGCTGTACTGGAAGGCGGAGGAGAGAATGTAGCTGGAGGGGGTGACGGAGGTGTCGTACATCTTCACGTCCACGCCGCGGTCCACCAGCTTGGCCGCCAGAATGTTGGCGGTGTTCTCGGTGTGGCCGTAGACGGAGGCGTAGGCCAGCATCACGCCCTTCTTCTCCGGGGCATAGGCGCTCCAGAGCGTGTATTTTTCCAGATAATCGCCGAAATGGGAGCGCCACACGAAGCCGTGCAGCGGGCAGACATAGGCGATGTCCAGCGCGGCGATCTTTTTCAGGGCGGCCTGCACCTGGGGGCCGTATTTGCCCACAATGTTGGTGTAGTAACGCCGCGCCTCGCCCAGCCAGTCGTGCATGAAGTCCACCTCGTCCGCGAACAGGTGGCCGTTGAGCGCGCCGAAGGTGCCGAAGGCGTCGGCCGAGAACAGAATCTTGTCGGTGAGATCGTAGCTCATCATGACCTCGGGCCAGTGTACCATGGGCGCCATGAGGAAGGTGAAGCTGTGCTTGCCGGTGGAGAGGGTGTCCCCCTCCTTCACGATCCGGATGCGCGCCGTGAGGTCAAGGTCGAAGAACTGGCCCAGCAGGGTCCGGGTCTTGTCGTTGCACACGATGGTCGCTTCGGGATAGCGCAGCATCAGGTCCTCGATGGTGGCCGCGTGGTCGGGCTCCATGTGGTGGATGAACAGGTAGTCCAGCCTGCGCCCGGAGAGCGCGTAGGATACGTTTTCAAAAAAGGTGCGGGACACGGCCTTGTCCACGGTGTCGAACAGGACGGTCTTGTCGTCCAGCAGGATATACGAGTTATAGGATACGCCGTCGGGAACGCCGTAGACGCCCTCGAAGCAGACCAGACGCCGGTCGTCCGCGCCGACCCATACGAGATTGTCTAGAACTTTTTTGATGCAGTACATACAGCTCCTCCTTAACAAAATAGTGCAGGGTTCTAATCAAATACAGTATACCATTATTATTTTAAAAAGCTGTGGCAGAAGCCACAGTATCATGCTATAATATAGAATATACTCAAATCAGAAAACGGGAGCTGACCATTATGACACTTGACCAGGTGCAGCTGTTCGAAGGGATCAGCGAAGACAGTATCAACGCCATGATCCACTGCTTCAAGCCCGAGACGCGGAAATTCAGGAAGGGCGACACCATCGCGGTGTATTCTCAGGAGCTTGAATACCTCTGCGTGCTCCTGAGCGGCAAGGCCCACCTGTACAGTGTGGACAGCGAGGGGGAGGCCGCCCTGCTGGAGCATTACGGTCCCAACGACATTTTCGGCGAGGTTTTCGAGCTGCCCTACGGGGGCCTTGGCTATGTGGTGGAGGCGGACGCCGACTGCGAGGTGCTGTTCATCAAGTTTTCCGCCATCTACGGCCGCTGCTCCAAGGCCTGCGAACATCACTCCATCCTCACCAGCAACCTTTTCAATCTCTCGGCGAAAAAAGCCCAGATGCTGTCCCTGCGGATCAACATGATCAGCCGCAAGACCGTGCGGCAGAAGCTGCAGGCCTATTTCGAGTACCTGCGCGAAAAGACCGGAAAGAACAGCTTTGAGACCGAGATGTCCCTGTCGCAGCTGGCCAACTATCTGTGCGTGGACCGGACAAGCCTGATGCGCGAGCTGCGATTGATGCGCGAGGAAGGCGTCATCGAAAATTCCGGCAGAAAGGTGACGCTTCTGGAATAGAATTTCAATTGATTGGAGGCAATCACCATGGCAGACACCGTTAAACTCACCGGGATGGACAGAAAACCCGTTGAAGACCCGACCTATCTGGCCGATTACACCGCCGCCGACGTTGTCGGCAAGGTGCGCGTGGGTAAAAAAGCGGTCTATTATAAAGACGGCCTGAAAAGATACTGCGCGCCCTTCGTGTACATCGACCGCGCCTTTACCCGCATCAACGAATGCAATGCCAGAACCTGCTGCAGCGCCAACAGCTACGACTATTACCGCCTGATCCTTGTCCACGACGGCAAGGAATTCGCCAACATCATCTTTGACCAGGACGAGAGCCCCGTGACCGAGGCGGAGCGCCTGATGAAGGAGCGCAGACCCGAGATCAAAATAGGCTATGAAAAGCCTGAAAAATAACTATTGGAGGACGCAACGATGAAGTACATTTGCACAGTCTGCGGCTACGAGTACGATGAGGACGCCGGCGCGCCCGACGCCGGGATCGCCCCGGGCACCAGGTTCGAGGATCTGCCCGAGGATTTCACCTGCCCCGTGTGCGGCGTGGGTAAGGACCTGTTCGAGCAGGCCTGAACGCCAAAAAGAAAATCAGCGTCCCACCTCACGGCGGGACGCTGATTTTTTAATACTCGTAAATGCCGCCGCCGATGAATTCCCGGATCATGGCGTCCGGCGCGACATATTTTTCGTCGATCACGCCGAACAGCTGCAGGGCGGGCAGCACGGCCTTGAGCTCCTCAAAACGCTCGATGCCCTCCGGCACGGACTGGAACAGCTTGGTGGCCGTCTCGTTCATCACGGCCAGCTCGTAGGGGAAGGAGGAATCGAACTGGTAGTTGGCCTTGTGCTTGTAAGGGGAGATGTTCGCCTTCTCGCCCCGGCGGACGTTGGCCCACATGGCCATGGTGTAGGCAGGGTCGGCGCCCCGGAAGTTGTGGTCCCGCACCATGCGCCGCACCAGACGGAACCAGGTGCCCTTGAACACCACCTGGTCGTTGAACATCACGTCGCTGCGGGCGGAAATATACAGCTTGAACGCCTCGGGATGCGCGTCGGTGATCATGTCGTTGAGGGCGTGAATGCCCTCGAACACCACGATCTCGTCCTTTTTCAGCTGGATGGATTTGGACGGCTCGGTGACCCGCATCTGGCGGGAAAACTCGTATTTCGGCACGAAGATCTTTTCCCCCCGGGAGAGCATGGTGAAATGCCTGTTCAGCAGCTCCATGTCCAGGCACCGGGGAGATTCCAGATCCAGCTCGCCCTCCGGGGTGCGCGGCGCGGTCCCGGGATCGACCGTCTTGAAATAATCGTCCATGCTGACGTAATGCGTGCCTACCCCGCGCTTCTCCAGCGCCTCCGCGATCTTCATGGAGGTGGTGGTCTTGCCGCTGCCGGAGGGGCCGGAGAGCAGCACGATGGGGCTTTGGGCAGTGTTTTTGACGATCAGGTCCGCGGCGTGATCCACGCGCTTATTGTAGGCCGCGTCGCACTCCTTCACAAAGCCCTCGGGGTCGAACACGGTTTTGATATTGATGTCAGAAAGCTGATAAGCCATTGTAAAACTCCTTTATGCGTATTTTATCAGCGCAGGTATGCCGGATGCCCGCGATATATTCCGCCGGATACTTGGGCGCGGTGAGCCGGATATTTTTGCCGTTGCCCGGCGCCACCAGCTTGGTGGAGCCGCCGCCGCCCATGGCCAGGATGGAGCACAGCTCCTCCATGATGCAGATGTTGTAGAGATTCCCGTGTCCCGGCGCCGTCCAGCCCACGTTCTCAAATCCGCCGGACATGAATTTCTGCCGGTAGAGATAATAGGGCGCATAGCCGTCCCGGCGCAGCGCGTCCCCGGCGTAATCCAGCATGGCGCCGACCTCCGGCGCGGTGGGCAGCAGCGCCCCCTCCAGCGTGATGCGCGACCCGCGCTTGAGGGAGAGGGTGTGCACGGTGACATTCTCCGGCGCCAGCGCCAGCACTGTGTCCACCGTGGCGCGAAAGCGCTCCGCCGTATCCGCCGTGAGGCCCGCGATGAGATCCATGTTGACCTCGAAGCCGCCCACCCGGCGCACCGTGTCCAGCGCGTCCGTCACGTCTCCGGCGGTGTGCCTGCGGCCGATGGCGGCCAGTACCTCGTCCGACATGGTCTGGGGGTTCACGCTGACCCGGGTGACGCCCCGGGCCTTCAGCACCCGCAGCTTTTCTTCCGTGATGGTGTCGGGCCGGCCGGCTTCCACAGTATATTCCTTTATGCCCGAAAGGTCAAAGACCGCCGCCAGGCGGCCGCACAGGGCGTCCAGCTGGGGGGCGGACAGGGTGGTGGGTGTGCCGCCGCCCATATAGACGGAAATCACCCGCAGGCCCAGCGCCCGGACGATCTCCCCCGTGGCGTCGATCTCCTGCGCCAGCGCGTCCAGAAACGGGGGGATGAGCGCCATGCTTTTTTCCACCGACTGGCTGACGAAGCTGCAGTAGGCGCAGCGGGTGGGGCAGAAGGGGATGCCCACATACAGGCACACGTCCCGCGGGGAGAGGCTCTCCGCCGCCCGCTCCGCCGCCAGGGCGGCGTCCAGACACAGCGCCGCCCGCTGAGGCGCGACATCGTATTCCGCGATGAAACGCCGGAGGGCTTCCTCCGGCGGCAGGCCCTGCCGCAGCAGGGCGGTCATCAGCTTGCCCGGGCGCACGCCCGTCAGCGCGCCCCAGACCGGTTTTTCGCGGCCCGCCCGCATGGCCGCGCGGTAGAACGCGGTCTTGACCATCCGCTGGGTGCAGCGATCCTCCAGCACGGCGTCCGTCATCAGCGCGTTTTTCATGGCGGCCCGGCCGGTATGGCACACGCCGTCCTTCCATAATAGACAGGTGACGGTGGTGTACACCGCCCCCCGGCTGCGGTTGAGCTCCACCCGGTCGCCCTCCGGCCGGCCCGCGGGATATTCCGGGCGCTGGTCGGGGTAGAGGGTCAGCAGCATCTGCTCGGCGGCGTATTTGTTGTCGTGTCCCCGCAGGAAGATCTTCACAGTTGCGCTCCTTTGCGTCCTGCCATAGTAAATTATCATTATATCATTAAAGGGGAATAACACAATCCCGGAGAAATAAACGAAAAAATTTCAAATATTTATAAAATATGTTTGAAATTCCTACTTGACTTGTGTTATTATGTTAACATTAGGGCGATATGAGAAAATGGAGCGAAATTATGTTTGAAGTCGGCGACAAGATTATTTACAACGAAAACGGCGTCTGCACCGTGGCGGATGTGGGGCCCATCGAAATGGGCAGCGGCGACAGACTTTACTATACGCTGTCGCCCATGGTGGGTACGGGCACGTTCTATGCCCCCGTGGATTCCAAGGTCTATATGCGCAGCGTCATGACCAAGACCGAGGCCGAGACTTTTATCGACAGCATCCCCCGGATCGAACCCGCGGTGTGCCACGACGTGCGCTTCACCCATGTGGACGCCTTTTATAAGGAGATGTTCCGCAAGCACACCTGCGAAGCGCTGGTGGCCCTGCTCAAGGGCATCTACGGGCAGGAGCGCGCCAACCGCTCCAACCGTATCGACACGGTCACCAAGCGGGCCAAGGAGATCCTCAACGGCGAGCTGTCCGTGGCCACCGGCATCCCCTATGAGAAGATCGAGGATTACATCCAGTCCCGGCTGGAGGACGACAAAAGCTGAACAAGGAAAACCAAAGACGGCCCCAAATGGGGCCGTCTTTT
>DAOPXW010000052.1:0-13051 GCA_035352555.1 Oscillospiraceae bacterium
GACCACGCCGTCCTTCTGGTGGTTCCTACGCGGGGTCTCGCGCTTGGGGATGGTATCGTAGATTTCCAGCTGGGTGCGGCAGGTGGTCTCGGTGGAAAATTCCGCCGCGCCTTTTTCATAGATGGCCTGGCCCATTCTTTTCCGCAGCTCGCCGTCGGAGGCCAGGGCGATCAGCGCCTCGCCCAGCGCGGCGGCGTCCCCGGGCTCGAACAGAAGGCCCGTCTCGCCCTGGCGCACCAGCATGGGCACGCCGCCCACGGCGGAGCTCACGGTGGGCAGATGGGCCCGGGCGCCCTCGGTGATGGCGTAGGGAAAGGTCTCCGAAAGGCTGGTGAGGGTGTTGATGTCCAGCGCGCCGTAAAACCGGGGCATATCCTTGACCCAGCCGGCAAAGAATACCTTCTCCGCCACGCCCAGCGTCCCGGCCAGTGCCTTGAGCGTCTCCCTCTCCATGCCGTCGCCCGCGATCATCAGCCGCAGCCCGAGGCATTGGTCCGCCGCCCGGGCAAAGCCGCGGATGAGAGTGCCCACGTCTTTCACGGGGTCCAGGCGGGCCGCGATGCCCGCGATGACGGCGTCCGTGGGGAAAGGGCAGCCGATGTCGGCGAAATAGGCCGCCCGGTCGGTTTTGGCCGGGCTCAGGCTGAAGTCGATGCCGTTATAGATGGCAAACAGCCGGTTGGGTCGAAAGCCCCGGTTGATGAGGGTGCGGCGCATCTCATCGGACACGCATACCCGGTAATCCAGCCGATGCAAGGCCCAGGCGTTCACCCGGCCATAGGTCATGGCCGCGCCGGGGCGGCCCATATAATCCAGTCGGTAATCGCTGTGGACGGTGCTGATCACGGGCAGTCCGCAGCTGCGGCGAATGATGGAGCCGATGAGGTTGGCCCGGGAGCCGTGGCAGTGGATCAGGTCGTAATCGCCGTTCTTTACCATCTCCCGCACCCGGTGGACGCTGTCCGCAAAGCTGCCGTCGAACACGGTCAGGGGGATGCCCAGCGCCTGAGCCTCCTGGGAAAAGGGGCCGGACAGGAAACACACCAGATCGGCCGTGATGGATTTATTCAATTCCGTTAGCAGGGACAGGACATGGGTCTTTGCGCCGCCGCTGTCGCCGCCGCTGATGAGATGGATAACTTTCAAGGCTGCCTCCGCGTTTTTTTTGGATACTCAAGATATTGTATTTTGCGACAAAGTATTATATCATTATTCCATTATAATGGTCAATATATTGGAGGACCCCGCATGACAAATATTTATCTCATCCGCCACGGCGAGGCCGAGGGCAATCTGTACCGGCTGTGGCAGGGACATTGGGACGGGCGCATCACGCCCATGGGCTGCCGGCAGATCGACGCGCTGGCCGAGCGGTTCAAATCCATCCCCATCGACGCGCTGTATTCCAGCGACCTGCGCCGGGCGATCACCACCGCCGGGGCGATTACCAAATATCACAAGCTCCCGCTGCATACCACCAAGCGCCTGCGGGAGATCAACTGCGGCCCGTGGGAGGGGATGCCCTTCGGCAATGTGGAGCGCCTCTATCCCGTGGAAATGGGCTATTTCAACAACGACCCGGATCAATGGCACGTGGCGGGGGCGGAGACCTTTGCCCAGTGCCGCGCCCGCATACTCAGCGTGCTCACGGATATCGCCCGGGAGCATGACGGCCAGACCGTGGCCGTGATCTGTCACGGCATGGCCATCCGCACCATCCTGTCCTATTTTCTGGGCATCCGCTCCGAGGATATCCGCAGCCTCCCCCACGGGGACAACACCAGCGTCTCCCTGCTGAAGTACGATGGGGAGAAGTTCGCGGTGGAATACTACAACGACAACTCCCACCTGCCCACGGCCATCAGCACCTTTGCCAAGCAGACCTGGTGGAAGGAGGCGAGCGGCACGGACCGCTTCAACCTGCGGGATGAGCCGCTGGACCCCCGGCGGGACGCCCAGCTCTACGCCGACTGCTATGCCGACGCCTGGATAGCTTCCCACGGGACCGAGACGGGCTTCGTCTCCTCCCCCTACCTCACCGGCGCGCTGGAGCATTACCGGCTGGACCCCGAGGCTGTGCGCAAGATTTACAGCGGGGACGATTTTGCCGGCGTGCTGGATCTGGATACCGAGCGCGGCCGCCACGCGGGCTACGGCTGGATCTCGCTGCTGTATCTGCGCCCGGAATTCCGGGGCCAGAACCTGGGCGTCCAGCTGCTGGGCCGGGCCGTGTGCCACTATGAAAGCCAGGGCCGCACCGCCCTGCGGCTGCACGTCTCCGCCGACAACAAGGCGGGGCTGGCGTTCTATGGGAAAAACGGCTTCACAAAGCTCGACGTGGAGCCCGGCATGATCGCCGATCTCATTCTGATGGAAAAGAGTCTTGCCTGAATGTTCACCTGGGAACACAATCTGATGATCCGCCGCCCGGAACTCCGGCCCGGCCAGCGGATCATTGCCGTGTCCGATATCCACGGCAACCTGTCCTATTTCCGGGGCCTGCTGGAAAAGGTGGGCTTCGGCGGGGACGATGCGCTGGTGGTGGTGGGCGACTTTCTGGAGAAGGGGCCGGACAGTCTGGGCACCCTGCGGGCGCTGATGGCGCTGTGCCGGGGCGGCAACGTCTATCCCCTGTGCGGCAATTGCGACTGCTGGGCCGACGTTATCGACAACGCCGGGCCCGAGGGCTATCAAAGGCTGCTGCGCTATATGCTCTATACCCGTTACGGCCTCTTTTACGAGATGTTCCTGCGTGAGGGGATTCCCCTCGGGGAGGACACGGACATGGCGGCCGCCATCGCGCTGCTCCGCCCCCGCTACGCCGCGGAATGGGACTTCCTGCGCGCCCTGCCCACCGCGGTGGAGACGCCGCACTATCTGTTCGTCCACGGCGGTGTCCGCCCGGACATCCCCTTCGATCAGCAGCGCAGCGGCGAGTGCATGAAGCTGGACAATTTCCGCAGCCACGGCTGGCGTTTTCCCAAATGGATCATTGTAGGCCACTGGCCGGTCACCCTGTATCTGGAGGATCACGTCTGCGCCAGCCCCATCATCGACCGGCCGGAAAAGACTATCAGCATCGACGGCGGCTGTGTGCTGAAGGACGACGGGCAGCTCAACGCCCTGATCATTCCTTCCGAGGGCAGTGAGGACTTCCGGACCGTCTATTACGACTCCTTTCCCCTCCGCACCGCGAAGACCGCCCAGGCCCCCTCGGCAAGGTCCTATTACATCCGCTGGGGCGACAATGCGGTGGAGGTGCTGTCGCGGGGCGGGGAATTTTCCCGCTGCCGCCATCTTCGTACCGGCTACGAGATGGACATTCTCACCCGATACCTCGCCGCGGGCGGCGACGGCGTCACCCGCGCCAACGACTGTTCCGACTACGAGCTGGCCGTCCGCCCGGGGGACGCGCTGGGGATCATCGAAACCACGTCCCGGGGCTATTACGTCAAAAACAACGGTACCAGCGGCTGGTATCACGGGGAGCTTGAATGAACGAAACGACCGACTTTTTGCCCGTCTCCCAGGAGGATATGCACCGGCGCGGCTGGTGGTGGTATGATTTTCTGCTGGTCACGGGCGACGCCTATGTGGATCACCCCAGCTTCGGCCCCGCCGTCATCGGGCGGGTGCTGGAGGCCGAAGGCTGCCGCGTGGCCATACTGGCCCAGCCGGACTGGCACAGCGCCGCCGCCTTCGCCGCCATGGGCCGGCCGCGGTACGGCGTGATGATCGGCGCGGGCAACCTCGATTCCATGGTGGCCCACTACACCGCCGCGAAGAAGCACCGCTCCGAGGACTTTTATTCCCCCGGCAAAAAGGCGGGGCTCCGCCCCGACCGGGCCACCATCGTCTACGCCAACCGCGCCCGGGAAGCGTTTCCCGGCCTGCCGGTGGTCATCGGCGGGCTGGAGGCCAGTCTCCGCCGCTTCGCCCACTACGACTACTGGGAGGACAAGGTCCGCCGCTGCATCCTGATGGATTCTGGCGCGGACATTCTGGTCTATGGCATGGGCGAGACCGCCACCCGCGCCATCGCGGCGGCGCTGAAAAGGAAAACGCCCGTGTCGGAGCTCACCGATATCCGGGGCACGGCCTTTCTGGCCGACGGGCCGGAGGCCTGCCGTTTTGACGCCGTGACCCTCCCCTCCTATGCCGCCGTCGCCTCGGACAAGCGCGCCTATGCCGACGCCACCCGCGTGGAATACGCCGAGCACGACCCCATCCGGGGCCGGGCGCTGATCCAGCCCCATGACGGCAAGGTTCTCATCGTCAACCCGCCCGCCATGCCGCTGAAATCGGCGGAGCTGGACGCCGTGGCGGAGCTGCCCTATACCAGGTGGTACCACCCCATGTACGACGCGCTGGGGGGCGTCCCGGCGATTGAGGAGGTCCGTTTTTCCGTCATCCACAACCGCGGCTGCTTCGGCGGGTGCAATTTCTGCGCGCTGGCCTTCCACCAGGGCCGCATGGTCACGGCCCGCTCTCAGGAGAGCGTGGTGCGGGAGGTCGAGGCGCTGACGAAGCTGCCGGACTTCAAGGGCTACATTACGGACGTGGGCGGCCCCTCGGCCAATTTCAGTCACCCCTCCTGCAAAAAGCAGCTGAAATACGGTATGTGCCCCGACAGGCGCTGTCTCGCGCCGGAGCCCTGTCCCAATCTGGACGCCGACCATTCGGAATATCTGGCGCTGCTGCGGCGGCTGCGGACCATTCCCGGCGTGAAAAAGGTCTTCGTCCGCTCCGGCATCCGCTACGACTATATGCTGGAGGACAAGAGCGACGCCTTTTTCCGGGAGCTGGTGGAATACCACATCTCCGGCCAGCTGAAGGTCGCGCCGGAGCACTGCATCGATTCCGTGCTGGATTATATGGGCAAGCCCCACATCGGGGTGTATGAGAAGTTCATGGACCAGTACCGCCACATGAACGAGCGCTGTTCCAAGGAGCAGTATATCGTGCCCTACCTCATGTCCTCCCATCCGGGCAGCACCCTGGGGGACGCCGTGGCGCTGGCGGAATTTCTCAGCAAAAAGGGCCGCCAGCCCGAGCAGGTGCAGGACTTCTACCCCACCCCGGGGACCATCTCCACCTGTATGTACCACACCGGGCTGGACCCCGAGACCCTGCGTCCCGTCTATGTGGCCGTCACGCCCCGCGAAAAGGAGATGCAGCGCGCTCTGCTGCAGTGGAAGAACCCCGCCAAGCGCCGTCTGGTGCTGGAAGCCCTGAGGGAGGCCGGGCGGGAGGATCTCATCGGCTACGGCAAGGGCTGTCTCATCCGGCCCGACCGCCCCGCCGCGAAGCCCGGGCAGGGGCCCGCGGCCGGAAAGCCCGGGAGGCAAGCCGAACCGGCAAAACCGCCCGTGAAAAGACCCGAAAAGCCCAAACGCAAGGAGGGCTGGGCCAGGCCAAAGCCCAAAAAGAACGCCCGGCCTGCCGAAAAAAAGAAATAGCGTTTGCACCAGATTCAAACTTTATTGAATTCGAGCGCGTTTTGCTCTCCACCGGGCGGGAACCGCGAAGCATGCACAGGATGGTCCCCCCTTTTCGCGGTCATTTTGTGCCCTGCGCGCTGTGAAAGGAACGGTCATAACTATGGATAAGTATCTGAATGTGCTCTGGATCTATCTGGCCGTGGTGAACTGCCTGCTGTTCATTCTCATGGGCGTGGACAAGTACAAGGCCATCAGGGGGGCGCGGCGCATCCCGGAGGCCACCCTGTTTCTGGCGGCGCTTCTGGGCGGCGGGCTGGGCGGCACCTTCGGGATGTTCTCCTTCCGCCACAAGACCAGGCACCTGAAATTCGAGCTGGGCTTTCCGCTGATTACCCTGGCGCAGTGGGCGCTGATCGTCTGGCTGCTGAAGCAATAAGTAAAAAGCTCCGCCCTCAAAGGGCGGAGCTTTGATGCGTCTCAGTCGCCGTTATCCACGGCGGAATCCCGCCGGAACAGCAGGGAGATGCACCAGATGGACGCCAGACCCACCAGAGTATAGATCACTCTGCTCACCACGGCGGTCTGCCCGCCGCAGATATAGGCCACCAGGTCGAAGCGGAAAAGGCCCACCAGACCCCAGTTCAGACCGCCGATAATGGAAAGCGTCAGCGCGATGCGGTCCATGATCATCATGTTTTCATGCTCCTTTACAATAGTCTGCCGTGCTATCATACCCGATTTCGCAAAAAATATGCCTTCGACAAAACTAGTGCCCTTTCGCTCTTTACAATCGGACGGGCCCGGTATATGCTCTACTCACAGCTTATCCAATGGTTCCTCGGAACCCGGCTCATATCTTTATCCCACAACCCTGTCTTTGGCAGACTGATTTTTTCAGTCTGCCGCTTTTTTTTGATTTCCCGGACACGCTTCGCCCGTATTTTCACAACATACGGTATAGATTTAGGGTATAAACCACTACATAGGAGGCATTGTCATGCAAGCTGTAAAAAAACGCCCCTCGCTGCGCCGGGGCGGTATCATCTATCTGCCGGTGGAGGAATTGTGCACCAGTCCCATGCAGCCCCGCCGGGTGTTTGACGAGACGGGCATCGACGAGCTGGCCGCCAGCATCGCGGAATACGGCATCCTCAATCCGCTCACGGTGCGGCTGCGCACCGGGCGCTACGAGCTGGTGGCAGGGGAGCGCCGTCTGCGGGCCGCGAAAAAGGCGGGGTTCACCGAGGTGCCCTGCATTCTGCTGGACGTCAATATGGAGGACGCCAGCCTCATCGCGCTGGTGGAAAATCTTCAGCGGCGGGACCTGGATTTCATCGAGGAGGCCCAGGCGATCGACCAGCTCATCCGCCTGTTCGGCATGAGCCAGGAGGAGGCCGCCCGGCGCATCGGCAAATCCCAGTCCGCCGTGGCCAACAAGCTGCGGCTGCTGAAGCTGCCGGAGGACGTGCGCGCCTCCCTGCGGGAAAACGACCTCACGGAGCGCCACGGCCGGGCCCTGCTGCGCCTGCCGGACGCCCGGCAGCAGCGGGACGCGCTGACCTACATCGTCCGAAACGATCTCACGGTGGCCGCCACGGACGAGTATGTGGAATCGCTGCTTTCCGTGGCGGAGGACAGGGCGCCGGAGCTCCGCGCGGAGCCGAAAAAGCTCTTTATTCTCAAGGATGTCCGGGTGTTCATGAACACGCTGCTCCACGGCATCGACCTGATGAAGCAGGGCGGCATCGACGCGGGCATGGAGCGCAGCGAAACGGCGGACAAGCTGATCTTCACCATTTCCATCCCAAAGAACAAGGTTGATGAATAGTCCAGGCCGTCGCCCCCATACGCTATATGGGGGTGATTGCCTTATGATCAGCTATTTTTCCGAGCTGCACTACAAGGAGGTCGTGGATGTGCCCACGGGCCTGCGGCTGGGCTATGTCAGCGATGCGGAGGTGGACCGGACGGATGGCCGGCTGCTGTCCCTCATCACCCCCGGCCGCGCGAAATGGTTCGGCCTGCTCGGGCGGGAGGACGACTATATTCTGCCCTGGAGCAGCATCGTGCGCATCGGCGAGGACATCATTCTGGTGGAGTTGCCCGCCGACCTGCCCAGACGCAAGCGGCAAAAGCGGTCTTTCCTCTGACTTTGTCCCCAAACAGGTGAAAAAACCGGGGCTTTTCAGGAAAACTCCGCAAAAACCACTTGCAATCCGGCACGCCATCTGATACTATATTAAAGCATTTCACAGCATTTCACACGGGCGCGGACTCTCCCCATGTGGCTACGGCTTGGCGGAGGGGGCGATGCGTCCCGGAGGAAAAAACAAAAATACAGGAGGAAATACCCAATGTCAGTCGTATCCATGAAGCAGCTGCTGGAAGCCGGCGTCCACTTCGGACACCAGACCCGCCGCTGGAACCCCAAGATGGCCGAGTACATTTACTGCGAGCGCAACGGCATCTACATCATTGATCTCCAGAAGACCGTGAAGAAGCTGGAAGAGGCCTATGACTTCGTCCGCACCCTGTCCGAGAACAACGGCACCCTCCTTTTCGTCGGCACCAAAAAGCAGGCCGCCGATTCCGTCAAGGAAGAGGCCGAGCGCGTCGGTATGTACTATGTCAACGCCCGCTGGCTGGGCGGTATGCTCACCAACTTCAAGACCATGCGCACCCGCGTGGACCGTCTGGCCCAGCTGAAGAAGATGCAGGAAGACGGCACCTTTGATATGCTGCCCAAGAAGGAAGTCATGAAACATCTGGGCGAGATTGAGAAGCTTGAGAAATATCTCGGCGGCGTCAAGGAAATGAAGAAGCTGCCCTCCGCCATGTTCGTTGTCGATCCCCGCAAGGAGCACAACGCCATTGCCGAGGCCCGCAAGCTGCACATTCCCATCGTCGCCATCGTCGATACCAACTGCGATCCCGACGAGGTTGATTATGTGATTCCCGCCAACGACGACGCCATCCGCGCCATCCGCCTGATTTCCGCCACCATGGCCAACGCCGTGCAGGAAGGCCGTCAGGGCATGGACGCCGAGCCCGCGGGCGAGACCGCTTCCGCCGCCGAGGCCGAAAAGGTCGAGGGAACCGCGGACGCTGAGTAATTCAGCCCGCAAAAGAACACGGATCATACAGGGAGCATGATTTGCTCCCTGTTTTCAGACGAAAGACAAAATACAGGAGGATAAAAAAATGGCTTTTTCCGCAGCAGATGTGAAGAACCTGCGCGAGATGACCGGTTGCGGCATGATGGACTGCAAGAAGGCGCTGGTCGAATCCGACGGCGACATGGACAAGGCGGTGGAGTGGCTCCGTGAAAAGGGCCTGGCCGCTTCCCAGAAAAAGGCCGGCCGCATCGCGGCCGACGGCATGGCTTATGCCGACGTGATCGACGGCGTGGGCGTGGTGGTCGAGGTCAACTCCGAGACCGACTTCGTCGCCAAGAACGAGAAATTCATCGACTTCACTAAGGGCGTGGCCGCCACCGTGGTCAAGCAGAACCCCGCCGACCTGGAGGCGCTGATGGCCTGCAAGTACTGCGGCACCGACCTCACCGTGGAGCAGCAGCAGCAGGAGATGGTCCTGACCATCGGCGAGAACATCAAGGTTCGCCGCTTCGCCCGCTACGAGGGCGGCATGAGCGTGTCCTACGTCCACATGAACGGCCGCATCGGCGTTCTGGTGAACATGGAAGTCTCCGCCGGCCTGGAGAGCAATCCCGCCGTCATCGAGTTGGGCAAGGACGCCGCCATGCAGATCGCGGCCCTGAACGCCCCCTATCTGGACAAGTCCTCCGTGCCCGCCGACGTGCTGGAGCATGAGAAGTCCATTATGATGATCCAGATCAACGAGAACCCCAAAGAGGCCTCCAAGCCCGAAGCCATCAAGGAAAAGATGATACTGGGCAAGGTCAGCAAGTACTACGCCGAGGTCTGCCTGATGCAGCAGCCCTTCGTCAAGGACGACAGCGTCAGCGTGGAAAAGCATGCCGCGGCCGTCGCCAAGGAAGTTGGCGGCACCATCGTCTTCAAGGGCTACACCCGCTTTGAAAAGGGCGAGGGCATCGAGAAGAAGCAGGAGAACTTTGCCGACGAGATCGCTTCCATGGTCAACGGCGGCAAGTAAGATTCCTCCGGCACCCAAGCCGGCCAAAAATTTTCCGTTTCGACCGCCTGCCGGCCCCCGGCCCGGGCCGGGGCGAAGGATTTCCCCAAACAGTGCCGTTCAGAGCCCGGGATACACCAAACCGATGTATCCCGGGCTCTTCTTGCGTTTTATGCCGGTGCGTCGGGGCGGGGATCTCATTCCCCGCCGTTTCACCGCGCGTTTTTTGTCCGAAGCAGCCCGTCGATGACGCCGATGAGCTTGCCGATCTCCGGCTTTGAGAGCTGCGCGTCGGCGCCCACCTGCCGGCACTTCAGTTCCATCTGCTCATCAATGATGGAGGAAAAAATAATCACCGGAAGCTGTCTGAGAACCGCGTCGTCCTTGATGAGCTTGGTCAGGCGCATCCCGTCCATCTGCGGCATTTCAATGTCCGTTATCACACAGGAGACCCGGCCCGGCAGATCTGGCTCCCCCTTATCCCTGAAACCGCCCAGCATACTCCACGCCTCGGCGCCGTTTGTGACGGAAAGGATATTGTCATAGCCGGCCCTGTGCAGCGATTCAACGAGCATTTTTCTGAGCAGGATCGAGTCCTCGGCGATCAGGATGGGCTTTTCACAAAAGCTGTCGCTTTCCCGGTCGCTCAGCTCGGAGAGGTCGATTCCGGAGCTCGGGCTGATGTCGTAAACGATTTTCTCAAAATCGAGGACCGCGATGATTTTGCCGCCGATCTTGACGATGCCGGTAACCACCCCGTCGTCGTTGCCGTAGATGATGTTGTCCGGTTTCTCCACCTGTGTCCAGGAGACGCGGTGGATGCTCTCCACCCCGTGCACGTGGAAAGCCACCTTCATGCTGTTGAAGGACGTGATAATGAAGATGTCCCTTTCCGGATTATCCGAGTCGGGCAGTCCGAGATACGCCGCGAGGTTCAGCACCGTAAAAAGCTCGTCTCTCGGCTGGAACACGCCTTCAAGGCATGGATTGGCGTTCGGCATGGGTCTGACGCCGCTGAACTGCATCAGCTCCTTGACCTTTGCCACGTTGATGCCGTAGCTGTTGCCCGCGATGGTGAATTCCAGGATTTCCAGTTCGTTGGTCCCCGTCTCCAGCAAAATATTGTTTTCCATACAGCAGCGCCTTTCTCTCTCTTTTTCCCTCGTTTTTTCTCTGTCCGCGGATAAGGTCCGGTCCGTACCCGTTTTTACGCGCTCTCGTCTCTGGATACGATATCGGTGATCCTCACGCCGTAGTTTTCGTCGATGACGACCACCTCTCCGCGGGCGATGCGTTTTCCGTTGACAATCACTTCCACAAGCTCCCCGGCCATCTTGTCCAGGACAACGACGGAGCCGATCCCCATATTCAGGATATCGTTGATACTCCTCTTTGTCTTGCCCAATTCGACGGAGACCTGCAGCGGGATATTGCCGATCAGGTCGATGGCCGCGCCGTTTGCCGCCTCCGCCCTTTTGGGTTCGGCGCCTTCAAAGGCTTCGTATGTCGCGGGTTTTACGCTGACCTGCCCGGACGGAGCCTTTTCTTTTCCCCCGGACGGCCCGGCGGCCGGCGCGCCGTGATCGGGCCGGCCGTTCTCTCTCCGGGGCGGCTCCTCGGTTTTCCCCGCGCCCTCCCCGGGCGTATTCTGTGTGCCGGCGGAGGCTCCCAGCATGGCCTTTGCCATCTTCCTGCCCGTGTCGATGGACATGATCTGCATCAGTTCGCTATGGAGCACTCCCTCGATCTCCATGTCGAAGCTGACCTTTATGGCGAGCTGGGAACCGTCGAGGAAGGGGCTGATATCGGTATCCTCTCCAACGCGGACGGCCTCGGGCGGCGTGATGTCAATGGGGACGCTGAGCATATTGGACAGCGACGTGGCGGACGAACCGATCATCTGATTCATGATCTCGCTCATTGCGCTGAGGTGGATTTCGTCCAGCGTGGCCCCCGCGGCGGGCCGCTCCTCGCTGCCCATGAGGAGGTTGGTAATCAGTATGGAATCCTGTTCTTTCAGCAGCAGCAGGTTTGTCCCTTCCGTGCCCTCCCTGTATTCCACTTTGACGACCACAAAGGGGGATTTATAAACGGACAGCAGTTCCTCGCACCGGCAGATTTGGACTCTCGGCGTCGTGATCGTCACCCTGTGCCCCAGCAGCGCATACATGGTGGTGGCGGCGGCGCCCATGCAGATATTCCCGACCTCGCCGAGGATATCCTTTTCTTCGGCGCTGAGTATGTCGTCGTCGCTGTCCCGCATCCCGGGTCCGCCCTCCGCTCCGCCGGGGGGCGGCACCCTTTCCGCGTCTGTTTCCCCCGGGGCCGCGGCTGCGGGCGGATTCTTCATCAGCTTGTCGATCTCCTCCTGTGAAAGGTTAGCCATCTCCCTCTTCCCCCTTTACAATACTTTGGATCCTGACGGCATATTTTGAACCCTTTGTCCCGATTGAAGCGCGGAACTTGGGTATATTCTGCAGCGTAACATTGACGGGCTCCCCGATCTTGTGCTCCAGTACGATGACATCCCCGGGCTTCAAGCCCGCGATCTCTTCGACCGTGGCCGTCGTATTATTGAAAAACGTGTCGATGGTGACTTCCGTGTCAAGGATTCTTTTGCTCACCGTGTCCTTCGCCGGGGTCACCTTTCGGATCTGAGCCCCGGAATACCAGGACCGGGTGTTCAGCTGCTTCGCCACCGGCTCAATGGACATGTGGGGCAGGCAGATGCTGATAATGCCCGTATTTCCGCCGAGCTTCACATTCATCGTTACAAGCGCCACCGGCTCGTTGACATCCACGATCTGTGCAAACTGGCTGCTGGTCTCGATGCGTTCCAGGTGGGAGCGGATCTTGATCACCTTCGCCCATGCGTCGTCGAAGAAGGCGAGCATCTGCCGGATGATCCGCTCAAGAATCGCGAGCTCGATCTCCGTGAACGCTTTTTTGTTTTCCTCCGCGGCGCTGGAGCCGCCCAGGAGGCGGCTGACGATGGCATCCGAGACCTCCGAGGACATCTGGAGCATCAGCGACCCCTCCATCGGCGGAGCCGTCAGAATCGCGAGGATCGCCGGCGACGGAAGCGCGTTGTTGAACTCATAGAACGTGAGTTCCTCGATCGGCAGCGCCTCGACCTCGCAGTTTACCCTCAGGATTCCCGTCAGGTAATTTGAAAGGAGCTGCATAAAGCTGCCCATCACGATACTGATGGTACGGATTTGCTCCTTGGGGAACCGGTTCGCGGTTTTGAAGTCGTAAGGCTTCAGCCCGGCGTTTTTCTCCTCTTTGTCCTCTTTGGGGCTTTCGCCCATGGCAAGGGCGTCCAGCAGCGCGTCAATTTCTGATTGTGACAAGACTTCGTTCAAGCGTTTCACCTCTAAACCCGGAAAATTACCCGGCCAAAATCAGGACATGACAAAATCGCTGAAGCAAATGGTGACGATAAGAAAACCCTCTTGTACCGCTCATCCACATACTTGCCGAGATCCAGATCCCCC
>DAOPXW010000053.1:0-13042 GCA_035352555.1 Oscillospiraceae bacterium
GGCGGCGGAATTTTAAGAAATTCCGCCGCCGTTTTTTTGTGCCTGCGAATTATTCAAACAGATAGACCCTCGTCTCGTACGGCTTTGTGGTGAAGCCGTTTTCCAGGAGCTCGTCCCCGTAATTTTTCAGCAGCAGCTTTCCCGCCGCCAGATCACAGCCCGGCGGCGCGGCAAAGCGCACGGGCCTCGCCGTGAAGGAGCAGACCACCAGCAGCCGCTGATTCCCATTCCGCCGCTCATAGACATACAGCTCGCGGGAGAGACGGTACCATTCCCGGTACTTCCCGTCCCGCACCACCGGCAGAGACTTGCGCAGCGCGATGGCGGCGCGGTAGAAATTCAGCAGGGAATCGGGGTCGCGTTCCTGCGCGGCCGCATTCACGTCCCGGTAGTTGGGATTCACCGCGAACCACGGCTTTGCCGCGGAAAAGCCCGCGTTGTCCCCGCCCGTCCACTGCATGGGGGTGCGGGCGGAATCCCGGCTGGCCCGCCACAGCCGGGCGAGACGCAGCTTCTCCGGCGCGTGGGGATGCCAGACCTTATACTGATACCGGGTCTGCACGTCCTCATACTGTTCGGCGCTGTCCGGCCGCCAGTTGGTCATGCCGATCTCCTGCCCCTGGTAGATGAAGGGGGTGCCCTGCAGAAAGAGGTAGGCCGCGGCCAGCATCTTGCCGCTTTGGACGCGGAATTTCTCGCTGCCGTAGCGGGAGATGATGCGCGGGTGGTCGTGATTTTCCAGATACAGCATATTCCAGCCCCTGCCCCGCACTCCGCGCTGCCAGCCGCCGAAGGCGCGCTTCAGCCGGGGCAGCGAGAAGGGCAGCGGAAGATAATCCGTCAGCAGGCAGTCCGCGCACATGCACTGGAACTGGATCATCATGTCCAGCTCGCCGTCCGGCTCACGGATGTATTCCAGCGCCTTTTTCGGCCGCACCAGCGGCGCCTCCGCCAGGGTCATGCAGTCGTATTTGGAAAAAACGTCCCGCCGGAATTCGGACAGGTATTCGTGAATATGCGGCCCGTGATTATAATAGGGCAGACCCCGGCTGGCGGGCATGAGCCGGTCGTCGGGCAGGCCCTCGGCCTTGGAGATGAAAGTGATCACGTCCTCGCGGAAGCCGTCCACCCCCAGGTCCAGCCAGAACCGCAGGATTTCCTTCACTTCCTCGCGCACCCGCGGGTTATCCATGTTCAGATCGGGCTGCTTCACGGCGAAGAGGTGCAGATAGTATTCGCCCCGCACGTCGTCCCACTGCCAGGCTTTGCCCTCAAACAGGCTGTCCCAGTTGTTGGGCAGGCCGCCGTCGGGCCTGGCGGGCCGCCAGATGTAATAGTCCGTGTAGGGCTCGATGCGCCGTCGGCTTTTCTGAAACCACGGGTGCTCGTCGCTGGTGTGGTTCACCACCAGATCCATCAGCACGGCCATGCCCCGCTCATGGGCCCCGGCCAGCACCCGCCTGAACAGCCCGAGGTCGCCGTATTCGGGGCTGATGTCCGTGTAGTCGGAGATGTCGTAGCCGCAGTCCGCGTTGGGGGAGGGGTACAGCGGCGAAAACCAGATGCCGTCCGCCCCCAGCGACCGGATATAGTCGAGCTTTGCCAAAACGCCCGCCAGATCGCCGATGCCGTCGCCGTTGCCGTCGGCAAAGCTGCGGGGCCAGACCTGATAGAAGACCTTGTTTTTATACCAGCGTGTGCGTTCCATCGCCGCGCCTCCCCGTTGAAGATGGGAACAGTATAGCATATTTGCGTTCCGCCGTCATCTGTTCATTGACAGGGCGGACGGAACAAGATAAAATATTTCCACAATATTCAAAAAGGGGCGAGGGCATGGAATTTCGTTTTCCCCAGGGCTTTGTCCTGGGCGTATCCTCCGCCGCCACCCAGATCGAGGGCGGCTACACCGACCACAGCTGGAACGACTGGTACGACAGGGGCCATATCAAGGACGGTTCCGACCCCGCCGTGGCCGACGACCACTGGAACCGCTGGCGGGAGGACGCCGATCTGATGGCGTCGCTGGGCATCCGCGCCGCCCGCTTCGGCGTGGAATGGTCGCGCCTCATCCCCGAGGAGGGACGCCCCGACCCCGCCGCCGTGGAGCACTACCGGGCGGAGATCGCGTATCTGAAGGAAAAGGGCGTCGACCCGCTGCTGACGATCCACCACTTCACCAACCCCATGTGGTTCGAGCGCCGGGGCGGCTTCGCGGACAAGGCGAATCTGCACTATTTTCTGGAGCTGACGGAGCTGGTTGTGCAGAGCTTCGGCGACCTCGTGGCTGACTACATCACCGTGAACGAGCCCAACGTCTTTGCCGTCAACGGCTATTCCTTCGGGACATGGCCGCCGGGGAAAACCTCCCTCCGGGAGACCTTCGCGGTGATGTCCAATCTGGCGTGGTGCCATATCGCGGCCTATCGGCTGATCCACAGGACCCGCGCCGAGATGGGCTATACCGACACCCGGGTGGGCTTTGCCAGCCATGTCCGGGTTTTTGACCCCAAGAATCCAAAAAATCCCGCCCATCTCGCCCTGGCAAAAGGGGCGGAGTGGCTTTTTCAGGGGGCGGTCGCCCGGGCCGCGCTGCGGGGCGATTTTATCGCGCCCCTGCGCAGCCCCTTCGTGGTGCCCATGGGGGAGTACGCGGATTTCATCGGCGTGAATTATTATACCCGCTCCACCGTCTCCGGTCTGGCCGACGGCGTGCGGGAGGGCTGCCGCAAAAACGATCTGGGCTGGGAAATCTATCCCCAGGGCCTCGTGCGCTGTACGGAAAAGCTGCTGAAGGTGCTTAACCGCCCGGTGTGGGTCACGGAAAACGGCACCTGCGACAATACCGACGCTTTCCGCGCCCGGTATATCTGCGAGCATCTCGCGGCCATGGCCGGTTCCGGCCTGCCCTTTGAACGCTACTACCACTGGTGCTTCTGCGACAATTTCGAGTGGCTGGAGGGGCAGAGCGCCCGCTTCGGCCTGATCCATGTGGATTACGATACCCAAAAGCGCACCGTGAAAAATTCCGGCAGGTTTTATGCCGGAGCCTCCGCCGCCGGCGGCGTGACGGAGGAGCTCTACCAAAAATATGTCGCCGGGGAGGACTATCCTTCCCGATGATTGAGGTACAAAACGGCGTATTTCATCTCCGTGAAAGCGGGTGGTCCTACCTGTTCCGGGCAACGGAGCGGGGACTTCTGGAGCACCTGCATTTCGGCGCGCCCGTTTCGATCCAGGACGCGCCCGCGCTGGCCGTGAAGCCCGGCATGGGCTGGGGCATGGCCGTGACGCCCGACGAGGCCGACGGCGCCCTTTGCCCGGACACGCTGCCGCTGGAATGGAGCGGCGCGGGCCGGGGCGACTACCGGGAGAGCTCCATGGAAGTGTGGGACGGGGACGTCCCGCTGCCCGCGGAATTCCGCTATGCCGACTATCAGATTTTTGAGGGAACAGCCCGGCTGCAAAGCGGGCTGCCCCAGGCCGGGGGCGGACTGCAGACCCTGGCCGTCACGCTGCGGGACGGGGCGCTGCCCCTGACCCTGACGCTGTACTACACCGACTTCGGCGGCGTGCTCACCCGCCGGGCGGCGCTGAAAAACGAATCGCACCGGACCCTGACCGTCCGCAAGTGTATGAGCTGGTGCGTCGATCTCGTCGGGGAATACCAGCTGACCACCTTCGACGGCGGCTGGATCGGGGAGGCCCGCCGGCACGTGACGCCGGTGGAGGCGGCCCGGGTGGTCAATGAGAGCACCACGGGCTTTTCCTCCAACCGGCACAACCCCGGCTTCCTGCTGGCCGGAAAGGGCGCGGGGGAAGACTGCGGGGACGTGTACGGCTTTAACCTCGTCTATTCCGGCAACCATTACGCCTCGGCCCAGCGCTCGTTTCAGGGCCTCACCCGGGTGATGCAGGGCGTCTCACCCGCGCTCTTCTGCGCCGTTCTGGCGCCCGGCGGGACCTTCGAGACCCCGGAGGGCGTCCTCGCCTATTCCGGCGCGGGCTTCAACGGCCTGTCCGCGGCGATGCACGGCTTCGTCAACGGCCACATCATCCCGCCGGCGTGGCGTTATCGGCCCCGGCCCGTGCTTTTTAACGACTGGGAGGGCTGCATGTTCGACTTCGATCAGCGCCGCCTGCTGGAGCTGGCCGGGAGAGCCAAAAAGCAGGGGGCGGAGCTTTTCGTGCTGGACGACGGCTGGTTTGGCGCGCGGAACAGCGACCGGGCGGGTCTGGGCGACTACGGCGTCAATGAAAAGAAGCTGCCGGAAGGGCTCGGCGGCTTTGCCGGGAAGCTGGCGGGGCTGGGCCTGAATTTCGGACTGTGGTTCGAACCGGAGGCCGTGAATCCCGACAGCGGCCTGTACCGCGCCCACCCGGACTGGGCTATCCATCAGCCGGGCCGCAGCGACCTGCTGTCCCGCCACGAGCTGCTGCTGGATCTGCGAAAGGAAGCGGTGCGGGACTATATTGTCGATTCTGTCACCGAAGTGCTGAACAGCGCCGACATCCGCTATGTCAAGTGGGACATGAACCGCCAGTCGGTGCTGACCGGCGCGGCGGCCCATGAATATATTCTGGGGCTGTACGACGTGCTCCGGCGCATCTTCGCCCCGCGGCCCGACATTCTGCTGGAGAGCTGTTCCTCCGGCGGCAACCGCTTCGATCTGGGGATGCTGTGCTTTTCACCCCAGATCTGGTGCTCGGACAATACCGACCCCATGGAGCGGCTTCAAATCCAGGGCGGGCTCTCGTATCTCTATCCCCAATCCTGCATGGGCGCCCACGTCTCCGCCGCGCCCCACGCTCAGACCCTGCGGGCCACGCCGCTGTCCACCCGGGGCAACGTGAGCTTCTTCGGAGCTTTGGGCTACGAGCTGGATCTGAAGGCGCTCAGGCCCGTGGAGGCGCGGGAGATCAAGGCCCAGATCGCTTTCTACAAGGCCCATCGGGACACCTTCCAGTTCGGCGCGTTTTCCCGCCTGCCCGCGCCGGAGGGCTGGACGGGCTGGCAGGTCCGGAGCGAGCGCGAGACTCTGGCGGGCTTTTTCAGGGGACTTGTCCCCGCCGCGCCCGGTATTGTAAAGCTGCGTGTTTCCGGCCTTGACAATAATCGGCGCTACCGGGTGCGCGCCCGGCCCCAGACCCTGCGGGTGGGCGACTTCGGCAATCTGGTCAAGTACCTCTCGCCGGTGCGCGTGAACCCGGACGGACCCTTGCTACGCGCGGCGGACGGGCTGTACGCCCTGCCCGACGGGCGGGAGGATTTCACCGCCACCGGGGCGGCGCTGATGGCGGGCTTCGCGCCCGCGGCGCTGTTCACCGGAACGGGGTATGACAAAAATTCGCACAATCAGGGCGACTTCGGCTCGGAAATCTATGTAATTTCGGAGGAACGCGGCCATGACTAAGACGGACAGACGCAACAAATATTTCTTCGGACTGGGTACGGTGGGCCGGGACATGTTCTATGCCTTTGAGGCAAACACCCTGATGTACTTTCTCTCAAACATCCTGTCGCTGCCGGTATCGGTGTTTGCGGCGACGGGCTTGGCGCTGTCGGTGCTGCGCATTTTTGACGCGCTCAACGACCCCATCACCGGCCTGATCATCGACAATATCCACTCGCCATGGGGAAAATTCAAGCCCGCCATCCTGGTGGGCGGCGTTGTGAGCGTGGCGTTTTTCCTCCTCCTGTTCGGCAACGTCGGCACCGGCACGGGCTTTGTCATCGTCTTTGCCGCGGCCTACGTCCTGTGGGATATCAGCTACGGCATCAACGACATCGCCTACTGGACGCTGCTGCCAGCGCTGACCATCGACCAGAAGCAGCGCGAAAATTTCGGCGCCTTTGCCCGCATCTGCGCCAACATCGGCATGTACATCGTCATGGTGGGCTGGCAGCCCATTACCAGCGCGCTGGGCAACACGCCCCACAGCTGGTTTTTGGTGGCGGTGGTCATCAGCGCGGTGTATCTGGCCTTCCTGTGCTTCCCGCTGTTCGGCGTGAAGGAGGACCTCGGCCGCTTCAAGCAGGAGGATGGCACCACCCTGAAACAGATGTGGCGCGCCCTCGCCGGAAACGACCAGCTCATGTGGACGACGCTTTCCATGGCGCTTTTCATGGTGGGCTACTGCACCACCACGGGGTTTGCCTCCTATTACATACAGTATCTTTTCGGCGATATCAACATGTACCCGGTTCTGGCGGGCGTCTGCGGCATTGCCCAGCTGGGCGCGCTCATTGTGTTTCCGATCTTCTCCAAAAAACACACCCGCAGGGAACTCTATACCGGAGCGACCATTCTGGTCATCGCGGGCTACGCGGTGTTCTTCTTCGCGGAGCATTCCATCCTCCTGATTTCGGTTTCCGCCGTCATGATCTTTGTGGGGCAGGCTTTCATCCAGCTCCTCATGCTCATGTTCCTCGCCGATACCATTGAGTACGGCCAGTGGAAGCTCGGAAAACGCAGCGAGTCCATCACGTTTTCAATTCAGCCGCTCATCAATAAAATAGGCGCGGCCCTGTCCACGGCGGTGGTGAGCATGACGGTGATCGCGGCCGGAATCAAAACCAAGGACTCCAACCTCCCCGCCGCCGCCATCGACGCCGCGGGCAAGCTCACGGTGAAAAGCGCCATGTTCATCCTGCCGCTGATCTTCATTGTGGCGGGCTATGTAATTTACCTCAAAAAGTACAGGATCGACGGACCCTTCTATCAGCAGATCCTGGCCGATCTGGAAGCCCGGGGCGAGCTCCATCGCGGCAACGGGGAATAAATCCCTCCGGCGCCGCGCGCCGCCCTTCAATGGGGGGGCGGCAAGCTGCGGGGAAGATACGGTTTTACGCACACAGACAAAAAAAGACCCGGCGGAGCCTGGCTCCGCCGGGTCTGCGTATTTTTAAAAAATGCCCTTTTCCAGCGCCTGCAACATGATTTCCGCGCTTTTCACATTGGTCGCCAGCGGGATGCTGTGCACGTCGCACAGCCGCAGCAGGGCGGACACGTCCGGCTCGTGGGGCTGCGCGGTGAGGGGGTCGCGCAGGAAGATGATGCAGTCCATGGCCCCGGAGGCCACCATGGCGCCGATCTGCTGGTCGCCGCCGATGGGGCCGCTCTGCATCCGGGTGACAGGCAGACCTGTGCTCTCGGTGATGAGCTTTCCCGTGGTGCCGGTGGCGTAGAGCTCGTGCCGGGCCAGCAGCGCGCGGTATTTCCCGGCCAGCGCGATCATGTCGGCTTTCTTTTTGTCGTGGGCGATGAGGGCGATGCGCATACTGCCACGCTCCTTTTCTCTTTGCGGCGCCATTGTAGCACAAAAATCACCGCTCGTCCATGGGGATGTAATCCAGCCTGGCCACGGGGCTGCGGTAGGCCGGGCGCATGATGCGGTTGCCGGTCAGGGCCTCCTCCATGCGGTGGGCGCACCAGCCCGCCGAGCGGGCGATGGCGAACAGCGGGGTGTACAGCTCCACCGGGATGCCCAGCAGGCTGTAAATGAGGCCGGAATACATATCCACATTGGCGCACATGGGGATGTTCATGTGCTTGCGCGCCATGATGAGCTCGATGCCGATACGCTCCACGCTCTCCATCAGCTCCAGCTCCTCCAGCCGGCCTTTGCCGGCGGCCAGTGAGCGGGCGTGCTTTTTGATGGCCACGGCCCGGGGATCGGACACGGTATACACCGCGTGACCCAAGCCGTAGATCTTGCCGGACTCGTCGCCGGCGCGGCCGTCCAGCAGCTTGAGGAGGTAGGCGCGGAGCTCGTCGTCGTCCTTGTAATCCTTGACCTCGGCCTTGATGTGGCCGAACATTTCCATAACCTTGGCGTTGGCGCCGCCGTGCAGCGGTCCCTTCAGTGAGCCGATGGCCGCGGCGATGGCGCTGTAGGTGTCGGTGCCGGTGGAGGAGACGCACCGGCAGGTAAAGGTGGAGTTGTTGCCGCCGCCGTGGTCGGCGTGCAGCATCAGCATCATATCCAGAATCCGCGCTTCCTCCTCGGTATAGGCCTTGTCTGCCCGCACCATGCGCAGGAAGTTTTCCGCCAGAGACAGACCCGGCTTGGGGTTGTGGATATACAGCGAGTGCCCCAGGAGATAGTGGCGCATCACGGCGTGGGCGTTGGCCACGATCAGCGGCATCCGCGCCACGATCTCCACCGACTGGCGCAGCATATTGGACAGAGAGGTGTCGTCCGGGCTGGGGTCGTAGGAATACAGCGCCAGCACGCTGCGGGAGAGCTGATTCATCAGATTGTAGGCGGGGGCCTTGAAGATCACGTCCTCCACAAAACCCGCGGGCAGGGTGCGGGCCTCGTCCAGCACCTGGCGGAACAGGGCATTCTGCCGCCGGTCGGGCAGCTTGCCCATCAGCAGCAGATACACGGCCTCCTCATAGCCGAAGGTGCCGTCCTTCAAATGGGCCTCGGCGATGTCCGTGGCGCTGATGCCCCGATAATACAGCCTGCCCGGCATGGGCACGCGCTCGCCGTCGATGACGGTGTAACCCTGAACACTGCCCACGTCCGTGACGCCGATGATGACGCCGGTGCCGTCGGAGTTGCGCAGACCGCGCTTCACATCCACGGTGGCATACTGTTCAGGACCGATGGAATAGGCGGAGGATACGTCCGCGTTCAGCGCTTCCAGCTCCGCCAGAAGATTGATGTTAGAGGAATAGAGATCCATAAACGATACCGTTCCTTTTTGCAATGATGGCGCTATCATAGCGCGATTCCGGAATTTTTGCAAGATATTTTTTTAAAATTGCAAAATCACCGGGGATATGGCCCCAATTCTCGGACATTCCCCATCATATTTGCATTTTTGTAAAGATTGTTTTGCATTATCTTGAAATTTGCGCGGAGGTATGCCATAATAGCGCTATTCTGTTTTATACAATGGAGACGAATGCCATGATTAAGCTGCAAAACGGAGCTTTTGTCTATCGGGGCGGCCGGCCGGTCCCGGCGGAGAATGCGGAGACCGGCGACCGGAATGGGACGATGTGTGCGCGCATCCTGCGCGCGCACAGCGCCGGCGGGGGGGCGCTGCACATCAAATTTGACAGCCTCATTTCCCACGACATCACCTATGTGGGCGTTATCCAGACGGCCAGGGCTTCGGGCCTGACCCGGTTCCCGGTGCCCTATGTGCTGACCAACTGCCACAACAGCCTGTGCGCCGTGGGCGGCACCATCAACGAGGACGACCATATCTTCGGCCTGTCCGCCGCGCGGAAATACGGCGGCGTCTATGTCCCGGCCAATCTGGCCGTCATTCACCAGTACGCCCGGGAGACCCTGACCGGCTGCGGGCGGATGATTTTGGGCTCGGACAGCCATACCCGTTTCGGCGCGCTGGGCACCGTGGGCGTGGGCGAGGGCGGCCCCGAGATCGTGAAGCAGCTTTTAGGCGACACCTATGACATCGCGGCCCCGGAGGTAGTGCTGGTGTACCTCACCGGCAGCCCCGCCCGGGGCGTGGGCCCCCATGACGTGGCGCTCGCCCTGTGCGGCGCGGTCTACAAAAACGGCTTTGCAAAAAACAAGGTGCTGGAATTCGCGGGGCCGGGCGTGAAAAATCTGCCCATGGACTTCCGCATCGGCATCGACGTGATGACCACGGAGACGGCCTGCCTGACCTCTATCTGGGAAACGGACGAGAAGGTGGCGGAATACCTGTCCGTCCACGGCCGCCCCGACGCCTACAAGGCGCTCGCCCCGGCGGAGGGCGCGCGGTACGACGGGCTGATCGGGATCGACCTCTCCGCGGTGGAGCCCATGATCGCGCTGCCCTTCCACCCGTCGGAGGCGTACGCCATCCGGGAATTCAAGGAAAACCCGGGCGACATTCTGCGGGAAGCGGAAAAACGGGCGGAGAATCAGTTCGGCGGCAAGGGTAAGCTGAATCTGACGGGCAAGGTTCATAACGGCGTCCTTGCGGTGGATCAGGGCGTCATCGCGGGCTGCGCCGGCGGGATGTACGACAATATCGCCGAGGCCGCCGCCATCCTGAAAGACGGCGGTACGGGGAACGGATATTTCTCCCTGTCCGTGTACCCCTCCTCCATCCCCGTGAATCTGGAACTCATCAAAAGCGGCGTGCAGCAAAGCCTGCTCGAGGCGGGAGCGGTGTTCAAGCCCTGCTTCTGCGGGCCCTGCTTCGGCGCTGGGGACGTGCCGGGCAACGACTGCCTCAGCGTCCGCCACACCACCCGGAACTTCCCCAACCGGGAGGGCTCCAGGCCCGGCGACGGGCAGCTGGCCGGCGTGGCGCTGATGGACGCGCGCTCCATCGCGGCCACGGCCCGGAACCACGGCGCGCTCACCGCCGCCACGGAGATCGACTATGCGCCCCCGGCGGAGACAAAGCGGGAATTCGACGCCGTCGTGTATGAAAAGCGGGTCTACAACGGCTGGGGCAGGCCCCTGGCGGACGAGGAGCTCCGCTTTGGGCCAAATATCACGCTCTGGCCGGACATCCCGCCCCTGCCCGACGATCTGGAGCTGGAGCTGGCGGCGGTGCTGCACGACCCCGTCACCACCACGGACGAGCTCATCCCCTCCGGCGAGACCAGCTCCTACCGCTCCAATCCGCTGAAGCTGGCGGAATTTACCCTGTCCCGCCGGGAGCCGGACTATGTGCCACGGGCCAGGAAGATCAGGGCCGCTGGGCGGGCCTCCTGCATCTTTGCCGAGTGTCCCGGCGACGGCAGCGCCCGGGAACAGGCCGCCTCCTGTCAGCGGGTGCTGGGCGGCGGGGCCAATATCTGCCGGAAATTCGCCACCAAGCGCTACCGCTCCAACTGCATCAACTGGGGGATGCTGCCCCTGGTGCTGGCCGAGGGCGCGCCCTTCGACTTCGCCCCCGGCGACCGGGTGTCGCTGCCGGGCGTGCGCGCCGCCGTGGCGGGCGGCGCGGACACGGTCACGGGTACCGTGAACGGCAGGGAATACGTCTTTGCCATCGGCCCCCTCACCGCCGGGGAGCGGGAAATTCTGCTGGCGGGCTGCCTGATGAACTGGTACGCGGAAAGAAGGAAATGAGCCATGAATACGATCAGAATGCAAAACCCCATCGCGGAGATGGACGGCGACGAGATGACCCGCGTGCTGTGGCAGATGATCAAGGATCAGCTGCTGACGCCGTTTGTCGAGCTGAACACCGAATATTACGATCTGGGCCTTCAAAACCGGGACGCCACCGACGACGCCGTGACCGTGGAGGCGGCCGCCGCCGTGAAGCGGCTGCACGTGGGCGTGAAATGCGCCACCATTACCCCAAACACCAAGCGCATGGAGGAGTACCATCTCAAACGGATGTACAGGAGCCCCAACGGCACCATCCGCGACATTCTGGACGGCACCACCTTCCGCGCCCCCATTCTCGTTTCGGGCATCGAGCCCGCGGTGAAGAGCTGGAAAAGGCCCATCACCATCGCCCGCCACTCCAGCGCCGACCAGTACAGCGCCGCGGAATACCGGGTGCCGGGCCCCGGCACGGCGGAGCTCTCCTTCACCGGGGAGGACGGGCAGGTGTGGAAAAAGGAGATCTGCCGCTTCACCGGCCCCGGCGTGCTTCAGGGCATCTACAACCGGGACGAATCCATCCGCAACTTTGCCCGCGCCTGCTTTGCCTACGCCCTCACCACCGGCCAGGATCTGTGGTTCTCCGCCAAGGATACCATCTGCAAGGCCTATGACGGCACCTTCCGGGACATCATGGCCGAGACCTATGAGGAGAACAGGGCCGCCTTCGACAAAGCGGGCCTGCACTATTTTTACACCCTTATCGACGATGCCGTGGCCAGGGCCATGCGCTCGGAGGGGGGCTTCGTCTGGGCGCTGAAAAACTACGACGGCGACGTGATGAGCGATATGGTCTCCTCCGCCTTCGGTTCGCTGGCCATGATGACCAGCGTCCTGTGTACGCCGGACGGGAATTTTGAATACGAGGCCGCCCACGGCACCATCACCCGCCATTACTACCGCTATCTTCAGGGCGAGCAGCCCTCCTCCAACCCCGTGGCCACCATCTTCGCCTGGGCCGGGGCGCTGGGCAAGCGGGGCGAGCTGGACGGCAACACCGCCCTGACCGGTTTCGCCGAAAGGCTGAAAAACGCCGCGCTGGACACTATCCGCGGCGGCGTCATGACCGGCGATCTGGCCGCGCTCCGCGGCGGAGATGAAAAGGGGGTCTCCAGCGCGGACTATCTGGCCGCCGTCCGGGCAAGACTCGAATAAATTGCATAAAATCGGACTGACATCTTTGTTAAAGCTGCCGGTCCGATTTTTGTTGCAAATTTAACACAGTGCGCTATAATATACTTGTCAGTTAAGCTGACAAAACTGGGCTATCGATGGAGGTGCCTATGTCGCTGGAGCAGCTGAGAGAAAACAACAAACGCATGGCCACGGAGAAAGCGCTGGAATGCTTCATCGAAAACGGTATCGAGAAGACCAAGGTCAGCGATATCGCCCGCCGCAGCGGGCTGACGGAGCGCTCCATTTTCCGCTATTTCGCCACCAAGACGGACATCGTCATCGCGGCGGCGTTCCTCTATTGGGAAAAGGCAAAAAAACATACGTCGGACACACTGGCGGCGGCGGACTACCCGGGCATGACGGGGATCGAGCAGGTGAGCGTGCTCCTCAACGCCTATTCCAGCCTGCTGTTTGTTGACCCGCGCGGCATTCGTTTCTCGCTGGATGCGGAAGTGGCTCTTTTCAACGCGGGCAAGAACCACGAGGTGGTGAACCGCCCGCCGGAAAAGTTCGAGACTTATGCCGGCCCGCTGGCGCAGGCCGTGCGAAAGGGCATCGAGGACGGTACCGTGAACCCCGACGCCAACATCAAACAGCTCTACTATAACTCCTACGACGCCATCCTCGGCCTGATGCAGCGCCTCACCGTGGGCGTGCCCAGCGTCACCGAGCTGGATACGAAGGCGAGGCTCAAAGCTCTGTGTGACCTCTTCGTGAGCCAGTTCGCCGCGAAGTAAATATTAGATATCGCCGGGAATTTTTCGCCAGGAAA
>DAOPXW010000054.1:0-12968 GCA_035352555.1 Oscillospiraceae bacterium
GGGACGGCGCGGGAGACGGGAGACGGAGGACGGAGGACGGGAGAACGCAAAAACGGCGGACACCGCAGTGCCCGCCGCGGGGAGGACGCAAGCCGAGATCAGGCGGCGCGGCGCTTCAACGCCGCGATGACCGCCTTCTGGGCCGGGAAGCGGTCCCGGCGGGGATAGGCGCCCTTATACCATGCCAACAGCAGCGCCGCGCTCCCCGGGGTGAGGAATTCCGCCAGCGGCGGGGTCCTGGCGTGGAGCGCCATCAGCATCCAATAGGCCAGCCGGTTGTCCGCGTTTTCCAGCGGGGCGGCGTACATGAAATTCAGCACGTCCAGCGCCTGCGTGGCGCCGGGGCCCTCCGCGATCAGCCGCTCCAGCGCCGCGGAAACGGCGTCGGCAAATTCGGCGTGGCATCGGTCGTCCTTGGGGCCGGCGCCGAAGCCCAGCAGCCCGTCCCCGGGACGGCGGGCCTGCTCCAGCCGGACGGTCTCCGCCAGATAGGCCCCATAGAGGGCCCGCAGCTCTTCCAGCGCCGCCATCAGGCAAAGGGATTTTCCGTGGGATAGGGCAGGGACGCGGGGCGGTTATAGGCGATGTCCCGCACGCCCAGATACCTCATGACCGCGAACAGGGCCTTGCCGTAATGCCCGAAGGCCACCGCGCCGTGGTGGGGGAAGCGCTTTTCGAGAAGCACATGGCGATAGAAGCGGCCCATCTCCGGGATGGCGAACACGCCGATGCCGCCGAAGGAGCGGGTGGCCACAGGCAGCACCTCGCCCTGAGCGATGTAGGCACGCAGCGTCCCCTCGCTGTCACACTGGAGACGGTAGAAGGTAATGTCGGAGGGGGCGATATCGCCCTCCAGCGTGCCGCGGGTGAAATCGGGCGCGGAATCCTTCGGCTCCAGCAGGCGGTGCTGAATGAGCTGATATTTCACCGCCCGATTGGCGCACAGCCTGCAGCTGGGCGTGTTGCCGCAGTGGAAGCCCATGAACACATCCGTGGGCCGATAGGCGGTCCTGCCCCGGATCTCGGATTCGTACATATCCCGGGGAACGGAGTTGTTGATGTCCAGCAACGTCACGGCGTCGCCGGAGACGCAGGCGCCGATATACTCGCTGAGCGCGCCGTAGATGTCCACTTCGCAGGCCACGGGGATGCCCCGGGCGGCCAGGCGGGAGTTCACATAGCAGGGCTCGAAGCCGAAGGCCTCGGGAAAGGCGGGCCAGCATTTGTCGGCAAAGGCGACATAGCGCCGCGAGCCCCTGTGCGCCTCCGCCCAGTCCAGCAGCGTCAGCTCCAGCTGGGCCATGCGGGCGCTCAGGTCGGGATAATAGCAGCCCTCGCCCATCTCGGCGGCCATGTCGGCGCAGACGTCCGGGATGCGGGGATCGCCGGCGTGGGCCTTGTAGCTGACCAGAAGATCCAGCTCGGAGTTTTCCTCCACCTCCACGCCCAGCTCGTACAGGCCCCTGATGGGCGCGTTGCAGGCGAAAAAGTCCTGCGGACGGGGGCCGAAGGTAATGATTTTCAGGCTGGACACGCCGATGAGGGCCCGGGCCACGGGGACAAAGTCCCGCAGCATGGCGGCCACATCCCCGGCGTCGCCCACGGGATATTCCGGGATGACGGCCTTCAGATGGCGCAGGCCCAGATTGTAGGAGCAGTTGAGCATACCGCAGTAAGCGTCGCCCCGGCCGTCCATCAGATCGCCGGCGGATTCCTCCGCGGCGGCGGCGACCAGCACCGGGCCGTCGAAATTCCGGGCAATCAGCGTCTCGGGCGTCTCGGGGCCGAAGTTGCCGAGAAATACCGCCAGGGCGTTGCAGCCGGCGGCCTTGACATCCGCCACCGCGGCGAGCATATCGGCCTCGTTTTCCACGGTGACGGGGCACTCGTAAAGATCGAGGCCCCCGGCTTTGCAGGCGGCCGCGACGGCCGCGCGGCGGCGCTGGGACAGGGACACGGGGAAGCAGTCCCGGGAGACCGCGAGGAGGCCCAGTTTTACATCGGGGATGTTGTTCATGTTTTTGTACCTTCTTTTCAGATGTCGCCGGAAATATCGGGGTTGGGGCCGGTGAGGGCCACCGCGGCGCCCTGCGCCGCCTCCGCGGAGTCGGGGTGGGCCAGCAGCCACTTGTTGCGCGCCCACAGGCGCGCGTCCTCCGCGCTGCCGGGGAGGGGGGACAGGGGCGGCCTGGGGCCGTTGGTGCCCCGGGGCAGGACCACCGCCACCCGGAAGCCCGCGCCCTTGGCGGCGGAGCAGGGGGCGTAGTGCAGCGTAGTGGCGTAAATTTCCACCACGGCGCCGGCGGGGGCGCGGAAGGCCCGCACCGCGGAGGTGTCGATCAGGCCGTTTTGAACGTCCTCGGCCTTGGCCAGCAGCAGGATAAAATCGTCCGCGCCGATGTTCAGCTCGCTGTCCCGGTGGTATTCCAGACAGTTCAGCCGCGTGTTGTGGCCGCTGCACCAGCCCAGCTGGATGGGCATCCCGCCGTAGGCGCTGGCGAAAAAGTCCCCGGCGATGGGCAGCCCCTCCAGCTCCGGCTGGGAGGGGACATAGTCCACGCCTTCGGGCAGGGGCGTCACGGCGCGCAGCTCCGCCAGAAGCGGGGCGGTATCGTAGCCGGGGAGGACCTTGCCGTAGGGGGCGAAGGCGGGGTCAAAGACGGATTCGATCTTCATGGGTTCACGCTTTCTCATCGGCGCCGGGTTCCGCCTCCGGGCGGAGAAGGGCGCCGGCCAGGTCTTTTTTGTAGCGGTTCCAGCTGTAAAGGCCGAAAGCTGCCGCCGCGGCGGCGAACACCGCCGCGAAGCACCAGCCGGCCCAGCCGGGCATGGCGGAGGAGGGCAGCCCCTTGACCACCTGCCAGGCCAGAAAAACCAGATAGACGCACACCACGCCCCGCAGCGTTCCATGCAGGGAGGCGCGGTTTTTCTTTTGAACGTCGTATTCGGGCGTATTTTTCATCACGCGGCCCTCACAGCAGGGCCGGGAATACCGCCCGCAGGGCGGGATAGATGCGCCGGTATTTCCGATACTGCGCCTCGTAGCGCGCGGCCGCGCCGGGGTCGGGGCGCTGGGTGGCGGTGACGCGCACCAGCGCGTCCGCCGCGGCCTCCACCGAGGGGTATTCGCCGCACGCGACCGCCGCGAGGATCGCGCCGCCGTAGCCCGGGCCCTCCTCGGTCTCCACCGTGTCCAGCTCCAGATTCAGGACGTCGGCGAAGATGGCGCGCCACAGGGGGCTTTTGGCCCCGCCGCCGCACAGCTTGCTGCGGGGGATGTCGATGCCCAGCGAGCGGGCGACCTCCAGCGAGTCGCGCATCCCGAAGGCCACGCCCTCCAGCACGGCCTGGGTCATGTCCGCGCGGGTGGTGTCCATGGAAAGGCCCGTGAAGGTGCCCCGGGCAAAGGGATCGTTGTGCGGGGAGCGCTCGCCCATGAGGTAGGGCAGGAAAAAGACGGGGTTGCGCCCCAGCTTTTCGGGGTCGATGGCCGACTGCTCCGCGGCGAAGTCGGCGGAGCGGAGCACCTCCTCCATCCACCACTTGTTGCAGGACGCGGCGGAGAGCATGCAGCCCATAAGGTGATAGTTCCCGTCCGCGTGGGCGAAGGCGTGCAGCGCGTTGTTGGGGTCCACGCCGAAGGCGCGGCTGGAGATGAAGATGGTGCCCGAGGTGCCCAGCGAGATGTTGCAGCGCCCGTCGCCCACGGTGCCGGTGCCCACGGCCGCGGCGGCATTGTCCCCCGCGCCCGCGCAGACCCTGACGCTTTCGGGCAGGCCCAGCGCGGCGGCCATGTCGGGGCGGAGAGTGCCCACCACGGCGCTGCTCTCATAAATGCGGGCCATCTGGGATTCCTTCAGCCCGCAGATGTCCAGCATTTCGGCACTCCAGCGCTTGTGCGCCACGTCGAACAGCAGCGTGCCGGAAGCGTCCGACACGTCGGTGCAGTGGACGCCGGTGAGACAATAGTTCAGATAGTCCTTGGGCAGCATGATCTTGTCGATGCGCGCGAAAAGCTCGGGCTCGTGGCGGCGCATCCACAGCAGCTTAGGGGCGGTGAAGCCCGCGAAGGCGATGTTGGCCGTCCAGGCCGAGAGCTTGTCACGGCCGATCTTGCTGTTGAGATAGTCGGTCTCCTCCGCGGTGCGGCCGTCGTTCCACAGGATGGCGGGGCGGAGGACGCGGTCGTCCTTATCCAGCGCCACCAGCCCGTGCATCTGCCCGCCGCAGCCGATGCCCGCGATCTGCCCGCGGTCGCAGTTTTGGGTGAGCCGGCGCACGCCGGCCACGGTCTCCCGCAGCCAGTCGGCGGGGTCCTGCTCCGACCAGCCGGGGTGGGGGAAGGACAGGGGATATTCCCGGGACACGACATTGAGTATCCTGCCCGCTCCGTCCATCAGCAGGAGCTTGACGGAGGAGGTGCCCAGGTCGATGCCGATATAGAGCATAATCTCTCCTTACTCAGCCGGATTTGCCGGTCTTGTGGTTGGAAACCACGTCGAAGATGACGGCGGTGAGCAGCACGGCGCCCTTGACCACATACTGCCAGTTGTTGTCCAGACCGTAGATGCTCATGCCCTGGTTGATGACGCCCAGCAAAATGGCGCCCACCACGATGCCGGGGACGGTGCCGCTGCCGCCGTAGGCGGAGGCGCCGCCGATAAAGCACGCGCCGATGGCGTCCATCTCGTAGGACATGCCCGTGTCGCCGTTGACCGCGCCCAGGCGGGCGGAGACCAGCAGTCCGGAGAAGCCGGCCAGCACGGACATGATGAAGTAGGCCGCGAAATAGACCTTGCGGGTGTCGATGCCGGAGAGCTTGGTGGCCTTTTCGTTGCCGCCCACGGCATAGAAGTAGCGGCCGAAGGCCGTCTTGGAGGTGATGAAGGTGAACAGCGCCAGCACGCCCAGCACCCACAGGATCATCACGGGGATGCCCTTGTAGTTGGACAGTTTCCAGCTGTAGGCCACGATCAGCAGGTCGATAATGATGATCTTGGCGTAGTAGCCGGCGGGGGCCGCCACGGCGTAGCCCTTCTTCAGCTTTTTGCCGCGGCTGAGCACGGCGTTGACGAGGATGCCCACCGCCACCAGGCAGCCCACGATGAAGGCGGAAAGATGCAGCGCCTCGCTGTCCACGCCGGGGATGGTGATGTAGGAGGTGAAAATGTTGAGGAAGGTCTGGTTGGAGATGCTGACGGTTTTGGAGGCCAGCACCACGCGGCCCAGACCGCGGAACAGGAACATGCCCGCCAGGGTGCAGATGAAGGGGGGTATGTGCATGTTGCCGATCCAGAAGCCCTGCCACATGCCGATGACGCAGGCCACCGCCAGGCAGATGAGAATGACCGTCACCGCGCCCAGATTGCCGCGCGACAGCAGCTGCGCCGCGATGGCGCCCACCAGGCACAGGGTGGAGCCCACGCTAAGGTCCACGTTGCCGCCGGTGAGGATGCACAGCAGCATGCCGGCCGCCATGACCAGCACGTAAGCGTTCTGCAGAAACAGGTTGGAAATGTTCTGCGCGTAGAGCAGCTTGCCCTTGGTGAGGAAGGAGAAAAAGACGAACACCACTACCAGCGCGATGGGCATGGTGTACTTTTTCAGAAGGTTGCTTACGCTGTGCTTCGCGCCGGCGGCAGCCGCCGGCGGCGTTTTCAGTTTCTCAGTCATGCTGTCTTCACTTCCTTGATTTCTTCTTTTTTATCCGAGCACAGGATGGCCTCCATGATCTTCTCCTGCGTGGCCTCCGCCGCCGTGAATTCGCCCACGATGCGGCCCTCGTTCATGACGTAGATCCGGTCGCACATACCCAGCAGCTCCGGCATCTCCGAGGAGATCATCACCACGGATCTGCCCTGAGAGATCAGGTCGTTCATGATGCAGTAGATCTCGTATTTGGCGCCCACGTCGATGCCGCGCGTGGGCTCGTCCAAAATCAGGACGTCCGGGTCCGCGAACATCCATTTCGACAGCAGCACCTTCTGCTGGTTGCCGCCGGAGAGGTTGCCCACGCTTTGCTGGACCGTGGGTGTCCGGGTGTCCAGCAGCTTCCTGTATTCCTCCGCCACGGCATTCTCCCGGTTGATGTCAATGACGCCGCCCCGGGAACAGACCTTTTCCAGCCGGGCCATGGTGTTGTTGACGGCGATGGTATCCATCAGCACCAGCCCGTTGTCCTTGCGGTCCTCGGTGACGTAGGCCAGGCCCGCCTCGATGGCGGCGCGCTCGTTTTTCAGATTGACCTCGCCCCCGTTGAGCTTCAGCGTGCCGGTGACCTCGGCGCCGTAGCTGTGGCCGAACAGGGAACGGGCCAGCTCGGTGCGCCCGGCGCCCTGCAGGCCCGAAAAGCCGACGATCTCGCCCCTGTTGACATGGAAGGAGACGTGGCTGACAACTTCTTTTTCAGTATACACCGGATGGTGGACGCACCAGTCCTCGACCTCGAGAACGGCGTCGCCTTCGGTCCTGCGCTCGCGGGCGGGGAAGCGATCCGTCAGCTCCCGGCCCACCATGCCGCGGATGATGCGGCCCTCGTCCACATCGTGGGCGGAGTTGTCCAGGGTCTCGATGGCGGCGCCGTCCCGCAGGACGGTGATGCGGTCCGCCACATAGGCGATCTCCGAGATCTTGTGGGAGATGATGATGGAGGTCATGCCCTCTTTTTTGAAGCCGATGAGCATGTCCAGCAGCATTCTGGCCTCTTCCTCGTTGAGGGAGGAGGTGGGCTCGTCCAGAATCAGCAGCTTCACGTTTTTGGACAGCGCCTTGGCGATCTCCACCAGCTGCTGCTTGCCGGTGCCGATATCCTTGATCAGGGTGGTGGCCTTGTCCTTCAGGCCCACCTGGGACATGTGCTTCTGCGCCTGGGCAAAGGTCTCGTCCCAGTTGATGCCGAACCGGCCCCTGCGCTCGTTGCCCAGAAATATGTTCTCGCCGATGGACAGCTCCGGGATCAGCGCCAGCTCCTGATGGATGATGACGATGCCGATCTTTTCGCTGTCGCGGACGGTCTTGAAGTTGCACTCCTCGCCGTTGTAGATGATCTCGCCGGTGTAGGAGCCGTGGGGAAAGGTGCCGCTGAGCACGTTCATCAGCGTGGATTTTCCGGCGCCGTTTTCGCCCACCAGCGCGTGGATTTCGCCCCGGCGGACTTCAAGATTGACGTCGTTGAGCGCCTTGACGCCCGGAAATTCCTTGGTGATGTCCTTCATCACCAGAATATTGTCTTCCAAGAGGACGCCCCCTTTCTGCGGGTCGCTGTAAAATAGAGGAGCGGGCGGGGCAAGTTGCCCCGCCCGCTTTTTTGGGTCTTGTTGAGCTGGTTTGCGGCGCGGATCAGCCCACGGCCACGGGGTAACCGTCGGACCCCATGGTGTAGTAGCCGGTGTCGATCAGCGCGGTCTGGATGTTGTCCTTGGTGACCACGGTCGGGGTCAGCAGGTAGGAGGGGATGACGCCGGTGCCGTTGTCGTAGGACTTGGTGTCGTAGGTGCAGGGGAAGCTGAAGGTGGAGGCCAGCGCGTCGCTGGGGGTCTCGCCGCTCAGCATGGCCTGGGCCAGCGCCATGGTGACCACGGCTTCGTTGGCGACGGCTTTGTAAACGGTCATGGACTGCTTGCCGTCCACGATGTTCTTCAGGTTGGCCTGATCGCCGTCCTGGCCGGTGATGATGGGCTGGTTGGTGCCGGCATAGTCGGACGCGATGGCCTTGGTCACGCCCAGCGCGGTGGAGTCGTTGGAGCACAGGGCCACGTCAAGGACGGTGCCGTTGCCATAGAAGGAGCCCAGTATGTTCTGCATGCGGTTCATGGCTTTGGTGGTGTCCCAGGAAGCGGTGGCGACAGCCTCAAAGGTGGTCTGGCCGGAGGGGACCTTCAGGATGCCGGCGTCTATGTAGGGCTTCAGAGTGTCGAACGCGCCCTTGAAGAAGAAACCGGCGTTGTTGTCGGCGGGATCGCCGGCGGTGAACTCGATGTTGTAGCTCTTGGAGGTGTCTTTCAGGTCGAGCTTCAGGGTGTCGATGACGTACTGGCCCTGCAGGACGCCGACGGTGTAGTTATCAAAGGAGACGTAGTAGTCGACGGCCTTGGTGTTGCGGATAAGGCGGTCATAGGCGATGACGGGGATGCCGGCCTTGTCGGCGCTGTCCAGAACGTTGGTCAGGGATTCGCCGTCGATGGCGGCGATGATCAGGATCTTCACACCATCGGACACGAGGTTCTCGATGTCGTTGACCTGCTGGTTCACATTGTTGTCGGAGTAGGTGAGCTCCACGGTGTAACCGGCTTTTTCAAACTGCTCCTTGAGGAAAGAGCCGTCGCGGTTCCATCTCTCAAGGGACTTGGTGGGCATCGCAATACCGACCTTTCCGCCGGCAGCGGCGCTCGGGGTGGCTGCGGGAGCCTCGGTCTTTGCGCCGCAGGCGCACAGAGCGAAGACCATGCACAGTGCAAGAAACAGTGCGACAATCTTTTTCATAGTGTTTTCTCCTTGTCCCCTTGTGAGGGTATTTAAGCCTATCGGCTTGATTATCACCATTTTATAAAGACGCTTTATAAAAGTCAATTACTTTTATTAAAAATACTGACGATTTGGTGAAATTATGGCGTTATCGCCTCGCTCTTTTGTAAAAAAAGCACAAGGCCATTTGGCAAAAAAGGAATTGACTAAGCAAAAATACATGATAATATAGGATATATAAATGACTTTTCTAAAAGTGCAGGAAGCTGAAATGAATTTGGAACCGACCATCACCGAGCGGCGGCGGCAGACCCGCAGCAGTATCTATCAGTATTTATACGGCACCGCGGAGTTTTGCTCCAAACAGTCGCTGGCCCGGGAGCTCTCCCTGAGCCTGCCCACCGTGTACCAGAATCTCAAGGAACTGATGGACGCGGGCCTGGTGGACTATTCCGGGGAGCAGCGCTCCACCGGCGGGCGGAGGGCCATGGGCCTGCGCATCGTACCCGACGCGCGCTATGCCGTGGGCATCTCCATCACGGAAAACCGGCTGCGGCTGGCGGCGGCCGACCTGTATCTGCAGGAGCTGTTCTATCGCCACGTCAATCACCGGCCCGTGCGGGAGATGGAAAACTTCAGCGCGTTCATGGCCGACGAGCTGGAGAAGTTCCTGGACGATTCCGGGCTGGACCGGGGCAGAATGCTGGGCGCCGGCATCGCCCTGCCCGCGGTGTTCTCCGGCGACCGCATCACGCTGGCCCCCTCGCTGGGGCTGCGCGGCACCACCATGCAGGAGCTTATCGGGCACATCCCCTATCCCACCTATCTGGAAAACGACGCCACCAGCGGCGGCTATGCCGAGTGGTTCACCTACGGCCAGCAGAAGGACATGGCCTATCTGCTGCTGGAGACCGGCGTGGGCGGCGCGGTGCTGGTCAACGGCGACCAGTTTTACGGCGTCAACCACCGCAGCGGCGAGTTCGGCCACATGTGCGTGGAGCCCGACGGGCTGCCCTGCCGCTGCGGCAAGCACGGCTGCCTGGAGGCCTATTGCTCCCCCAGCCGTATCGGCGACGAGCTGGGCGTGACCGTGAAGGAATTCTTTGCCGGACTGGAGGTCCACAATCCACAATATGAGGCGCTGTGGGACGATATGCTTCGGCATTTGGCCGTGGGCATCGGCAATATCCGCATGGCGCTGGACTGCGACGTGGTGCTGGGCGGCTTTTTGACCGAGTTTATGGAGCCGTATCTGCCCCGGCTGAAGGAATATGTGGCCGGGCGCAACCCCTTTGAGCACGACGGCGAGTATCTGCGGCTCAGCCGCTTTCACCGGCACAGCGTGCCGCTGGGCGTGGCGCTGCATTATATCAAGGATTTCGTGGAGACCGTGTAATTCGGGCATTTAAATAAGGTAGCCCCCGGCAAACCTTTGGTTTGCCGGGGGCTTTTGCGGTAGGGAGGGGAAAACCGTCAGGCCAGGTTCATCCGCCTTTGCAGGGACAGCCAGGTGACTACATAAAACACCGCGGCGTAGACGGCCTCGGCGGCCAGCATACTGCCCAGGGAGGCGTGGATCTGGACGGCGGTGCTCAGGGTATTGACGGCGTTGATGCGGAACACCGCGACCAGCGAGGTGATGCCCAGCATCTGGGCCACGATGAAAAACCCGATGGCCAGCAGCACCGACCACAGGCCCTTGTTGTGGGCAAAGCTGTGGCCCAGGGACATGGCCGCGTAGAACAGCAGGCACAGGCAGACGCAGCCCAGCAGCAGCGCCAGCACCAGCTCCAGCACATAGCCCACGTTGTTCAGTCCGAAGGTGTCGCTGAAGCTCTGGCCCATGCCGCGCCAATCCGCGTCGGCGGCGCGGGCGGCCCTGGCGGTGGAGAGCATGGTGGCCAGCACGGAGGCCGCGCCGGCGGCGATAAACCACACCGTGGAGACGATGAGCTTGCTCCACAGCAGGCTGTGGATGCTCACCGGCAGGGTGAACATGAGATAGCCCTCGTCGGAGAGCAGATTGTTCTTAAAGCGCTGGATCATCAGCACAAAGCTCATGATCAGCATGGCCAGCACGGCCAGAAAGAACAGGAACATGAACATGGCCGCGAACATGCCGCCCAGACCCGCGGTGAGAAAGTTGAACGCCGCGAAAGCGCACAGCGTGACGGCCAGCAGGATGAGAAACAGCGGCACCATGGTCCGCGCCGTGGCACGGAATTCGTGCTTGATGAGTTTTCCTAGCATTTGAATACCTCCCGGAACAGTGTGTCCACGCTCTTGTTGTTCTGCTCGCGGATCTCGTCCGTGGTGGCGTGCAGCACGATCTGCCCCCGATTGATGAAGATCACATCGTCCAGCACGTTTTCCACATCCGCGATGAGGTGCGTGGAGATCAGCAGGGTGGCGTCGGGATCGTAGTTGCCGATGATGGTGCCGATGATGTAGTCCCGGGTGGCCGGGTCCACGCCGCCGATAGGCTCATCCAGCAGGTACAGCCGGGCGGCCCGGCTCATCACCAGAATGAGCTGCACCTTCTCCCGGGTGCCCTTGGACATCTCCTTGACGGACTGCTTCATCTGAATGCCCAGATGGGCGATCATCTCCTCCGCCCGGTCGCGGCGGAAATCCGTGTAAAAATCGCAGAAAAAGTCCAGCAGCTGGGTCACGTTCATCCACAGGGGGATGCCGGTGCGCTCCGGCAGGTAGGACACCAGCGCCCGGGTGGCCGGGCCGGGCTTCTGCCCGTCGATGAGCAGCTCGCCGCCGGAGGGGGTCAGCAGACCGTTGGCCAGCTTGATCAGCGTGGTCTTGCCGCTGCCGTTGGGGCCCAGCAGCCCCACGATGTGGCCGGGCTCCAGCGCGAGATCCACGTGGGACAGCGCGGGTACGTCGCCATAGCTCTTGCTCAGATCCCTGCATTCAAAGATCGGCATCGTCGGACGCCTCCTTTACCTTGACTTCAATGAGCGCCAAAATCTCCCCGGGCCGAAAGCCCAGGCCGGACATGGCACTGAAAAACTGCGCCACCCGCGCCTGCGCGAGGGCGTTCTTCGCCGCTTCGATCACTTCTTCATCCTCCGTTACAAATCTGCCGGCGGTCCGCTGGCTGTAGACCAGCGCGTCCCGCTCCAGCTCCTGCAGCGCCCGCTGCATGGTGTTGGGATTCACGCCCGCTTCCGTGGCCATGTCCCGCACCGAGGGCAGCCGCGCCCCGGGCGGCAGCTCGCCCGAAACGATGCCCAGCTTGATGCCGTCCACCAGTTGGGCGTAGATCGGGGCGCTGGAATCAAACTGCCATTCCATAGTACACCTCCCGTGTATCATTGTATTAAGCAACTAGAACAATAATACATGGCGGGGCGTTTGTCAAGGGGTTTTTGAAAAAATTTTTGGAGGGCGCGGGAACTTTCCGCCGCGCGGGGCGTCTAAAATCTTCGTTATTATAATAAGGTGGGAAACGCGGCGGTTTTTGCCGCAGGCGGGTTATGTTACGGTTATATTACAAACAGACTGGAACCGTTGACATAAAGCGGAGATTCAGGTAAAATACGCTAAGTAAAAGGGATAGGGCCTCCGTGCCCCCTTTTCCGCACGCGCTTGCTTTTCTTTTGGTATATCCGTTCGATAGTAGGCCAAAGGAATTCCATACTATTGAGCGTGTGTACATATTGGGCCTCTTGAAAAGAGAGGTACTATTTTAAGGAGGAGTTTCATACATGAAGAAGCTCACTAAAACCCTGAGCCTCGTTCTTGTGGTCGCAATGGTCCTGAGCCTTTGCGTGATCGGCGCTGGCGCGACGTTCACCGACAATAGCAAGGTCACCGCCGACTACAGCGAGGCAGTCGGGATCATGACCGACCTCGCGGTCGTCAAGGGTTATCCCGACGGTTCCTTTAAGCCCGCCGGCACCCTGACCCGCGCCGAGGCCTGCGTGCTCATGGCCAACATGACGCTGGGCACCACCGCCGCCGCCGCGCTGGCCCCCACCACCGTAACCTTCAAGGATGTTCCCGCTTCCTATTGGGGCTACAAGTATGTCGAGTACTGCTACCAGTGCGGCTACATCGCCGGCACCGGCGCAGGCAACTTCACCCCCGGCGCCACCCTGACCGGCTATCAGTGGGCGCTGATGCTGATGCGCATCCTGGGCTATGACATGACCAGCCTGACCACCGGCAACTGGCAGATCAACACCGCCAAGGTGTACTATGCCGCCGATACCCAGTTCTCCAAGGTCGCCATTTCCAGCGCAGCCGTCACCCGTGCAGCTGCCTCTCAGATGGCTTACGACGCACTGTTCCATGCCACCGGGGCTACCACAGGCTACCCCGTAACCAAGGTTGTCAGCGTTAAAGATAGTCATGGCGCTGCTGTTGCCAACATGAGCAGCACCACCACTGTCGGCTATTACGACACTGTTTCTCAGGCCACCAGCCAGGCCCCCTGCATCATCTTCATCGACGAGCTGGACGCCATCGGCAGATCCCGTGGCGGTCCG
>DAOPXW010000055.1:0-10548 GCA_035352555.1 Oscillospiraceae bacterium
TTTGCGAAATCCTATCTTCGCAAAAAATGTCGCTTCGCTCCCCGTAACCCTTGACTTTCAAGGGTTACGACGGCTATTTATTTAAATTGAGGCGGGGCTTCGCCCCCCTCACACTCCCCCCCACAAGCATTGTACATTCCTTTCTTTGGGAGTTCTTTGACAAGCCAAAAGGAAGGCTGCAAGCGCAGCCTTCCTTTTCATATCTTTTTGAATTCCCAGGTGAATTCGCCGCCGGGTGTGACCGTCAGCAGGCACCAGGAGGGCTCCGCGCCCATGCCGGCGGAGCCGGGATTGAGCGCCGTGACGCCGCCCAGCAGGTCCACCCGGGCCCTGTGGGTGTGGCCGTACAGCGCCAGGCGCGCGCCGGCCTCCTCCGCCGCGTAGGCCAGCCGGTCGAGACTGCCGCCGCGCACGCCGCAGCTGTGGCCGTGGGCGATGAGAATGTGCAGGCCGCTGAGCTCCACCGTCAGCGCCAGGGGCAGCGCAGGGTCGTAGTCGCAGTTGCCCGCCACCTGATAGACGGGCAGCCGGGGGAATTCCCGCAGTACGCTCTGCACGTCGCGGCAACCGTCGCCGCAGTGGACGAGGGCGTCGGGCCGGGTCTCGGCCACGGCGCCCGCCATGCCCGCGCTCCGGCCGTGAGTATCGGAAAAAACGGCAATTTTCAAAGTATCACCTCATAGGCGGCATGAATATAATGTAGGGATAAGGAGTGAGATTATGCGCGATCTGGAAAGCGTGGGCCGGGAGCTGGAGCGGATGGGCAAGACCCAGAAGCTCAAAAGCATCGCGGAATCCGCCGACGGGCAGCGCCTGAGCCGGATGTTGGACGCCAAGGCCGTGGAACAGGCCGCCAAGAGCGGCGACGCCGAGGCGCTGCGGGGGATTTTGGGTCAGGTGCTGGGCACCGACGAGGGCCGGCGGCTGGCCGAGCGCCTGAAAAAAGCCATGGAGGAGTAAGGAGGCGAAGCCTTTGAGCGAATTTGAGGATCAGATCAACAGTCTGCTCAACGATCCCGGGCAGATGGATAAGATCGCCGCCCTGGCAAAATCGCTCATGGGCGGGGAGGCCGGCGAGACCAAAACAGGAAAGACCCCGGCGGCGGAGGACGGGTTCGACCCGGCGCTGCTGGGCAAGCTGGCCGGACTGCTGAAAAAGGGCGGCGCCCAGGACGGGGAACGCACCGCGCTGCTCAACGCCATGAAACCCTATCTCTCCGAAAAGCGGCGGAGCAAAATGGAAAAGGCCATGAAGCTGGCCCGCATCGCAAAACTGGCGGAGCTGGCCGCCGGAGAGTTCGGAGGAGACGGGAATGTATAACCACTATCAGGGCAACACGGGCCGGGTGGAGCGGGTGGAGGAGGGCGGACGGCAACGCCCGCCCCCGCCGCCGGGGCAGCCCCAGCATGGCCAGCCGCCCCCGCCGCCGCCCCCCCAGCGCCCATCCATCTTCGACGCGCTGGGCGGCATCCTGCCGGAGAAGCTGCGGGGGCTGGAGACCGAGGATCTGCTGCTGCTGATGATCCTCTACCTGATGTACCGGGACAGCGGCGACAAAGAGCTGCTGATTATCATGGGCGCGATGTTTCTGCTGTAAAGCGGAGACACCGCGCCCATGATTTTTCAATTCTGCGGCGGGGTGAACAGGCCGGCATCCGGCGCGGTGAGGCTGGGGGTACCGGAGGTGAGCTTGTAGACCAGCGTGCCGCCGTCGTAGGTCTCCACACCCATGAGGAGCCCCGTGCTGACGGAGACATAGGCCCGCTCGGTGTAGCCCAGCTCGGGGGTGGTATATTCCGCCCAGACGCAGCTGTCGCCCGCGTATTTGCCGTAGCCCGCGCCGGTGATCTCCGACGGGTCCAGCGCCAGCAGGGACTCATAGGTGACGGCGCGCATCCAGCGGTCGGCGGTGGTGCTGTTGACGCTCTCGCCGTGGTAAACGCCGCTGCTGCCGTCGTACCAGATCCAGACGCCCTGGGATGTGACCAGAATGTCCTCCGTCCGGCCGCCGTGATCCAGCGTGATGCGCGTGCTGCCGCCGGAGACCCATACCCGCAGCACGGAGGTGCTGACGCCCCCGTCTGCCCAGTGATCCTCCGCGGTGAGGGTGCGGGAATAGCTGTCCGGCCGGGAGAGGGTCTTGAGTACGGCCTGCACGGTGGAGGGGGTGACATCCGCCGCCCCGTCGCCGCCGGAGACGCCCCCCGGGGCGGCGGACGGCAGCGTCACCGCGGCGGTTCTGGGGCCGCCGCCGCCGAAAAAGGCGAGCAGCAGCAGCACCACCGCGGCCACGGCCACGATTATGGAGATGACGGCGAGCTTCTTATCCTTCATGGAGCAAATTCATCCGGCCTTTCATCCGTGCGATGGAACGCGTACAAAATTGCCTGGGCGATGCGGGGACAGGCGTGGCCGTCGCCATAGGGATTGGCGGCGTGCGCCATCCTGTCGTAGGCGGCGGGGTCGGTGAGCAGGGCGGAGGCGGCGGCGAGAATATCGCCGCGCTCCACGCCGCACAGCTCCACGGTGCCCGCGGCCACGGCCTCGGGCCGCTCGGTTTCCCTGCGGAGCACCAGCACGGGCTTACCCAGGGCGGGGGCCTCCTCCTGAATGCCGCCGGAATCCGTCATGACCATATAGCTTTTGGCCATGAGCCGGTGCATATCCATGGCATCCAGCGGCTCGATGAGCTTCACGTTGGGGACATCCCCCAGAATGCCGTAGGCGGCGTCGCGCACGACGGGGCTGAGATGCACGGGGTACACCACCAGCACGTCGGGAAAGCGCCCGGCCATATCCCTGACGGCGGAGAAAATGTTCCGCATGGGCGCGCCGTAATTTTCCCGGCGGTGGCAGGTCATGGCGATGACGCGGTTCTTATCAAAGTCGATGTCTCCCAGCTGGGGGGAGTCGAAACCGGCGCCGCTGCCCACGGTGTAGCGCATGGCGTCGATGACGGTGTTGCCGGTGACAAAGATATCCCCGGCGACGGCTTCCCGCCGGAGATTGGCGGCGTTGTTGGCCGTGGGAGCGAAATGCAGCGTGGCCAGACGGCCCACCAGACAGCGGTTCATCTCCTCCGGGAAGGGGGAGTAGCGGTCGTAGGTGCGCAGGCCCGCCTCCACATGGCCGACCGCGATTTTGGCATAAAAGGCGGCCAGCGCCCCGGAGAAGGTGGTGGTGGTGTCGCCGTGGACCAGCACCAGATCGGGCCTGGCCTCGGCAAAGACCTCGCCCAGGCCGTTCAGCACCCGGGTGGTGACGTCGGACAGGGTCTGGTTCTTGCCCATGATGTCCAGATCGTAGTCCGCGGTGATGCCAAAGCAATCCATGACGGAATCCAGCATCTGCCGGTGCTGGGCCGTGACGCATACGCGGCTTTCGATCTCGGGATGGGTTTTCAGCTCCATGGCCAGCGGGGCCATCTTGATGGCCTCGGGCCGGGTGCCGAAGACGGACAGAACTTTAATCTTTTCCATCGCCGGCCTCCGAAACGGTCTCCGCGGTCTCCGGCGCGGGAATGGGATTGCCGGCCTCGTCGGTGTGGGCGGGGTGCAGATTGTGGTTGCCCCGGAACACAAAGAACCACAGGCACAGCGCGATGATAAACGCGGCCACGCCCAGACCCAGCCGCATCGCCGGACCGTTGGAGGCCAGCACCACGGCGGCCAGACCCAGAATGGCGGAGATGGAGTACAGCACCGCCACGGCCTGCTTTTGGGACAGGCCCATGTCCAGCAGCTTGTGGTGGAAATGGCCGCGGTCGGCCTTGAAGGGGCTCTGGCCGTGGAGCATGCGCCGGAAAAAGGCGAACACCGTGTCCGACAGGGGAATGGCCAGCGCCAGCACGGGTACGATGAAGGTGACCACGGCGTAGTATTTGAACATGCCCATCACCGATACCGTGGCCAGCACATAGCCCAGCAGCTGGGAGCCGGTGTCGCCCATAAAAAGCTTGGCGGGGTTGAAGTTGTAGGGCAGAAAGCCGATGCAGGCGCCGGTGAGGGCGGCCAGAATGATGGCCACGTTGCCCTCGGCCACCATCAGGGCCACCACCAGCATGGTGACGCCGCTGATGACGGATACGCCGCAGGCCAGCCCATCCAGCCCGTCGATGAGGTTGACGGCGTTGGTGCAGCCCACGATCCACAAAACGGTCACAGGCACGGCCAGATAACCGATGGCCAGCACCTCCCGCGCGGAAAAGACGGCGGGGTTGGTGAGCACATGGATGACCACGCCGTACAGCACGGCTACCACGGCGGCCACGATCTGCACGCCCAGCTTGATCCAGGCGTTGAGGTTCATCACATCGTCGATGGCGCCCATGGCCACGATGATGATGGAGCCGAACAGGATGCCGCGCACCTGATTGGTGATGTCCGCAAAGAGGATGACCGTGAGCAGGAAACCGAAAAAGATCGCCAGACCGCCCATGCGGGGGATGGGGTGGTCGTGGACCCGGCGGGCCTCCTTGGGCACGTCGATAGCGCCCACTTCCTTGGCGAACATCTTGACGATGGGCGTGGCCGCGAAGGAAATGGCGGCGGCGATGACGCAGGACAGGCCGATGCGGATCCAGACCGCGGTTGAAAACAACATCAGGCAACAATCTCCCTTACTGTGATTTGAAGCTCCTCGGCGCGGTCAGAGGGGCTTGCCCACGAAGCCCAGCTTTTCGCAGACGTCCGCCAGGGTCACGTTGGCCACGGAGGCCGCCTTTTCGGCGCCCATCTTGTAGATGCTCTCCAGATAAGCCCTGTCGCCCAGCAGCCGCGCGGTCTCCTCCCGGATGGGACGCAGCCGTTCCACCACGGCTTCGCCGGCGGCGACCTTCAGGTGGCCGTACATCTTGCCCTCAAATTCCCGCTCGATCTCCGGGATGGCCTTGCCGGTGGCGCTGGAGTATATCTGCATCAGGTTGGCCACGCCGGGCTTATTGTCCGGGTCCCAGCGCACACAGTTGGCGGCGGTGTCCGAATCGGTAACGGCGCGCTTGAATTTTTTCATAATGACGTCGGGGGCCTCCATGAGATACACGCAGCCGCCGGGGTCCCTGTCGGATTTGGACATCTTGCTGCCGGGGTTGGTGAGACTCATGATCCGCGCGCCCACCTTGGGGATATAGGCCTCAGGCAGGCGGAAGGTGGGCCCGTAGAGGCTGTTGAAGCGCACGGCGATGTCCCGCGTCAGCTCACAGTGCTGCTTCTGATCCTCGCCCACGGGGACATAGTCCGTCTGATACAGCAGGATGTCCGCCGCCATCAGGGTGGGGTAGGTGAAAAGACCGCCGGTGATGTTGTCGGCGTGCTTGGCGGACTTGTCCTTGAACTGGGTCATGCGGCTCAGCTCGCCGAACATGGTGTAGCAGCCCAGCACCCAGCCCAGCTCCGCGTGAGCGGCCACATGGGACTGGATGAACAGCGTGACCTTGTGGGGGTCCAGTCCGCAGGCGATGTACTGCGCCAGCTGTTCCAGCGTGCGGCGGTGCAGGTCCTCCGGGACCTGGCGTACCGTGATGGCGTGCATATCCACAATGCAGTAGTAGGCTGTATAGTCGTCAATCATGTCCACCCAGTTTTTGATGGCGCCCATATAGGAGCCCAGCGTGAGATCGCCGGAGGGCTGAATGCCGGAGAACATGACCTTTTTTGTTTGATTGCTGTCCATTAAAACGACACCTCGATCTTAAATTACTCAAAAATCACTGTTTGAACATTCTATCATTTTAAGAACGCCTTGACAACAGACAAAATGTAAAATAGTATTAGGGAGTTCAAAACATCCGGGGAGGATTTTACACAAAATGAGAGATGAAAAATGGTTTGCGGATATGGAAGCGCGTATCCCCCGGGGCGGCGTGCGCACCCGGTTCGCCCCGTCGCCCACGGGCTACATGCACGTTGGCAATCTGCGCACGGCGCTGTATACCTGGCTCATCGCCCGGCACGAAAACGGCGCCTTTCTCCTGCGCATCGAGGACACCGACCAGGGCCGCCTGGTGGAGGGCGCGGTGGACGTGATCTACAAGACGCTGAAGGAATGCGGGCTCGACCACGACGAGGGTCCGGATGTGGGCGGCCCTGTGGGCCCCTATGTGCAGACCGAGCGCCGGGGACTTTATAAGGAATACGCGGAGCTTTTGATGGCGCGCGGCCACGCCTACCGCTGCTTTTGTGAAAAGACCGAGTCCGAGGAGGACGCCGGGGACTTTACCCGGGCGGACGACCCCTGCCGGGCGCTTTCCCAGGCGGAATCCGACCGCCGGGCCGCCGCGGGCGAGCCCTGTGTCATCCGCCAGAAAATTCCCCACGGGGGGACGACCACCTTCCATGACGAGATTTTCGGCGATATCACCGTGGAAAACGCCGCGCTGGACGATCAGGTGCTGCTGAAGCGGGACGGGCTGCCCACCTATAACTTTGCCAACGTGGTGGACGACCATCTCATGGGCATCACCCATGTGGTGCGCGGCAGCGAATACCTGTCCAGCGCGCCGAAATACGACCTGCTGTACCGGGGCTTCGGCTGGGATATCCCCAGATATATCCACTGTTCCCCCGTGATGCGGGACGCCCACAGCAAAATGTCCAAGCGCCGCGGCGACCCCAGCTACGAGGACCTCATCGCCCAGGGCTATGTGACCCCCGCGGTGGTGAACTATGTGGCCCTGCTGGGCTGGAGCCCCGGCGGCGAACAGGAAATTTTCAGCCTGGATCAGCTGCGCGCGGCCTTTGACCTGAAGGGCATCTCCAAATCCCCCGCCATCTTCGATATTGAAAAGCTGCGCTATTTCAACGCCGAATATCTCCGCTCCATGCCCGCGGAAAAATTCGCGGCGGCGGCGGAGCCCTTCATCCGGCAGGCGGTGAAAAACCCCGCCGTCGACCCTGCCCAGATCGCGGCGCTTTTGCAGCAGCGCACCGAGGTGCTCACCGATATCCCGGAAAAGCTGGACTTTTTTGACGCGCTGCCCGACTATGACACGGCGCTGTTCGTCCACCAGAAGTCCAGGACCGACCAGCGCTCCAGCCTTGAGACGCTGAAGGCCGTGCTGCCGCTGTTCGAGGAAATCTCCGTCTGGGACGACGGGCATATTCTCACCGCCATGGCGGGCCTGGTGGAGCGGCTGGGCTGCAAAAACGCCTTTGTGATGTGGCCCGTGCGCATCGCGGCGGCGGGAAAGGCCGTCACCCCCGGCGGCGCGGTGGAAATCTGCCGCATCCTTGGGAAGGACGAGACGCTGCGGCGGCTGCGCATCGGCGTGGAAAAACTCTCAAAATAAACCGCTGCTCGCATAGAATGCCCCTTCCGGCGAAAAAATAAGCCGGAAGGGGTGTTTTTATTATGCTGAAAATCAAGAAAAAGACTTTCATACTGGTCCTGTCCTACCTCGTCGCGGCGGTGCTGGCGCTGGGAGGCTACGCGCTGGCCCAGACCACCGTGGGCGGCGCCTACGGCGAGACCTCCCGGGACGGCTATCGCCACGCGCTGGACGAGGCCGCCGCCGCGGTGGCCGATCTGGACGGGCTGCTGGGAAAATGTGCCTACGCCACCGGCAGCGAGATGACGGAGACCCTGTGCGCCCGGGTCTACGGCGACTGCCTGGCCGCGCAGATGACCCTGTCCGCGCTGCCCTTCTCCACCCAGGAGCTGGAGCAGACGGCGGGTTATCTGGGGCGGATGGGGGACTATGCCTATACCCTGTGCCGCACCGCGCCGGAGAACGGGGGCTTTTCCGACACCGAGCGGAAGAGCATGGGCGCGCTGGCGCAGACCGCCCGGCAGCTGTCCGGCCAACTGCAGCAGATCCAGGCGGACGTGGCCGCGGGCAACGTGCTGATGGACGACCCGGAAAACACCGTGCGGCAAAAAAGCGACGAGTATCGCAACGCGGTTACGCTGTCGGCGTCGATGCTGAAAAACGAGAGCGCCTTTCCCGAGCAGGCGGAGCTGGAATACGACGGGAAATACGGTTACCGCGCCGCCTCCGGGGGCGGGAGCGACATCGTGACCGAGGGGGAGGCGCTGAAAACGGCGGCGGCGTTTTTGAACATGGACGAGAGCCTGCTGTCGCTGCAGACCGTCTCCTCCGGCGAGAAGCTGAGCTATCTTTTCAAGGTGACCGTGGCGGATGGAGAGGGCTGCGTGACCGTGGACGGACAGAGCGGCCTGGTGCGGGCCTTCACCGATTCAAGGGTGCCGGCCGGGGGCGAGCTGACGGAGGAGAAGGCGGTTCAGACCGCGCAGGCGCTGATCAAAAAGGGCGGCTACGGCGGCGTGGCGCTGGTGAAGGCCGAGAGCAGCGACGGCGCGGTGAACTGCGAATTTGTGCCGCTGTGGTGGGGCTGGCGCTGCGAGGCCCAGCGCATCACCGTCTCCATTGCCACCGACAACGGCGGGCTGCGCGCCTTCGACGCTTCGGATTATATCGACCACGCCAAAACGCGCACCGCGCCCGCGGCGCTGCTGCCGGACGCCGTCTGCCGGGCCGCGCTGCCAGACAGCCTCACGGTGAAGGAGAGCCGTCTCTCCGTGCTGGAATCCCCCGGAGGCAGCGACGTGTGGTGCCGGGAATATGTCTGTGCCGACGGCGGGGATCAGCGCGTGACGGTCTTCGTCAGCGCTGTGTCCGGCCGCCAGCAGGAGATTGTGGTGGGATAAAAAACCGCCCCGGCAGATCTGCCGGGGCGGTTTTCAGGCTGTCAAAGAGCGAAAAGAGGAACGGACCGGGGGGCGTGTGAGGGGGGCGAAAGCGGGAAATAAGGCGTCACTGCTTCACATATTGCAGGGCGTAGGTGTCCTGCTGGGCCTCAACCACCTGGGTGAGCACGTCGCAGGTGGGGGTGGGCACGCCCACCTTTTTGCCGTAGTCGGAAATGGCACCCGTGAGGCAGGTGACCTCGGTCTGGCGCCGATGCATCAGCATATCCTGCGCCATGGAGGGGTAGTAATCGCCCAGATTGTTCACCACATTGAGCATTTCCGTCTGCATATATTCCCAGATGCCGGGGATGCCCATGGCCTCGGCCACATCGGCGGCCTCGTGCCAGATCTGCCACACCAGCGCCACGCCGTAGGGATCGTCGTAGACCTCGCGGATCTTCAGCCGCAGCACCGCGCACACGGTGTTGAAGCCGCTGTTGGAGGTCGCCTTGCGCCAGACGTAGGGACGCACATCGTCAAAATATTTGGGTTCCAGACCGCCCGCGGCGAAGCATTTCTCCAGATAGGCGCCGGCGGCGTCCGTAACGGCGCTCTTCTCGGCAGGGCCGATGAACATGTTGTTGCCCTTGGCGGGCTTGGCCACGCACACGCCCGGTTCGGGCAGCTCCGTGCCCATGTTGCCTGCGCCGAAGATGATGCGGGACGCCGGGACGAACTTTTTCACGTTTTCGTCGTTGCCCAGACCGTTTTGCAGGGTGGCGACGACAGTGTCGGGGCCGATGCAGTTTTTCGCGCCCTCCATGGCGGAATCCGTCTGGGTGGCCTTGACCATGAGAATGACGATGTCCATCACGCCGATATTCTCCGCGCTGTAAGCCGTTTTGAAGCCGGTGAGATGAAATTCGCCGTCGGGATTGCGGAGTATCAGACCTTTCGCCGCGACCTTATCCATGTGGGCCTTGTAGAGGTCCACAAGCGTGATGTCGTCCGCCCCGCCCTTGCGCAGATAGCCCGCAAAGACGCTGCCCGCCGCGCCGGAACCGATAATCGCTATTTTCATACAAAGATCCTCCTTGTAAAATTTTGGCCGATTGAAAATGAAGTTGGACACTCAGCAAGAATCCAGTATGATTTATTCCGTATGGCAGAATGGGATTCTCAGAATTTTCCATCGAGTTCCAGGGGAATTGCCTTTCCACCCACGCGCCAAGCACCGAGGCTTTTCCTGCCCTGAAGGAGCCTTTGCCATCCGCCTCAAAGACCTCGTGCATAGAAACAAAAGGCCTGAGAATCGAGGGCAGTTCTAACCCTTCGATTCTCAGGCCCTGAACTGTTTTACTATTCACACGAATAAAAGATCTGTCATACGACCGGAAATCTGACTTGCGCTGAAGTCCTAATGCGGGTCAAAGGACCAAAGTGGGCGCCGCATAAACGCGTGCTGCCAGTTCATTGTCAAGCATATAGAGGCCCTTCGGATCGCTGCCGAATAAGTCGTATTTTTTTACGATGCTTTCAGTATTCTTTTCCTCTTCGCTCTGTTCCTTGACAAACCAATCCAAGAGCTGCATTGTGCGAAAATCCTTTAGTTCGTAAGCCGCCGCGTAAATGTTGTTTATAGCGGCAGTAACCTTTCGCTCATGCTCAAATGCCGCAGCAACAGGGGACCTAAAATCACCAAACGGCATAGTTGGAGCCTTAACATCAAACAACCGGATCTTTTCGCTGTTATTCTGAAGATATTTGATGAAAAGCATCGCGTGATCACGTTCTTCCTGCGTCTGGACATAGAACCAATTGCCGAAGCCATTCAGCTCCTGATCGACATAGTAGCTATGGATGCTCAGATAAAAATAAGCAGAATACCACTCCATATTGAT
>DAOPXW010000055.1:10648-12507 GCA_035352555.1 Oscillospiraceae bacterium
TTGGGCCTTTTGTATAAAGCCGATAAAAGCCCTTGCCTGCTTCTCAAGATACGGAGCGCTGAACCATAGATCTAAAGTGATACGCTTGACCTTCCAATTCGGACCATGCTGAATGCCATAGCTATCAGGGCGCAGAACGCGTCAAATAGGTATACGGAAACGACACCATGTAAAAATGCGCCCGCATTGAAATTTCCGGAAAGATTGCTGATCGTAATATTTGATGAAAAAGAGAAAATCAACATTGAAAACGTCGTGCCTGACGACAGCCCGATATAACGGAACAGAGCATTTGTACTGCTTGCGATTCCAAGCTGATTGGCGGAAACGCTGCTCATAACCCTGGCATTATTCGGCGACTGAAATACAGAAAGGCCGGTGCCGAGAAGGCACATCACAAGGATCGTTTCCAAAACTGAGGAAGTCTGCCCCAAAGCTGCAAGGAGCAGAACGGCAGCCGCAGTAACAATCATCCCGGCTATCGTGAGAGGACGATAGGTGATGCGATCGGACAGCCAGCCGCTGACAGGTGCTACAATGCCCATACTGATCGGATAGGCTGAAAGGATCAGCCCCGAGTCAAGCGTGCTTAATTTAAGAATATCCTGTAAAAAGAACGGCAGGAAGAACATTGTTGAATTAAGAATAATAAAGCAAAAATAGGCAGCGATTAAGCCGCATGAAAACTCCCTGATTTTGAAAAGGCTTAAGTCCAACAGCGGATTTTTCGCCCGGGTTTCCGCCTTTATAAATGCCAACAGAAACACTGCGGCTATCATAATGGCCGGAATCAGATAGACAGGTGGTAAGACATCCTGTTGGATAAATAACAGCGCGAGGAAAAATATCAGTATAAACATACTGAAAAATAGAGTCCCCACAATATCAAAAGACCTATTTTCTGCCTGTATATAAGACTTTGGAAGGAAAATAAAAGATAAAATTGAACCGATAATTCCGATCGGGACGTTGATGACAAAAATGGATGGCCACCCGAATGCGCTCACAAAAATTCCGCCAAGGCTTGAGCCGGCAATCGTTCCAATAGCCACCATGGTGCCCACAATTCCGAGGGCCTTGCCTCTCCCCGAAACAGGAAAAGCTTCGGATACAATGCCCATCGACATGGAAAACATACCGGACGTGCCGATTGCCTGAAGGATCCGTGAGACCACCAGCAGACCCAGTGTATGTGAAATAGCACAGAGTGCTGAGCCCACGACGAATATAAGCGTGCCAGAGGCAAAAATGTACTTTTTGCCTGTAAATTCCGATAGCTTTCCGAAAATGGGGAGCAACAGTACGGTCGTAAGCAGATAGGCCGAAATAACCCACTGTATGGCGCTGATTGATACTTCCATTTCCTGCGCCATTACCGGGAGAGCCACATTAACAATTGTGCTGTTAAGTGTTCCCATAAAGGTTCCGATTGATGTTATAGCTAAAATCATCCATTTCCTTGGATTGCTTATTTCATGGTTCAAGCGGCAGACTTCCTTTGCTTTTAGAACATTCTGTGATTACATGCACGCAATAAGCATTCAGCAAATCCCGTAAGTCCCGCAGAATGGCGCGTCAGTACCGCAACAGGCCTTTATGTTGTCATCTGAAAATATACTCCTCCAGGAGATCTTTTTAAAGATGATAAACTTCAAATTTTTCCTTTTTGATAAATCCTCATTACTCAGCATACGCCCTGATGTCAAGCCCGATGACGATACCGGACCAAGCGTTGGCGAATCAGATCGAAAAGCCATTATGTAGGGGCAAAAGAATGATATGCCGGCGCACGGTTTGGCCTGACGGTATGTCTATTCATTTTCAAGGGATATAATAAGGGTAAAAGCCTGCTATTGATA
>DAOPXW010000056.1:0-12409 GCA_035352555.1 Oscillospiraceae bacterium
CCGATAAAAATTGTCATTGAATCATTAACAGTATAGAGTGCATAGCGGCGTTATTTCACATTTTATTGATGTTTTGGGGGATGAAAATGAAAAAACAGGGTAACGCGTTTCTTGTCGTGTGCAGTCTCCTGCTGATCGCGGCCTGCCTGTTCTCGGTGTATTCCGGGGTGCGCGGTTTCAACGACTGCATGGAGATCAAGGACTACAAGACGCAGGAAAAGGAAGATGGCCTTGCCTCGATCGACACCGCGATCGACGGCATCAATCAGCTCAAGGAAAACGAGCAGACCTATCTCACCGGCGTCGGCACCTATACCGCCGGCCTCGCCAGCTATGCCGCGGGCAAGCAGCAGCTTGCCAAGGGCGCGGCCGACCTCGCCGCGGGCGAAGCCAGCTATGCCGCGGGCCAGCAGCAGCTCGCCGCGGGCAAGGCGACTTATGCCGCGGGCCAGCAGCAGATCGCCGACAATACCGACGCATATAATGAAGGTAAGGCGAAGCTGGCGCTGGTCACGCCCATCTACAATATTGCCAAGGCCACCGGCGTCGATCCGCTGGGCGTCGTCGATCAGGTAGAGGACGGCCAGGCGCAGCTCAAGCAGTATGAGGACGGCCAGCAGCAGCTTGCCGACGCCGCGGTGACCATCGCCGACGGCGAAGCGCAGCTGGCACAGGGCAAACAGACCCTGCTGGACGGCTACGACACCTACAATTCCGGCGTTGACAGCCTGAACGCCGGTGCCGCGCAGCTTGCCAGCGGCAAAGCGCAGCTGAGCGTCTTTGAACAGGGCATGGCCCAGCTGGCCGCCGGCATGGAAACCCTGATGACCACTCCGGCAATTATCGGCCATGACGGCACCACCGTTGAGGTGGAGAGCATCGCCAGCCGTCTGGGCGATGATTTCAGCTACTGGGCGCTGAACGACGACGGCAGCGTCAAGACCGTCAACGGCTGCCAGTACCTGAACCTCGACAACTGCCTGAAGGTCTGTACCGCCGGTCAGGAATTTATCGCCGATCAGGGCGACAGCGTTACCGCGGAGCTCACCGGCAGAATCTTCCTGTACCTCGCTTCCTTTGTGATCTGCCTGCTTGGCGCCATCGCCGGCATCAAGGGTGCCGACGCGGCCTATGCCCCCAAACATCTGGAAGGCACAACCTTTATGGGCATGCTGGTTGCGATTCTGGGGCTGGGCGCCAATGGCTATGGCCTCATCGGCGGCTACACCGGCTATACTTACCCGCTGAAGGACGGCACTTACAGCGGAACGCTGCAGCTGGCGTCGCTGCTGGCTCTGGCGGCCGCGGCAATCCTGTTTGCCGCCGTTTCCTATGCCGCGCTGAAAAAGTATAAGAGCCAGCTGGCTTCCGGCGCGATCGCGGAAGATACGCCCGCTGCCGCCGGGGCCGGTGCGATCCCCGCTCCCGCTGTGAGCGCGGCGCCCGTTGACGACGGCGGTATCGCTACCGACGTTACCGAGAGTACGGTCACTGCCGAGACAGCCCCCGCCGCCGGGACCGGCAGCCGGGATAAGCTCCACAAACTGGAGCGCGAGGAAGAGGAGCTCAAAGCGATGCTCGCCTCCCTCACCAGCAAGATTAACGATCTCAAGCAGCAGGAAAGCTGAGTTCAATTCATTCGCGGGTATTTAGATCTGGAATCTATGAGAACATTTTTGGGAGGAAATTATGAAGAAGAAGTACATCATCATGCTGGTCGTTATCGTATTGGCGGTTGCGCTGGTTCTCGTGCTCGCCGCATGCGGTTCCAAGTCCAACAAAGACAAAGATGTGGCTGAAAAAGAAGTGGAAGTTCAGGATGAGGATACCCCGCTGGCCTCCACTGCCGGTACCTCCGGCACGGCCGCTGCCGCCTCCGCCGGAACCGGTACGGGTGCTGTGACCACTTACGCCAAGAAGACCCCCAGCGCTGCCGTGACTTCCGGAACTACTACCGCCACCACGCCGGTTACCACGACTACTCCGACCACTACCACAACTACGACCAAAACCAGCACCGGCACAGGTGTCGCCGGCGCGCTGGATACCATGATTAACAAAGCCGAAAAAACCACCGACGGCGTCGCGAATGCCATCATCGGCTACAAGTTCGGCCTGGTCCAGAACTTTGTGGATGCCGGCACAAATATCGCCGACAGCCTCCTGAGCGGCCTGGCGGGCTGACTTTCTCAGATACTGTTCTCGTAAATCGAGGGCTGAAGCGGACTGCTGATAGTACAGCAGCCCGCTTCAGCCTGTCAAAGAACTAAAAGGGATCAATTCTTGAATGACGCGGGGGCAGCGGAGTGACTTTTTTGCAAAGATGTATTTCGCGAAAAACTCGGTGTTTCGAGGCTGCAAAAAGACTCTTATGACAGCCTCAAGCGGACTGTTGCGGCAGCAGCAGTCCGCTTTGTTCTATTCGCCTTTGTATTTTCGCCGGGTAGCCAGTCCGCCGCGGATATGCCGTTCGGCCTTGTTGATCTCCAACAGCTCCCGCACACTGGCGCACAGCGCCGGGTCCACGCTCCGCAGCCGCTCGGTGACATCTTTATGTACGGTGGATTTGCTGACGCCGAAGTGTGCGGCGGCGTCCCGGACGGTGGTGCGCTTTTCCAGAATATAATTGCCCAGCGCACAGGCTCTTTCCTCAATGTTGGTTCTCATAATCAACACTCCCAACGATTGGCCTTACGCAAGCTTATGCGGAGAAAGAGTTCATTATGAAGTCCCGGCATTGCGGTGGCGCAGCTTTTCCGGCGATATTGTTTTTCGGCCAGCGATGCGGACCGCCGCGCAGCAGGGAGCGCGGAGACACCGGGCCGGACGCCGGAGATCGCCACCAGGTCCGCGCCTGTCCCCGCTTTTATTCTTCATCCGCGGGGGGGGGGCTTGGCACGAAATTAACTATATTAGTGCTTTTCAACGGGGTGAAAGTAGTATATACTGGCCCATAAAAGGGAGGAATCAACTTGCAGTTTCAACCAAAAAATGTCGCGCTGCGCGACGGCACCGTCTGCCGGCTGCGCAGCCCGGCCCCGGCGGATGCGCAGGCTATGCTGGACTATCTGCGCCTCACCTCGGGCGAGACGCCCTATATGATCCGTTTCCCGGATGAAGTGGATCTCACGGCCGAGCAGGAGCGCGCTGTGCTGGAAGACAGGCTGACCGCGCCCCGCGCCGGCATGATCGGCGCGTTTATCGGCGGCGTGCTCGCCGCCAACTGCGGCGTCGATCCCGTGGCGGAGCGGCGGAAACAGCGTCATCGCTGTGAATTCGGTATCGCGGTGAAGCAGGCTTTCTGGGGCAGGGGCATCGGGGGGCTGCTGCTGGACGAAGCGCTGCGCTGGGCGGGAGAGACGGGATACGAACAGATGGAGCTGAGTGTCTTCGGCGAGAACGTCCGGGCCCAGCGATTGTACCGCTCCCGGGGCTTTTCCGAGGTCGGCCGTGTGCCGCGCGCTTTTCGGTTGGGGGAGGGCGTTTACGACGACGAGATCATCATGATCCGGGATCTGTCAGGACCCGCAGCAGAAAATGGATAATTTAAAATCTGTTAATAATCATTGACGTTGTTTTGAGAATTCGTTATAATTAATAAATCTGAATCTTTATTTCAGATATTACACATTGAGAAAGGGAGTGGGGAACTATGGGAAGGTACGTGGTCAAAAGAGTTCTGCTTGCGTTTTTGACTATATTTATTATCTGTGCCATCACATTTTTCCTGATGCACGCGGTCCCCGGCGGGCCATTTAACCGAGAGAAGGCCCTGAGCGAGGCGACGATTGCGGCACTGAACGCACGCTATAATTTGGACAAACCACTGCTGACGCAGTTTTTTATTTATCTGCGCGAATTTTTCAAGGGCGACCTGGGCGTGTCGCTGAAGAACGGGCGTGAGATCTCCGCCATCGTCGGCGAGTGCTTCCCCATCTCCGCAAAGCTGGGCCTGCTGTCTGTGGCGGTGGCGCTGATCTGCGGCACGGTTTTCGGCAGCATCGCCGCCCTGACACGCAACAAGCTGCCCGACCGCATTATCATCTTCTTCTCCACGCTGTTCACCGCCGTGCCCAGCTTCATTCTGGCCACGCTGCTTTTGCTGATATTCAGCATAAAGCTCAACTGGGTGCAGGTTTGGAACGCGACCTCCCACAGCTACATATTGCCGGTCATCGCTTTGGCGGCCTACCCCATGGCCTATACCACGCGTCTGGCCAAGACCAGCATGCTGGACGCGCTGGGTCAGGACTATATCCGCACGGCCCGGGCCAAGGGCGTCGCCCGCGGGAAGGTCATCTTCAAACACGCGCTGCGCAACTCGCTGATCCCCGTCATCACCTATGCCGGCCCCGAGATCGCCTATATCATCACGGGCTCCATGGTGGTGGAGACGGTCTTCACCATCGGCGGACTGGGCAGCCAGTTCGTCAGCGCCATCAACAACCGGGACTATACGCTGATCATGGCCACCACGATCTTTCTTGCGGTCTTGATGGTGGCCGCAAACCTGGTGTGCGACCTGCTGTATAAAGTCGTGGATCCCCGGATCCAGTACAATTGAAGGAGGAGGGATTCAAATGGCTGAATATGACGTTAATAAAATGCCCAAAAAATCGCCGCTGAGCGTGCAGATCAACCTTGAAAAGTTTGAGCCCGCCACCGACGAGGAAAAGCACCAGCAGGACGTGATGAGCCAGAGCACCACCTTTTTCAAGGACGGTATGCGCAAGCTGAGAAAGAACCCGCTGGCCATGGCCAGCATCATTATTCTGGTTCTGATCATTCTGATCATCATTTTCGCGCCCATGATCGTCCCCTACGGCTATACTGAGATCAACACGGTCAACGGCGTGCGCGACAAGAGCGCCAAAAACCTGGCTCCCTTCACCTACAGTGAGATGGAGCAGGAGTCTATCGCCAACGGCGGCACCCGCTTCCCCCATATTTTCGGAACCGACGAGCAATGCCGCGATTATTTCATGCGCGTGGTGTACGGTACCCGCGTGTCCCTTTGCGTCGGATTCTTCGCCAGCATCATCGTGCTGATTATCGGCATGATCTACGGCAGTATTTCCGGCTATGTCGGCGGGCGAACAGACCTGATCATGATGCGGATCGTGGACGTGATCTATTCGCTGCCCGACATGCTGATGGTCATCCTCTTATCGGTGGTCTTTAAGGAAATACTCAGTTTCAAGTCGGGAACGCTGCTGGCCTCGCTGGGCTCCAACATGGTATCGCTGTTTATCGTGTTCGGCCTGCTGTACTGGGTCGGCATGGCGCGGCTTATCCGCGGCCAGATCCTGACCATCAAGGAAAACGACTACGTTCTGGCGGCCAAGGCCGTGGGGGCCAAGTCCTCCCGCATCATCAAGCGCCATATCCTGCCCAACTGCCTGTCCGTCATTATCATTTCCACCGCCCTGCAGATCCCCTCCGCCATCTTCACGGAGAGCTATCTGTCCTTCGTGGGGCTGGGCGTTTCGGCCCCGATGCCGTCTCTCGGCTCACTTGCCAACACCGCGCGTGAGGGCCTGCAGTCCTATCCGTATAAGCTGGTGTTTCCCGCCCTTGTGATCTGCCTCATCGTCCTGTCTCTCAATCTTCTGGGCGACGGTATGCGGGACGCTTTCGATCCCAAACTGAAGAGGTGAGCGGCATGAGTGAAAACGGATACGAACATCTTCTGAGCGTGAAGGATCTGCACACGTCCTTTTTTACCGACAACGGCGAGGTTCAGGCCGTCAACGGCGTATCGTTCAATCTGGACGCCGGAAAGGTTCTGGGCATCGTGGGCGAATCCGGCTCCGGCAAGAGTGTGACGGCCTATTCCGTCATGCAGATCCTGGCCGATACCGGCAAGATCACCCAGGGCGAAGTCCTGTACAAGGGCGACAATATCACCAAATGGGGTGAGCGGCAAATGCGCTCCTTCCGCGGCAAGTGCTGCTCCATCATTTTTCAGGACCCCATGACCAGCCTCAACCCGGTGTTCACGGTGGGCAACCAGATCATGGAAGCCATCGTGCTGCACACCGAAAAGCGCGGCCAGGCCGCCCGGGACCGGGCGCTGGAGATGCTGCAGCTGGTAGGCATCAACGAGCCCGACAAGCGGCTGAAACAATACCCCTATGAGCTCTCCGGCGGTATGCGGCAGCGCGTGATGATCGCCATGGCGCTGGCCTGCGAGCCGGACGTCCTTATTGCGGACGAGCCCACCACCGCGCTGGATGTGACCATTCAGGCGCAGATTCTGGAGCTGATGCAGGACTTGCAGAAAAAGATGGGTATGGCCATCGTCATGGTCACCCATGATCTGGGCGTTATCGCCGAGATGTGCGACGAGATCATTGTCATGTACGGCGGCCGTATCTGTGAGCGCGGCACGGCGGACGAGATTTTCTATAACCCAAAGCACGAATATACCAAGGGCCTGCTGCGCAGCATCCCGGATATCAAAAACATGAAGGAGCGGCTGATCCCCATTTCCGGCACGCCCATCAACATGCTGAATATGCCCAAGGGCTGCGCCTTCTGCCCCCGCTGCGATTCCGCCATGAAGATCTGTCTGGAAGCCGTGCCGGAGGAGATCCGCATCAACGAGAATCATTTGGCTTCCTGTTGGTGCAACGTCCGGGACGCGCGGAAAAACGGAGAGGGGGCGGCTGAGAAATGAGCGATTATATTCTGGAGGTCGATCACCTCAAGCAATACTTCCCCGTGCGTGTCGGCATGATGAAGACTGTCCCGCTCAAGGCGGTGGACGATGTCTCCTTCAGGATCGGTCATGGCGAGACTCTGGGTCTCGTGGGTGAATCCGGCTGCGGCAAGACCACCGTTGGCCGCTCCATCCTGCGCCTGTACGAGCCTACCGGCGGAACCGTTAAATTTGACGGCGAGGAGATCACGAGCAAGAACATTGGGCCCATGCGCCGCAGGATGCAGATGGTGTTCCAGGACCCCTATTCCTCGCTGGACCCGCGCATGACCGTGGAGGACATTATCGGCGAGCCGCTGGATGTCCACCATCTTTACGGCAACCGCAAGGAGCGCCGGGAAAAGATCCTGCACCTGATGGAGCTGGTGGGCCTGAACGCCGAGCACGCCACCCGCTATGCCCACGAATTTTCCGGCGGCCAGCGGCAGCGCATCGGTATTGCCCGGGCCCTCGCCGTCGACCCCGCCTTCATCGTCTGCGACGAGCCCGTCTCCGCGCTGGATGTGTCCATCCAGGCGCAGGTCATCAATATGTTCGAGGATTTGCAGGCTCAGTTGGGCGTCGCGTATCTGTTTGTGGCTCACGACCTGCTGGTGGTGCATCATATTTCCAAGCGCATCGCCGTCATGTATCTTGGCCACATTGTGGAGACCGCGGACGCCGACGAGCTGATGGATGTGCCGATGCATCCCTATACCCAGTCTCTGCTTTCCGCCGTGCCCATCCCCGATCCCAATACGGCCCGGGAGAGAAAACGCATCGTGCTGGAGGGCGACGTGCCCAGCCCGCTGAAAATGCCTACAGGCTGCCCCTTCCGCACCCGCTGCCGCTACGCCACCGAGCAGTGCGCCGCAGAGAGCCCGCGGCTGACGGACCGCGGAAACGGCCACGAGGTGGCCTGCTGGAACAAGTAAACGGCGGGAAGGCCGTTGCGAAAAAAATGGCAATTTAAAGTGTTGAAATATTCTGGATATTCAGTTATACTTTGAATACGCCGAATACGCCGATTTTGTAGTTCACTCTTGCGGTGCAGGAGAAAACAATAATAATTATGGGAGGAAAAAAATGAAAAAGTTTCTAGCATTGCTTCTTGCCCTCGCCATGGTGTTTGCGCTGTGCGCCTGCGGCGGCAGCTCTACCACGGGCGGCGGCAGCGGCGACGGGACCGACGCCAATTCTCTCGTGACGTCCGCGTTCATCGACCCGCTGAACGACTGGTCCAAGTATGATGATCTGATCGCTCAGATCAAGTCCAGCACGGACTTTGCGGCCCGTACCAAACTGATGCATCAGGCTGAGGACATCCTGATGTCCAACTTCTGCATCCTGCCGATCTACTACTATAACGACATTTATCTGCAGAAGTCCTATGTGGACGGCATCTATTCCAACCTCTTCGGCTTTAAGTTCTTCCAGTACAGCACCCTGTCCAACGGCTCCGACACGCTGCGCCTCAACCTCGCCAGCGAGCCTACATTCCTTGACCCCGCGCTGAACAGCACCGTTGACGGCGCCTGCCTCGCGGTCAACAGCTTCGCCGGTCTCTACACCTACGACTCCAACGGCAAGACCGTTCCCGACTGCGCCGAAAGCTACACTGTCTCCGCTGACGGTCTGACCTACACCGTGAAGCTGAAGTCCGGCCTGAAGTGGTCCGACGGCTCCGACCTGACCGCCAAGGATTTTGAGTACTCCTGGAAGCGCGCTGCCAGCCCTGTTACCGCCGCCGACTACGCTTACATGTTCTCCGGCTTTGACGGCTATGACAACAACGGCGCGATCAACGTCACCGCCACCGACGCCACCACCCTCACCTTCGTTCTCAGCGCCCCCTGCGCTTACATGGAAGATCTGATGGCGTTCCCCGCCTTCTATCCTGTCAAGCAGTCTGAAGTTGAGAAATACAGCGATTGGCAGACCAATCCCGGCCACTGGTGCCAGGACGCGGGCTTTGTGTCCAACGGCGCTTATACCTGCACCGGCTGGGATCACAACGTCTCCATGACCTATGAAAAGAACCCGTACTATCATAACGCCGACAAGGTCACCGTCAATAAGCTGCAGTTCATGCTCTCCGCCGACGATACGGCGATCTTCGCCGCTTACAACGATGGCAGCATCGACTTTGCAGATACCGTTCCCACCGACGAGGTGAAGAACCTCCTCCAGAACAAGGAGTTCCATATCGTCGACAACCTTGGCACCTACTATGCGGCGTTCAACTGCAAGAGCAAGCTGTTCGACGGCAAAACTCCCCAGCAGGCCGCCTGCATGCGTGAAGCCATCTGCATCCTGATCGACCGCGACTACATCGTCACCAACATCGGACAGACCGGCCAGGTTGCCGCCAACGCTTTCATCCCGCTTGGCATGGCCGACGGCAACGGCGGCGTGTTCAGAACCGATGATAGCACCGGCTACTTTGAACTGAACGGCATCACCAAGGATAAGGATGCCACGCTGGAGAGGGCCCGTACCCTGCTGAAGGCTGCCGGCTACAAGTTCGACGACAAAGGTATGCTGTCCTCCGACACCCCGATGGATCTGAACTACCTGACCAACAACGGCACCGGCCATGTGGCCGTGGCCGAGGCCATGCAGCAGGATCTGAGCGCTCTGGGCATCAACGTGACCATCAACCAGATGGACTGGAACGTGTTCGTGGAGGAGCGCAAGGCCGGCAACTTCGACTTCTGCCGTGAAGGCTGGCTCGCCGACTTCAACGACCCCATCAACATGCTGGAGATGTGGACCACCAAGTCCGGCAACAACGACTGCCAGTTTGGCCGCGTTGACACTGCCGCCACTACCGCTCCCTGAGCAATCAATCGACCCCGGACAGGGCGCTTCGGCGCCCTGTCTTTTTTGCGCGGTTGACGGGCCGCGCGGCGGGGAATATAATGGGACATCCCAAAAACGGAGCTGATACCATGACCAGAAGCAGCGGCGTACTGCTGCCGGTGTATTCGCTGCCCTCACCGTATGGCGTGGGCACCTTCGGCCGCAGCGCCTACGATTTTATTGATTTCCTCAAGACGGCGGGACAGCGCTATTGGCAGGTCCTGCCCCTGGGTTTTACCGACTTTGCCGGCTCGCCCTATTCCTCCGTCTCAACCTTCGCGGGCAATCCCGACTATATCGATCTGGACATTCTGGCGCGGGACGGCCTGCTGGAGCCGCCGCTGCTGACCGGGCTGGACCGGGCGGGGGATGCGGCGGTGCTGGACCGCGCGGCAGTTCATGCCGGCAGGGAAGCGCTGCTGCGCCGGGCTTTTGAAAACGGCCGGGAGCGGTACGCCGCCCAACTGGAGCAGTTTTGCGCCCGGACCGGCTGGCTTCGCGGATTTGCCCTCTACCTTGCGCTCAAGACCCGCTTTGGCGGAAAGCCCTGGTACGACTGGCCGGAGGAACTGAAAGCCCGCAGAAGCGACGCAGTGGCCGCTCAGGAGCTGGAGAACCGCGAGGAGATCGCCTATCAGGAATTCCTGCAATTCCTGTTTTACCGCCAGTGGCGGGCGCTGCGGGACTATGCCCGCGAAAACGGCGTGCAGATCATCGGCGACGTGCCCATCTATGTGGACGCCGATTCCGCGGACGTGTGGACGGAGCCCTGGTTTTTCGAGCTTGACGCGCGCTGCCGGCCCATCGACGTGGCCGGCGTGCCGCCGGATTATTTCTGCGCGGAGGGGCAGCTCTGGGGCAATCCGCTGTACGACTGGGAGCGCATCCGCGCGGACGGCTGGGGCTGGTGGATCCGCCGCATCGACGGCGCGAGGGCGCTGTACGACGTGATCCGCATCGACCATTTCCGCGCTTTCGCCAGTTTTTGGGCGGTGCCCTTCGGGCAGGCCACCGCAATCAACGGCCGGTGGCGCGCTGGCCCCGGAGAGGCGCTGGTCTCGGCGCTGCAGGGCTGGTTTCCCGGCGTGGAATTCATTGCCGAGGACCTGGGCATCCTAACCCCGGATGTGGGCCGGCTCATTCGCAAGACGGGCCTGCCCGGCATGAAGGTGCTGGAATTCGCCTTCGCGCCCGACGGCTCGTCGGATTACCTGCCCCACAAGTACGAACCCAACTGCGTCTGTTACGCGGGTACCCACGACAATAACACCATTCTCGGCTGGCTGGAGGATATCGGCCCCGGGGAGCGGGATTTCGCAAAAAAATACCTCGCCGTCAACGGCGGGGAGGGCTGGTGCTGGGGCCTGCTGCGGGGCGGCATGGCCTCCCCGGCGAAGCTGTATATTGCCCAGATGCAGGACCTGCTGGAAAAACCCGGGTCGTGCCGCACCAACAGCCCGGGCACGGTGGAGGGAAACTGGCGATGGCGGCTGCTGCCGGGCGAATGCAGCCCCGCGCTGGCCGAAAAGCTGCTGGAATACACGAAAATGTACGGCAGAGCGAAATAAAGAAGAGAGCGGCGGTCAGCCGCTCTCTCGCCTTATCCGAGCTCTTCGTCCAGCACCTCGCCGCTGCACACCGTGTTGGTGGGCCCGGTGAGCAGGATATCCCGCGCCGAGCCGCCCTCCGGCGTGACGGTGACGGCGAGCTCGCCGCCGGGCATGGCGATCTTCACATCCCGCCCCGAGACGGCGCCCAGCAGCGTCAGGGCGGCCACGGTGGCCCCGCAGCCCGTGCCGCAGGCCAGCGTGAAATCCTCCACGCCGCGCTCAAAGGTCACGGCCTTCAAAGCGTCCGGGCCCAGTACCTTCACAAAGGTCACGTTGGCGCCCTTGGGAAAAGCGGGATCGCGGCGCAGGGTTTGCCCCATTTTGCGCAGCTCGTCCGTCTCCAGCGCGTCCCAGCCGTCAAAGCGCACCACGCAGTGAGGCAGCCCGGGGTCCCCCAGCTCCACGTAGGACGCGGCGTAGTCCTTGCCGTGATAGCGGACGGGGTGCTCCAGCGTCAGCACGCTGGGGTCGTTGAGGCGTACCTGATACGTCCGCCGGTCGATGCGCCGGCCGGTGACCAGCCCCGCGGTGGTCTCCACCCGCTGGATATCACCGGCCAGACCGTGCTCGCAGCCGTAGCGGCAGATGCAGCGCGCCCCGTTGCCGCACATCTCGCCCAGAGAGCCGTCGGCATTGTAGAACAGCATGGCAAAATCGCCGCCGTGCCGGGCGGGGGAGACCGCCATCAGCCCGTCGGCGCCGATGGAGAGCCGCCTGGTGCAAAGCCTCGCCGCAAGCCGGGACAGCATTTCGCCGGAAAGGCTCCCGTCTCTGTTGTCGATCACGATGAAGTCGTTTCCGGCTCCCTGCATTTTGGTAAATTCCATCCCGCGCCTCCGAATTTGCAATTTCCATCAGTATAACACACCGCCGCAAGCGGATTCAACGGTGAAAAAGAGCGGCAAAATTTCTTGACATAGGCTATTTGCTATGCTAAGATATTCAGGCTGACAGAATCGATGTTATTTCGGCTTGCAGAAGTACCCAAGAGGCCGAAGGGGCTCCCCTGCTAAGGGAGTAGGGTGTGATGAGCACCGCGAGAGTTCAAATCTCTCCTTCTGCGCCACGCCGCCGCGAACGATTGGGTTCGCGGCGGTTTTCAGTTCCCGATAGGGAGAGATACCCAAGTGGTTGAAGGGTCCGGTCTTGAAAACCGGTAGGTGGGTCACTCCCACGCAAGGGTTCGAATCCCTTTCTCTCCGCCAAAAAAGAGGACCGCCATAGGCGGTCCTCTTTT
>DAOPXW010000057.1:0-1835 GCA_035352555.1 Oscillospiraceae bacterium
CGCTACATCGCGGAGACCTGCCCCGCCTGTGTGGTGGTCACGGTGGACGCCGACGGCCAGCACGCCACCGCCGACGCCCTGCGCGTGGCCCGGGACGCCGAAACGCACCCCCAGGCGCTGTGTCTGGGCTGCCGGGCCTTTTCCGGCAAGGTGCCCGCCCGCAGCCGCTTCGGCAATGAACTGACGCGCAGGGTGTTCAAGGCCTCCACCGGCGTGTTCGTGTCCGATACCCAGACGGGCCTGCGGGGCTTCGGCGCCGCGCTGATCCCCTATCTGCTGACCGTGAGCGGCGAGCGCTACGAATATGAAATGAATATGCTGCTCTCCTGCGCCCGCATGGGCGTGCCCATCCGGGAGACGGCCATCGGGACCATGTATATCGACGGCAACGCCCATTCCCATTTTCATGTGCTGCGGGATTCTTTTCTGATCTACGGTGAGATCTTCAAATTCGCCGCCTCGTCGCTGACGGGCTTCGCCGTGGACTACGGTCTCTACAGCCTGCTGGTGCTGCTCACGGCAGGACTGGGTGCGGCCAGCGTGCCGCTGTCCAACGTCACAGCCCGGCTGGTGTCCGCCGCGGTGAACTTCACAATGAACAAAAAGCTGGTGTTCAGAAGCGACGCCTCCGCCCTGCGCACCGGGGCCCAGTATTTTCTGCTGGCCGGGTGCATTCTGGCGGGCAATACCCTGCTTTTGAGCTGGCTGGTCAACGGGCTGGGCGTGAACCGTTTCGCGGGCAAGCTGGTGACCGAGCTCACCTTCTTCACCCTAAGCTACTTCGCGCAAAAATTCCTCATCTTCAAAAAACCTGCCCACAAGGGAGCGATACAGTGAAACGATTCTTTGCCTCCAAGTTCTTCTCCGCGGCCTACGCGGTGCTGCTGCTGTGCTTTACGGCCTACGTGTTGCTGGACGCCTTCATCATCCCCCGCACCTACGCCGCGCAGGGCGGCACTTCCACCGCATCCTCCACAGCCGCCTCCACCGGGTCCAGCCAGGGTGTGGTATCCACCGACAGCTGCTACAGCGACGGCAACATCACCGTCACCCTGACCACCTCCCGGCTGGACGACACCACCGTCTACACGGCGGACATCGTGCTGTCGGACGCTTCCTATCTCCAGACCGCGCTGGCCGGCGCCGCCTGCGGGCGCAACATCACCGCGGACACCTCCGCCATCGCGGCGGACAACGACGCCATCATCGCCGTCAACGGCGACTATTACGGCGGGCGCACCGCGGGCTATGTCATCCGCAACGGTGTGCTGTACCGCAGCACCTCCGCCGGGGACGACCAGCAGGATCTGGTGGTCTATGCCGACGGGACCTTCGAGATCATCTCTGAGGGCGACGTCTCCGCTGAGACGCTGCTGAAAAACGGCGCGCAGCAGGTGTTCTCCTTCGGCCCCGGGCTGGTGTCCGGCGGGACGGTCACCGTGACGGCGGACGAGGAGGTGGACCGGGCCAAAACCACCAACCCCCGCACCGCCATCGGCGAGATCTCCCCGCTGCACTATGTGATGGTGGTGGCCGACGGCCGCACCAGCGAGAGCACGGGCCTGTCCTTGTACGAGCTGGCGGGATATCTGCAGTCCCTGGGCGTGACCACCGCCTACAATCTGGACGGCGGCGGCTCCTCCACCCTGTACTTCAACGGTCAGGTAATCAACAATCCCACTACCAACGGCACCGCCATCAAGGAAAGGAAGGTGAGCGACATTGTCTATATCGGCTGCTGATCTCAAGCGCTATCTGCTGGCCGCGCTGGGCTGCGCCGTGCTCTCCGCCGTCTACGAGTGCTTCAGTCACGGCGTCTGCTCCGTGTGGATGAT
>DAOPXW010000057.1:1935-12381 GCA_035352555.1 Oscillospiraceae bacterium
CTGAAATTCATTGCCCGCATTTCGGGCAGCAAGGCCCTGAACCGGTTCTTTGCCAAATGTCACGTCCCTTTCGGCGTGATCCTGCTCATCGCGGGTCTGGCCCACGGGATTCTGGCCGGCAACACCGCCGGCAGCGGGATCGCGGACGTCCGGCTGGGCAGCCAGCTTTTCACCCTCAACTGGGGCACCGCATGCCTCTTTATCGGCGTTCTGCTGGGGCTGACCTACGCCTTCCGCCGGCGGCTGAAGAAATGGTGGATGCCGCTGCACCGGGCGCTGACCGCAGCCATCATGGCCGTGCTGGTGCTGCATGTGTGCAGCACCGGCATCCTGCTCTTCTCCGGCGGGGGCGCGGCGGACGTGTCCGATTCCGCCGCCTCCTATTCCGCCGGCGCCGACGGCGACGGCAGCTCCCTGCAGTCCGTGTCGGACTTCTCCGGCGCGGTGCTCGCTGACGGCGTCTACGAGGGCTCCGCTCAGGGGTACAAGAGCACCATCACCGTATCGGTGACGGTCTCCGGCGGGGCGGTCACCGATATCGAGGTGGTCGGCGAGAGCGACACCGCCAACTATTTCAGTCGGGCGGAAGCCTTGCTGGACGACATCGTCTCCCGGCAGTCGCTGGACGTGGACAGCGTTTCCGGCGCCACCTATTCCTCCCAGGGCCTCATCAACGCCGTGTACGACGCCCTCGGCGGCGCGGTGCAGTCGGGCACCCTCGGCACGTCCGATTCCGCCGCCGGGGCCGAGGGCAGCCAGTCCGGCAGTGCCTCGCGCTCCGCCGCGCAGACGCCCGACTCCGTAAGCTCCGCCACCCGGAGCGGCCGCGGCTACGGCCGTTGATGGCCCCCGGACAGAAACTCAACCGCCGCGCTCTGAAAGGAGCGCGGCGGTTGTTTTCATTTTTCTCCCCTGTCGGCCTGCCGGAGATACGCCGCGCTCTGGCGGATGAATTCCTCCGTGTCGAAGCGGTCGTTGCGGATGGCCTTCTGCACGATCAGCCCGTCCGAGGCCAGCAGGATCAGCCAGGTCAGATAATCGGCCCCAACCGCGTCGGTGCGCTCGGCGATCTTCTGGGAGATCAGCGTCTCGAACTGGCTGTAGCGGTCGATGAGCTTGCGGCGCGTCTCTTCGTCGCCCAGCATGGCCGCGTTCAGCAGGTGCAGCCGGATGCCGGCAGAGGCCACGTTGCGCTCCACCACGTATTTCACCAGCCGGTGGATGGAGGTGTCCTTCTCCTTGTTCTCCGTCCAGCTGACAAGCTCGTCCCACTGCTTGTCCAGATAGCGGTCGGTGAGGTCGAACAGGATTTCGGTCTTGTCCTTGTAGTGATAATACAGCGTCCCCTTGGACACGCCGGCCAGCGCCGCGATCTCCGCCAGCGTGATGTCGGACAGATTGTCGGTCTGCAGCAGCGTTTCCGCGGCGTCCATAATTTTTTCCCGGACATTGTCCTTTCTCGGTGCGGCCATGGCGTTCTCCCAACATAATGTGATGATTCCGTATTTTATCGCGCCCGCCCCCGCTTGTCAAAATAATAATTCCCGTTGACTTTCCGCGTCCGCCGGCCTATACTGAGGGTAAGTAGTCGGCCAGCTGGCCGACTTGAAAATTGGAGGCGGAGCATGACCCTCTCCCTGCTTAACAGAAAACTGCGCCGGGCCTTCGGCGGGCGGGTGACCGCCGGCGCGGAGGACGGCTGTATCGTGGTGCGCGGCGCGCTCTCCGACTGGGGCGACGTGATCCGCGCCTGTCAGATGTGCGCGAAGCCCCATTCAAAGCGCCATGTGGTGAACGACATCGCCTTCACCGGCGGCGCGGACGCCCCCATGCGTCTGCCCGCGGTTTGCGACGCCTCGCTGGACGGGCTGCGGCCCGACGTGCTGATTATCGGCGGCGGCGTCTCCGGCGCGTCCATCGCCCGGGAGCTCACCCGCTGGAAGCTGGACGTGATCCTGGTGGATAAGGAAGCCGACCTGGCGCTGGGCGCCTCCGGCCGCAACGACGGCGAGATCCATCCCGGCATCGACCTGGGCCGGGGCTCGCTGAAGCACAAATACATCCGCCGGGGCAACGCGATGTACCCCCGGCTCTGTCGGGAGCTGGACGTGCCCTTCACCCGGCCGGGGCAGTACGTCTGCTTCCGGCAGGGCTTTCTGCGCCCCGCGGTGGCGGCCTACTGTCTGCGCCGCCGCTTTATCGACGGCATTTCCGACACCCGCATCGTGTCCGGCAAAAAGCTGCATGAGCTGGCGCCGGGGCTGAATCCCGACTTCCGCTTCGCCATCTCCAACCCCTCCTCCGGCTGCGTGTGCCCCTATGGGCTGACCATCGCCTTCGCGGAAAACGCGGTGCGAAACGGCGCGCGGGTCAGTCTGGAGACCGCCGTGACCGGCATGGCCGAGGCGGGCGGGCGCATCACCTCCGTGACCACCAATCGGGGCACGCTGTATCCCCGGCTGGTGATCAACGCCGCCGGCGTCTTTGCCGAAGAGATCGCCAAAATGGCGGGGGACCGGTTTTACTCCATCCACCCCCGCCGGGGCACCAACTCCATCCTCGACCGCAAGGCCGGGGCCTATTTCGACGCCATCGCCTCCGTGAAGCTGCTGCAGGGGCGGCGCACCCACACCAAGGGCGGCGGCGTGCTGCACACGGTGGACGACAATCTGCTGGTGGGGCCCAACGCGGTGGAGACCTGGGAAAAGGAAAATTACGCCACCGACCCGGAGAGCATCGAGGCGGTGTTCAAAAAGCAGCGCATCACGATGCCCGGCCTGTCCAAAAGCGACATCATCACCTATTTCACCGGCGTGCGCGCCGCCACCTTCGAGGAGGATTTCATCATCGAGCGCGGGCGAAAAACAGCCAATCTCATCCACTGCGCGGGCATCCAGTCCCCGGGGCTGACCACCGCCCCCGCCGTGGCGCAGGACGTGGCGGAAATGGCCGTGGACATCCTGCGGGAGGGCGGGCCGGTGCTGAAAAATCCCGCCTTCGACCCCGTCCGGCGGGGCATCCCCGCCCTGCGGAAGATGGACGACGGGGCGCGCGGCGCGCTGATCCGCCAAAACCCGGATTACGGCGTGGTGGTGTGCCGCTGCGAGGAGATCAGCCGGGGCGAGATCCTGGACGCCCTGCGCGCCCCCATCTGCGTGCCCACGCTGGACGGCGTGAAAAAGCGGGTGCGGCCCGGCATGGGCCGCTGTCAGGGCGGCTTCTGCTCCCCGCTGGTGACGGAGATCATCGCGGAATTTCTGGGCACGGACGCCGCCGACGTCAAAAAATCCTCGTCCGCCTCGCCGGTAGTGTCGGGCAGGACCAAGTGAGGAGGCGCATATGACAGACTACGATGTGATCGTCATCGGCGGCGGCCCCGCGGGGCTGGCCGCGGCCATCTCCGCCAGAGAGCACGGCGCGGCAGCGCTGCTCATCGAGCGGGAGGCGAGGCTCGGCGGGATGCTGAAGCAGTGCATCCACGACGGCTTCGGCCTGCAGCGCTTCGGCGAGAAGCTGTCCGGGCCGGAATATGCGGAACGCTTCATGGACAAATTTTTCGCGCTGGGCATCCCGGCGCTGACCCTGACCTTTGTGACCCGGGCGTCGATCTTGCCCGACGGCGCTTTCGCCGTCACCACCGTGAACCGGGAGGGCGTCAGGACCCGCACGGCCCGCTCGCTGGTGCTCGCCACCGGCTGTCGGGAGCGGACGGCCAGGCAGGTGGCCATCCACGGCACCCGCCCCGCCGGGGTATTCACCGCCGGCACGGCCCAGCACTACGTCAACCTTCTGGGGCTGCTGCCCGCCAAACGCTGCGTCATTCTCGGCTCCGGCGATATCGGGCTCATCATGGCCCGGCGGCTGACGCTGGAGGGTGCCGAGGTTCTGGGCGTGTACGAGGCCAAGCCCACCCCCTCCGGCCTGCGGCGCAATATCCATCAGTGCCTGGAGGATTACGGCATCCCTCTGTATCTCTCCCACACCGTCACCCGGGTGTTCGGGGCCGACCGCCTCACGGGCGTGGAGGTATGCGCCGTGGACGGGGCCATGAACCCCATCCCCGGTACGAAGCAGCGCCTGAGCTGCGACGGGCTCATCGTATCCGTGGGGCTCATCCCGGAAAACGAGCTGGCGGAGTCGCTGGGCGTGGCGCTGGACAAAACCGGCAGCCGGGGCCCCCTGTGCGACGGGCAGCTGATGACCAGTGTGCCCGGCGTGTTTTGCTGCGGCAACGCGCTGCACGTCAACGATCTGGTGGACTATGTGTCCGAGAGCGGGGAAAAGGCCGGGGAAAGCGCCGCCCGGTACGCCGGCGGCAGCCGTATGTGCATCCCGCTGGGCGTGTCGGAGCGCTTCGGCTATCTGGTGCCGCGGCTGCTGAATCTGGCCGAGGACAATTCCCGCACAAAGTTTTATTTCCGCTCCCGGGAGGAGCTGGGCAGCTGCCGCCTGCGGCTCACCGTGGACGGCCGTGAGGTCTTTTCCAGACGCTACGACCATCTGCGGCCCCCGGAGATGGAGACGCTGGAGCTGGACATGGACGCCCTGCGGCTCTGTGCCGACTCCGGGTGCGCGTTTGAACTGGAGGTGGGCGAATAATGGAGTTGACCTGCATCGTCTGCCCCCGGGGCTGCGCCATCCGCGCGGAGAAGGCCCCGGACGGTACGCTGACCATCACCGGCAACACCTGCAGGCGCGGCTACGACTTCGCCGCGTCGGAGCTCACCGCCCCCAGGCGCACCCTCTGCACCACGGTGCGCACCGTTTTCCCCGACTGCCCGGTGGCGCCCGTGCGGGTGTCCGCCGACATTCCCAAGGCGCGTATTTTCGACGTGATGCGCGCCGTCAATGCCGTCACCCTGACGGACCGCCTGGGCCGGGGCGACATTGTGATAAAAAACGTGTTGGATCTGGGCGTGGATGTTATAATGACCAGTGACAGACTAAAATGGGGTTTGGAGGAACAACCATGAACGATCCTCTGATACTGACCTTCGACGTGGGCACCCAGAGCGCCCGGGCGCTGCTGGTGGACAAGCGGGGGAATATTGCCGATGTGGTCCAGGAAAAATACGCCGAGCCGTATTTTTCCAAAAATCCCGGCTGGGCCGAGCAGGCGCCGGACTTTTATTTCGATTGCCTGTGCCGCACCGGGCGGGCGCTGTGCGGCCGGAACCCGGACAAGCTGCCCCGGATCTCCGCCGTGACGCTGACCACCATCCGGGACACCGTGCTGTGCCTGGACAAGGACAACCGCCCTGTGCGGGACGTGATCTTATGGCTGGACAAGCGCAAGGCCGGCTTCAACGCCCCCTACCCCGGCTGGAAGCAGGCCCTGTTCAATCTCATCGGCATGGGGGCCGCCACCCGCATTTTGTATGAGTCCTCCCCGGGCAACTGGATCATGCAGAACGAGCCGGAGCTGTGGAAAAACACGGCCAAGTTCGTGATGCTGCCCACCTACCTCAACTATAAGCTCACCGGCGTGCTGGCCGACACCCCGGCCAACATGATCGGCCACGTCCCCTTTGATTACAAGAACCGCCGCTGGATGGGCAAGAAGGATCTCACCCGCTGCTTCTGCGACATCCCGGAGGAGAAGCTGTGCCGGCTGATCCCCTCGGGCAACACGGTGGGAAAGATCACGGCGGATTTTGCCGCGCTCACCGGCGTGCCCGCGGGACTGCCGCTGATTTCCACCGGTTCGGACAAGGGCTGCGAGACGCTGGGCCTGTCGGTGCTGACGCCGGACAAGGCGTCCATCTCCTTCGGCACCACCGCCACCATCCAGCTGGCCGTGAAAAAATATTTTGAACCCCAGAAATTTCTGCCAGCCTACCCCGCCGTCATTAACGATATGTACAACCCCGAGATCGAGATCTACCGCGGCTTCTGGATGCTGAGCTGGTTCGTGCGGGAGTTCGCCGCTGCGGAGGTGATGGAGGCCCAGGCCCGGGGCTGCGCGCCGGAGCAGCTGCTGGATCAGGCCATCGAGGACATCCCTCCCGGCTCCGACGGGCTGCTGCTGCAGCCCTACTGGACGCCGGGCATCCTCAAGCCGGATTCCATGGGCGCCATCGTGGGCTACGCGGATTTCCACGGGCGCTACCACATGTACCGCGCCATCATCGAGGGCATCAATCTGGAGCTGTACCAGGCACTGCACATCATGGAAAAGCGCTCGGGGCTGAGGGTCCGGGAGCTGTTCGTCTCCGGCGGCGGCGCGAAAAGCGACACGGTGTGCCGCATCACGGCGGACGTGTTCGGTCTGCCGGTGAAGCGCATCCAGACCCACGAGGCCTGCGCCGTGGGCTCGTCCATGGCGGCCTTCGTGGCGCTGGGCGAATTTGTCTCCTTCGAGGAAGCGGCGGCGGCCATGGTGCACGAGGAGCGGGTCTTTCTGCCCGACAGCGGCAGCCACGACGTCTACATGGAGATCTATGATCGTGCCTACAGCCGCATCTATCGCAAGCTGCGGCCCATTTACAGAAGCCTCAACGACATTTACAAAAGGAGATAACCGCCATGAGCAAACCGTACAAGGGCTTCGAGCCCGACTGGGTCCTCACCCCGGCCCCCGAAGGCAGCTACCGCTCCATCTTTCGCTGGGGCGACCCGACCTTCTTCAAGTACCCCAAGGAATCTCTCTACGCCATGATGAAATCCGTTTTCAAGCTGACGGACGACGATTTCCGTCAGTACAGCGACGATATCGGCTTTGACAAGGTGGCCCTCTCCGGCCACCCGGTGAAGCTGGCGGAAGAACACATTGCCGCCCTGAAGGCCGTCGTGGGGGACGCCTACGTCTCCACCGCGGACTATGACCGCCTCAGCGTGGCCTACGGCAATACCGCCTACGACCTGCTGCGGCTGCGTCACAAGCGGGTGGACAGCGTGCCGGACGCCGTCGTCTATCCCGACACCGCCGAACAGGTGGAGCAGATCGTGTCCTACGTCGCGGCACACGGGATCCCGCTGTACGTCTACGGCGGGGGCAGCAGCGTCACCCGGGGCGTGGAGCCCGTGAAGGGCGGCGTCACGCTGGATATGCGCAAGCGCTTCAACAAGGTGATCTCCTTCAACGAGATCGACCAGACCATCACCGTGCAGGCCGGTCTGTCCGGCCCCGCGCTGGAGGACGCGCTCAACCGCGCCCCCGCGCTTTTCGGCGCCAGGCGCCCCTACACCTGCGGCCACTTCCCCCAGTCCTTTGAGTATTCCAGCGTGGGCGGCTGGGTGGTCACCCGGGGCGCGGGCCAGAACAGCACCTATTACGGCACCATCGCCGACATCGTGCTGTCCCAGCGCTACGCCACGCCCGTCGGCGTCATCCGGACCAGCCACTACCCCCGGGAGGCCACCGGCCCCAATCTCAACCAGATCATGATGGGCTCCGAGGGCACCTTCGGCGTGCTCACCGAGGTCACCCTGCGGGTGTTCCGCTTCATGCCCCAGAACCGCCGCCGCTTCTCCTATATGTTCAAAAGCTGGGACGTGGCCATGAAGGCCGCCCGGGAGATGATGCAGTGCGAGTGCGGCTTCTCCTCCGTGTTCCGCCTGTCCGACCCCGAGGAGACCAGCATGATGATGAAGCTCTACAATGTGGACGATACGCCCCTCGCTCCCCTGCTGGGCAAGCTGGGCTTCGCGGATATGGAGCGGTGCATGTTCCTGGGCTTCACCGACGGCGAGCTGGGCTATTCCCGCAACGTGGCGGCCAAGATCGCCCGCATCGCCCTGAAGTACAAGGCCGTGCCCCTCACGGGCTACGTCTGCCGCAGCTGGGAAAAGGGCCGCTTCAACGACCCCTATCTCCGGGACACGCTGATGGACTTCGGCGTGGTCACGGACACGCTGGAGTGCACCGTCAACTGGTCCAACATGGAGCAGGTCCACGCCGACGTGCGCAGGGTGTGTCACGCCCTGCCCAACACCGTCGTCACCACGCATCTATCCCACTGCTACCCCCAGGGCGCGAACCTGTACTTTATCTTCCTCACCAGGATGCAGGACGAGGAGGCCTTCCGTGCCTACCACGCCACCATTCTGGACGCGATCCAGCGCTCCGGCGCGGCCGTCAGCCACCACCACGGCATCGGCAAGATGTTCGCCCCCTGGCTGGAGGGCTATGTGGGCGAGAAGGAATACGGCGTATTCCGGGTCCTGAAGGACTACTTCGACCCCGGCTACACCATGAACCCCGGCGGCACCATCGGGCTTGATCTCACGCCCGGGGAGAAAAAGTTTGACAGGGACTACACCGATTATCTCCGGCAGCCCAAAAAGGACTGAGCTTTTCCCGCCCCTGAAAATCGGGGGCGGGAAAAATTTCATACGGCGCTTTACGGGAGCGCTTTGGTTATGATATAGTAGGCATTTGTGAAACAATCTCATTAAAGGACGTCATTTTATGGACACGATACAGGAAATACAGCGGCGGCGCACCTTCGCCATCATCTCCCACCCGGACGCCGGCAAGACCACTCTGACGGAAAAGCTGCTGCTCTACGGCGGAGCCATCCAGCTGGCCGGCTCGGTGAAGGGAAAGGCCACGGCGCGCCACGCCGTTTCGGACTGGATGGAGCTGGAAAAACAGCGCGGCATCTCCATCACCTCCTCCGTGATGCAATTCGAGTACGACGGCTTTTGCATCAACATTCTGGACACCCCGGGCCATCAGGACTTCTCCGAGGACACCTACCGCACCCTGATGGCGGCGGATTCCGCCGTGATGGTCATCGACGCCGCCAAGGGCATCGAGCCCCAGACGCGGAAACTGTTCCGCATCTGCGCCATGCGGCACATCCCCATCTTTACCTTTATCAACAAGCTGGACCGGGAGGCCCGGAGCCCCTACGAGCTGATGGAGGAGCTGGAGCGCGAGTTCGGCATCGGCACCTATCCCATGAACTGGCCCATCGGCTGCGGCCATGATTTCAAGGGCGTGTACGACCGGGAGAAAAGGGAGATCCTGGCCTTCACCGAATTCCACCGGGGCCAGAACCGCATCGAACCCATCGAATGCGCGCTGGACGACACGGAGAAGCTGGATTCCCTCATCGGCGAGAAGCTGCGCAGGCCGCTCAGCGACGATATTGAGCTGCTGGACGGCGCAGGCTACGATTTCGACATGGACGCCGTGCGGGCGGGAAAGCTCTCCCCCGTGTTCTTTGGGTCGGCGCTGAACAACTTCGGCGTGGAGCCGTTTCTGAAGAGCTTTCTGCGCATGACCATGCCGCCCCTGCCCCGGTCTTCCGGCGAGGACGTTATCGATCCCTTCGACCCCCGTTTTTCGGCCTTCGTCTTCAAAATCCAGGCCAACATGAACAAGGCCCACCGGGACCGCATCGCCTTCATGCGCATCTGCTCCGGCCGGTTCGAGCGCGACAGGGAATATTACCACGTGCGGGCGGGCAAGGCCCTGCGCCTGGCTCAGCCCCAGCAGCTCATGGCCGACGACCGCTCCATCATCGACGAGGCCTACGCCGGGGACATCATCGGCGTGTTCGACCCCGGCATTTTTTCCATTGGCGACACCATCTGCGAGAAGGGCATGAACGTACAGTACGAGGGCATCCCCACCTTCGCCCCGGAGCATTTTTCCGCCATCGAGCGCATCGACACCATGAAGCGCAAACAGTTTGAAAAGGGCATCGAGCAGATCGCCCAGGAGGGCGCCATCCAGATCTTCCACGAACCGGGCACGGTGATGGAGGAGATCGTGGTGGGCGTGGTGGGCGTGCTGCAGCTGGAGGTGCTGGAATACCGGCTGAAGACCGAGTACGGCGTGGACATCCGCCGCCGGGACCTGCCCTATTCCGAGATTCGCTGGCTCGCCGATCAGACCGTCGACCCCCGAAGCCTCAACCTCACCAGCGACACCAAATGGGTGCAGGATTTCAAGGGCAGCAACCTGCTGCTGTTCACCGCGGACTGGTGCGTCCGCTGGGCGGAGCAGAAAAACAAGGGGCTGGAGCTCAGAGAATTCAATCAGGACTAAGGAGGGCTTTGCCATGCTGCAAAAAGCCATCGTCACCGCCTTGAACGGCGACGGCACAGCCGACGTGGTGGTGGAGCGGGCCGCCATGTGCGGCGGGGACTGCTCCAAATGCGAGGCCTGCATGTACGAAAACACCATCAAGACCAAGGCGAAAAACACCATCGGGGCGCACCCCGGCCAGCAGGTCGTGGTGGAGACCGATTCCGGCAGCGTCTTCAAGGCCATGGTGGCCATCTATCTGCTGCCGCTGGCCTTCTTTTTCGTGGGCTACGGGCTGGGCGCGCTGGCCGGTTTTCCCCAGAGCGCCAACATCCTGTTCTCCTTCGTGTTTCTGGGCGTGGGCGGGGTGGTGTGCAAGATTTTGCTGAAAGCTCAGCAGAAGAAAGCGCCCACCCCGGTGGAGATCGTGAGCTTCAAGACCGGAGACGGGGAATAAAAATACGGCG
>DAOPXW010000058.1:0-11985 GCA_035352555.1 Oscillospiraceae bacterium
TTCAGATAATCCGTCTCCGGCACGTCCCAGGCGATGGGGTGGTCGGGGCCCTGCTGGCGCGCCTCGATCTGTTTCAGCGACACATCCGCGTCCCGGGCCGCGTCGGAGAGCATCCTGCGGAAAAGCTCGTCGGTCATGAAGTGGGAGCAGGAGCAGGTGGCCAGAAAGCCGCCGCGGGGCAGCAGCTTCATGGCCTTGAGGTTGATTTCCTTATAGCCGCGGACGGCGGATTTCAGCGTGGCGCCGCTTTTGGTGAAGGCCGGGGGGTCGAGGATGATGAGGTCGTAATCCCGGCACTTTTCCGCCGCCAGCCGGGTCAGCAACTCGAACACGTCCGCCTGCCGGTATTCCACCGAAAGCCCGTTGAGCGCGGCGTTGCGGGCCGCGCATTCCAGCGCGTCGGCGGAGACGTCCACCGAGACCACCTTTTCCGCCCCGGCCAGAGCGCAGTTGAGCCCGAAGGCCCCGGTGTGGGTGAAAAGATCCAGTACCCGGCGCCCCCCGGCCAGCCGCGCCACCGCGGCCCGGTTATATTTCTGGTCCAGGAAGAAGCCGGTTTTTTGCCCGTTGATATAGTCTACGTCGTACCGCACGCCGTTTTCCGTGATGCGGACATGGCCGTCCCCCGCACCGTAGGCGAAGCCCTTTTCCTGGGCCAGCCCCTCCTTTTCCCGGGTCGCGACGTCGTTGCGCCGGTAGACGGCGGATATTTCCGCGCTTTTGGCATACAGTGTACGGAGCAGCTCCGCGATGATGAACTCCATCCGCCGCTCCATGCCCAGACACAGGCACTGGGTCACCAGCACGTTTTCAAAGCGGTCCACGGTGAGCCCCGGCAGGCCGTCGGCCTCGCCGAATACCAGCCGGCAGTCGGCAAAATCCCCGCCCATGATCTGGGCGCGGTAATCCGCGGCATAGCGCACCCGGCGGGCGAAAAAGGCGTCGTCATAGCGGTCGTTAGGGTTGCGGGACAGCAGCCGCACCCGGATCTTGGAGTGGTCGTTGATAAAGCCCGCGCCCAGCCATTTGCCGCCCTGGGAGCGCACATCCACGATGTCTCCGTTCTCATACGGCCCGCTCGCCGCAAGAATCTCCTCGCCGTATACCCAGGGGTGGCGATCACGCAGGGAGCGTTCGGCTTTGGCCGTGACGGTGACAAAAGCGAAGGGTCTTTCCATCTTGTTTGCGCCTTTCTGCTTCAGATTTGCCTTATTTTACAGCAAAGGTGAAAATTCTACAAGTACGGCTTGCGCCGGAGAGCCGGACTCAGTATAATAATAGCTACTGAATTTTTAGTCGAGGTGCGGGAATGAAGAAAAAACTGGCTTGGAGAATCCTGGGCGGCATTCTGTTGGGGGCGCTGACGGTGGCACTGGCGGCCACGGCGGCGCTGCGCATGGGCGTTTCCCCGGCGGAGCAATCGGCTCCCCCCGCGGCGGAGGCCACGCCTGTACCCACGCCCTCTCCGACCCCCGCGCCCACCACCTACACGCTGTCTTTCGTCGGGGACTGCACCCTGGCCTCCAGCCAGTACAACAACGATTTCGAGAACAGGATGAAGGGGGATACCAGCTATCCCTTTAAGAATACGGTGCAGTACTTCAAGGCCGACGATCTCACGGTGGCCAATCTGGAGTGCAGCTTCTCCAACCGCAGCATGACCTCCGACGGCACCTTCTATTTTCTGGCGCCCACCTCCTTTGCCAAAATTCTGGTGGACGGGGACGTGGATTTCGTCACCACCGCCAACAACCACCGCCACGACTTTGGCGAGGCCGGCATCACCGACACCGAGGCCGCGCTGGACGCCGTGGGCGTGGCCCACGCCGGGGAGAACGAGACCTATCTCTACGACATGGACGGCGTAAAGGTGGGCTTCTACTGCCTGTTCAACGGGCTGGTGCCTACAGCCGATCTGGTCACCAAAGGCGTTGAGAGCCTGAAGCAGCAGGGCGCGGAATATATCGTCTGCGCGCTCCACTGGGGCGTGGAGGGCTCGTATCAGGTCACTGCCGACCAGACCGCCGCGGCCCACGCCGCCATCGACGCCGGGGCGAACATCGTCTACGGCAGCCACCCCCATGTGCTCCAGAAAATTGAGGCGTACGACGGCGGCATCATCCTGTACAGCATGGGCAATTTCTCCTTCGGCGGCAATACCGCCCCCCGGGACCGGGACACCGCCATCGTGCAGGTGAAGGTCACCAAGTCCGCCGACGGCGCCCTCAGCACCGACGGCTACGACATCATCCCCTGCTGCGTCAGCTCCACCGCGGGCGTCAACGACTATTGCCCCAAGCCCTATGAGAAGGACAGCGAGGAATACAAGCGCACCCTCTCCAAGCTGGACGGCACCTGGAAGGGCAAGGATCTGAACGTGGATTATTCCGCGTATCACACGTCCGCTGCCAGCGCCGCGCCCACGGAATAAAGTTGAAAATCCAGCCGCCGCGCCCCTTTCGGGCGCGGCGGCTTCGCCGTCCTATTGGGCGACCCGCGTTACGCCTCCGGCAGGGGGATCTTCCTGTCCGTCAGCACCCGGCCGAAGCAGAACAGCGTTACCCCGGAGGAGGAGGGGATGTCCACATCCGCGTCCCGGCGCCGGCGGTTGGCGGAAAACAGGTGCACGCTGCCCGCGTAATCCCGGCAATACTGCTTGCACTTCATGTCCCCGTCCACATAGAACAGCCCCACGTCACCATCGTGCAGAATCTCGCCCCGGCGGCACAGCGCCACGGAACCGTTCATCAGATACGGCTCCATGCTGTCGCCCTCGATGCGCACGGCAAAATCCGCCCGGGAGGAAGCGGGCACGGCATAGTCGCTGTAATCGTCCCCCAGCGCGGGGGAGGCGTAGCCCGCGGCGGCGGGCGTGGCGTACAGCGGGATGATCTTCGTCTCGTCCGCCCGGGCGGACGCTGTGTCCTCCACCCGGCGCAGCTCGGCGTCCACCACCAGATCGGTCAGGACCCTGCCCGGCTCGTCCAGCCGGCGATAATGCCGCACCAACCCCCATTCCCGACCGTCCGGCATATTCGGCAGCTCCCCGGCCTCCTCGGAAAAACGCTCCACCGGCACGCTCAGCTCCCGGCAGATGCGCAGCATCAGGTCAAAATCCACCTTCTGACTGTCCCGCTTGACCATGCTGTACAGGGTCTGCGGCGATAGGTCCAGCCGGCGCGCCAGCTCGCTGACGCTGACGTCCTGCTCGACGAGGATGCGCTTGAGTGTGGAACCTCTCATGGCGTCCGCCCCTTTCCTGCTTTTTCATTCACCATAGCATTTGTCGAAAAATATGTCAAGGAATAATTTTCGACAAATAAATTATGCTAATGCGCACAAAATATCCGTTGACAGGAGAAGAAAGTCATTATAATATATGAACAGATGAACATATGTTGAGGTGAACGCCATGAACAAAAATGAAGAGCTCTGCTGCGGGGAGGAAAAGATCCACGAAGCCGCGCTGGCCGAGGCCCGCAGCCATCTGCCGGATGAGATCGCCCTGAGCGATCTGGCCGAATTTTTCCGCATCTTCGGGGACAGCACCCGCATCCGCATCCTGTACGCGCTGTACGAATGCGAGATGTGCGTGTGCGACCTGGCCGCGCTGCTGGGAGCCAGCCAGTCCGCGGTGTCCCATCAGCTGGGTATCCTGCGGGCCAACAAGCTGGTGAAGTACCGGCGGGAGGGCAAGACCATCTTTTACGCGCTGGACGACGACCACATTTTTTCCATCCTGGCCCAGGGCATGGAACACATCGGGGAGGACTGAGCCATGGTACAGGAAGTTGAGACCGAAAAAGCCTGCGCCTCCGGGCACGCCGAGCACGAGGAGCCCGACAGAAACGAAAAATGGTTCGTGCTGGCCGGAGCCGCGCTGTTGGCCGCGGCCTGGCTGCTGCCCACCGAGGGCTGGCTGCGGCTGGCCACGTTTTTGATCCCCTATCTGCTGGTGGGCTTCGGAACGCTGAAGGAGGCCGCGGAAAAGCTGCTGCACGGCGCTGTGCTGGAGGAGGATTTCCTCATGGCCGTGGCCTCCATCGGCGCCTTCGCCGTCGGCGAATATCCCGAGGCCGTGGCGGTGATGCTTTTCTACCGCGTGGGTGAGCTGTTTGAGGATTACGCCGTGGGCTCCTCCCGCCGCTCCATCGCGGCGCTGATGGACATTCGCCCGGACTACGCCAATCTGGAGCGGGACGGCAGGCTGCAAAAGGTGGACCCCGCCGACGTACGACCGGGAGAGGTGATCACCGTGCTGCCCGGGGAGAAGGTGCCGCTGGACGGCGTGCTCATCGAGGGCGAGACCACGCTGGACACCGCCGCCCTCACCGGCGAATCCGTGCCCCGCGCCGCCCAGACCGGGGAGAAGATCGTCTCCGGCTGCATCAACCTTACGGGCCTCATCAAGGTCAGGGTCACCAGTACCTTCGGCGAATCCACCGTGTCCAGGATCATCGAGCTGGCGGAAAATTCCGCCAGACTCAAGAGCCGCAGCGAGGATTTCATCACCCGCTTTGCCCGCGTCTACACTCCTGTTGTGGTGGGCGCTGCGGCGGCGCTGGCGCTGATCCCGTCGCTGATCACCGGCGACTGGAGCGAGTGGGTGCGCCGGGCGCTGATCTTTCTGGTGGTGTCCTGCCCCTGCGCGCTGGTGGTCAGCGTCCCGCTGACTTTCTTCGGCGGCATCGGCGGCGCCTCCCGCAGCGGCATTCTCATCAAGGGCTCCAACTATCTGGAGGCCCTGTCCAAGGCCGACATCGTGGCCTTCGACAAGACCGGCACCGTCACCCAGGGACGCTTCGCAGTCACCGGCGTGTGCCGCGCCGGGACCATGGGCGAGGACGAGATGATCTCGCTGGCCGCCATGGCCGAGTATTATTCCAACCATCCCATCGCGCTGTCGCTGAAGGAGGCCAGCCGCGACCTGCCGGACCCCGCCTCCGTCACCGGGGTGGAGGAGCTCCCGGGCCGGGGCGTGAAGGCCGTCATCGGCGGCCGGGCAGTGTTGGCGGGAAACGCCGCTTTGATGCGGGACAACGGCGTGGAGCCCACCATAGACGAGCATGCGGGCGCCATCGTGCATTTGGCCTGCGACGGGGCTTACTGCGGCCACATTGTGGTGGCGGATAAGCTGAAACCCGGCGCCGGCGCCGCCATGGCCGCCCTGCGGGCGCTGGGTGTATCCCGCACGGTGATGCTCACCGGCGATCTGAAGGCCGTGGGCGACGCGGTGGGCAGGGAAGTGGGCGTGGACGAGGTGCGCGCCGAACTGATGCCCGCGGGCAAGGTGGAGGCCGTGGAAGCGCTGCTGGCGCAGCGCCGGCCCGGGCGGACGCTGGCCTTCGTGGGCGACGGCGTCAACGACGCGCCGGTGCTGGCCAGGGCCGACGTGGGCGTGGCCATGGGCGCGCTGGGCTCCGACGCCGCCATCGAAGCCGCCGACATCGTGCTGATGGACGACGATATCCGCCGCCTGCCGCTGGCCATCCGCATCGCCCGGCGCACCATGCGCATCGCAAAGGAAAATATCGTGGTTGCATTGGCTGTAAAATTTGTTATACTGATTTTAGGCGCTCTGGGCATCGCGGATATGTGGCTGGCGGTGTTCGGCGATGTGGGCGTGCTGATTCTGGCCGTGCTCAACGCCACCAGAGCTCTGCGAAAGGAGAAAATACAATGACGGCTTTGGAAAATCTCTATACGCGCCGCAGCATCCGAAAATATAAGCCCGAACAGATCACGGACGAGGCGCTGGAACAGGTGCTGAAGGCCGGCACGCTGGCCCCCACCGGCATGAACCGGCAGTCCCCCATCATCGTTGCCGTGCAGAACGGGGACGATATCGCCCTGATGTCCCGGCTCAACGCCCAGGCGTGGGGCAGGGAAATCGAACCGTTTTACGGCGCGCCCACCGTGCTGGTGGTGCTGGCGGAGGCTTCCTCCCGCTTCGCCGTGCAGGACGGCAGTCTGGTGATGGGCAATCTCATGAACGCGGCCCACGCCGCGGGCCTGGGCTCCTGCTGGATCAACCGGGCCAAGGAAGTATTCGACAGCGACGAGGGCAGGGCTCTGCTGAAAAAGTGGGGTGTGGAGGGCGAGTATGTGGGCGTGGGCAACTGCGTTCTCGGTTATGCCGCCGAAGCCCCCGCGCCGAAGCCCCGCAAGGAACACTACGTCTATTACGTCAGATGAACGTCTACGATTTCGACCAGACCATTTTTTACCCCGACAGTTCCTACTGCTTTCTGCTGTTCTGTCTGAAAAAATATCCCGGGGCATTCGCACCGGTCATCCCCGGCTTTCTGGCGCGGGGCGCGGGCAAGCTCCTGGGCGTCACCAGCACCAAGCGGCTGAAGGAAAAAATTTTTTCCTTCGTCCGCCGGGTGCCGGATGTGGACGGGGAGCTGGAGGCGTTCTGGCAGTGCCATTGGGATAAGATCCAGCCCTGGTATCTAGCCCGGCGGCGGGAGGATGATCTCATCATCTCCGCCTCTCCGGATTTCATCGTGCGCCCCGCGGCGGAGAGGCTGGGAGTGCGGCTCATCGCCACGCCCATGGACAAGCGCACCGGGAAGATCGAGGGGCGCAACTGCCACGACGAGGAGAAAGTCCGCCGCTTCCGGGCGGAATACCCGGGGGCCGAGGTGGAGGAGTTTTTTTCCGATTCCCTGTCCGACACCCCCATGGCGCGTCTGGCAAAGCGGGCGTTTTTGGTGAAGCGCGGCAGGGTGCTGACCCCGTGGCCGTAAACAGAACATTTTTTGGGCGGCCCCTTTGGCCGCCCGTTTTTCAATTTTCCCGTGGGTTTCTTATTTTTTTATTAAATTTACAAATATACCGTCCACGTTTTGGGCAATTTGTGCTATGATAACTTGACTTCAATTGACGGAGGAACCCACCTTGGCAAAATCGTTCCTGAAAAAGAAAATCGCCGAGCCGGAGCTGCCCCGGCGCAGGGCAGTCCCAGTGGCGGAGGCCGACCCGGAGAGGGGCCTCACCGCCGCCCAGGTGCGGGAGCGCATGGACGCCGGCTGGGCCAACACCCCTGTGGATCCACCCGGCAAATCCTTCAAGCAGATCGTTCTGGACAACACCTTTACCTATTTCAACCTGATCTTTTTCATCCTGGCCATCTGCATCATTCTGGTGGGCCAGTGGCTGAATCTCACCTTCATGGGCGTTGTCATCTGCAACACCGTCATCGGCATCATCCAGGAGACCCGCTCCAAAAAGAAACTGGAGCAGCTGAATATTCTGGCCACGCCCAAGGCGGTGGTCATCCGCGACGGGGCCCGTCAGACCACGGACACCGCCTCGCTGGTGCGGGACGATATCGTGGTGTTCGCCGCCGGCAACCAAATCTATGCCGACGCCGTGGTGGTCTCCGGCGAGTGCCACGTCAACGAGGCGCTGATCACCGGCGAATCCGACGAGATCAAAAAAGGCCCCGGCGATCCGCTGATGAGCGGCAGCTTCGTGATCAACGGCATGGCCCGCGCCCGGCTGACCCAGGTGGGCGCGGATTCCTTCGCCGCGAAGCTCACCCTGGAGGCCAAGGTCGCCAACGACCCGCCCCAGTCCGAAATGATGCGCTCGCTGACCAGTCTCATCAAATGGATCGGCTTCATCGTCATCCCGCTGGGCACCATCATGTTCATCAAGGAATACAGCTGGCTGGGCCGGGATATCCCCACCGCGGTGTCCTCCACCGTCGGCTCCATCGTGGGCATGATCCCCGAGGGGCTGTATCTGCTGACCAGTCTCGCGCTGGTGGCGGGCGTTATCCGCCTGGCCAACCGCAAAACGCTGGTGCACGATATGGAGTGCATCGAGACGCTGGCCCGGGTGGATACCCTGTGCGTGGACAAGACCGGCACCGTGACCGAAAACAAGATGATCGTGGAGGATGTGGCGCTGCTCAATGAAAAGCGCTATGTCATTGAGGATATCCGCCTGATTATGGCGGACTATGTCTACGCCATGCAGAGCGACAACGACACCATGGCCGCCCTGAAAAAGTACTTCACCGGCGAGATGAGGCAGAAGGCCGAAAAGACCCTGCCCTTCTCCTCCAGCAAAAAGTACGGCGGCGTGTCCTTCCATGCCGACGAGACCTATGTGCTGGGCGCGCCAGACGTGATCCTGGCAAACTTCGCCGACCGGAAAAAGTACGACGCCGAGATCGAAAAATACTCCGCCAAGGGCTGCCGCGTGCTGCTGCTGGCGCTGTACGACGGTAGCCTGGACGACGGGGCGCTCACGGCGGACCTGCTGCCGCTGGCGCTGATCCTGCTGTCCAACAAGATCCGCCCCGAGGCGCCGGATACCTTCGCCTATTTCGCCGCCCAGGGCGTGGCCGTGAAGGTCATCTCCGGCGATAACGCCATCACCGTGTCCGAGGTGGCCAAGCGGGCCGGAATCAGTGGCGCGGAAAAGTGGGTGGACGCCCGCACCCTCACCACCGACGAGAAAATCTATGCCGCGGCGGAAACCTGCACCGTGTTCGGCCGCGTGACCCCAGACCAGAAAAAGAAGCTCGTCCAGGCCCTCAAGGCCCAGGGCCACACCGTGGCCATGACCGGCGACGGCGTCAACGACGTGCTGGCGCTGAAGGAGGCCGACTGCTCCGTCGCCATGGCTTCCGGCAGCGACGTGGCGTGTCAGGCGTCCCATATCGTGCTGCTGGACTCCAATTTTGCCTCCATGCCCTCCGTAGTGGGCGAGGGCCGGCGCGTCATCAACAACATCGAGCGCAGCGCGTCCCTGTACCTCGTAAAAAATATCTTCACCTTTTTCCTGTCCTTCATTACCCTGATCTTCACGCTGCCCTATCCCTACACCCCGGCGCAGCTCAGCCTGGTGAACGCTTTGACCATCGGCATCCCGTCCTTTGTGCTGGCGATGGAACCCAATGAGAATCTGGTCAGCGGCAAGTTTTTGCGCAATGTCATTTTCCGGGCTCTGCCCACCGCCATGACCGATCTTTTGCTCATCGTGGGCACCATGCTGTTCTATCTGGCCTTCCACCTGGACGATACGCTGCTGAGCACCATCTGCACAGGACTTATGGGCATTGTGGGCCTGATGATGGTCTACAACACCTCCCGGCCTTTCAACACGATCCGCAAGATCATGATGATCGGCGTCAGCGTCACCTTCTTCGCCTGCTATTTCTTCATCCCGACCTTTTTCACCCTGACGCCGCTGGACGCCTCCGGCTTTTTGATCCTGGTGGTGCTGGGTCTGCTGGCCTGGCCGGTGCTGAAGCTGTTCAATACGCTCAACGACAAACTCAAATCCAATTTCGACGATCTCCGCTATAACCGCGGCCGCCACGCGGCGGCCGGCGGCAAGCATTCCAAACGCGGGGAATGAGACAGGAACGACGAAAAAAACGCATCGGCTTCTGCCGATGCGTTTTTGTGCGATTGCCCTCAGACCTCGAACTTCGCGCCCATGAGTTTGGCAAATTCCCGGCAGATGGCGGTGTCGCCGGGCCAGGCGGGCGCGGTGACCAGATTGCGGTCCACCACGGCGTCGGTGACGGGCACGGAGACGTATTCGCCGCCGGCCAGGGTCACATCCGGGCCCACGGCGGGGTAGGCGGTGGCCCTGTAGCCCTTCAGCACGCCGGCCGCGGCCAGCACCTGAGGGCCGTGGCAGATGGCGGCCACGGGCTTGCCCGCCGCGAAGAATTCCCGCACGATCTCCAGCACCCGGGCGTTGAGGCGGATGTACTCCGGGGCGCGGCCGCCGGTGATGAAAAGGCCCGCGTAATCGGCGCTCTTCACCGCGTTAAAATCGGCGGTGAGGGCAAAGTTGTGGCCGCGGAGCTCAGTGTAGGTCTGCTCGCCCAGAAAATCATGGACGGCGGTGGCCACGGTGTCGCCCGCTTTTTTGTCGGGGCAGACGGCATCCACCTGATAGCCCAGCATGCTCAGCGCCTGAAAGGGCACCATGGTCTCATAGTCCTCCGTGAAATCGCCGCACAGCAGCAAAACCTTTTTCGACATAACCGGTACCTCCATAATTTTTTTTAGAAAGCGTCGCCGCTTTTCTTACAGGGTGAAAAACAGGGAATCGTCGTTGACGATCCAATCCTCCACATCCACGGTTTTGATCTGATCCTCGCCCAGGCGGATGACCACCTTGCGGATGCCCGAATTGATAATCAATTTCTTGCACATGGCACAGGACATGGCGTCCGGCAGGAGCGTGTGGGTGCGGGCGTCCCGCCCCACCAGATACAGCGTCGCGCCGATCATGTCCCGCCGGGAGGCGGAGATGATGGCGTTGGCCTCCGCATGGACGCTGCGGCACAGCTCGTACCGCTCACCGGAGGGGATGTTCAGCTCCTCCCGGGCGCATTTGCCCATGTCCGAGCAGTTCTTCCGGCCCCGGGGTGCGCCGTTGTAGCCCGTGGAGATGATCTCGTCGTTGAGCACGATGATGGCGCCGTACATCCGGCGCAGGCAGGTGGAGCGCTCCAAAACGGAGTCGGCGATATCCAGATAATAGTTTTCCTTGCTGGTGCGGTTATCCATGGCGTGATCCTCCATCGGCAGCAGTATGGAACCAGTGTAATATTTCCCCCGGTTTTCGTCAAGAGAATTTACTTTTGCCCCGGCGTGTGCTATGATACCAGCACTATGGATATCAATTATCAAAAACAGATGGATAAGATCGTGGCCGCTCTGCGCGGCCGGCAGCCACGGCTGCTGCTGCAGTCCTGCTGCGGCCCCTGCTCCAGCGCCGTGCTGGAGACGCTGACCCGGTATTTCGACGTGACGCTGTTCTGGTACAACCCCAACATCTACCCGCAGTCTGAGTTCAACAAGCGCTTTGAAAACCAGATCAAGGTCATCGAGGACATGGGCTACGCCGACCGGGTACAGGTGATGGCCGCCCCGTGGAAGCACGAGGAATATCTGGCCCGGGTGAAGGGACTGGAGGATGAGCCCGAGGGGGGCGAGCGGTGCACCGCCTGCTTCCGCCTGCGGCTCAATCAGACCGCCCAGACGGCCGCGAAATACGGTTTCGAGTGGTTTTGCACCACGCTCACCGTTTCGCCCCACAAGGACGCCGCGCGCATCAACGCCATCGGCGAGGAGATCGGTCGGGCCTACGGCGTGAAATTCCTGCCCTCCGACTTCAAAAAGCGGGACGGGTACAAGCGCTCCACCGAGCTTTCCAGGCAGTACGGCATCTATCGCCAGAACTACTGCGGCTGCGAATTTTCCATCCCTCAGGCGGAGGAGCCCGCCGACTAACCGTATAATACCGCTGGTGCCATACCCCAGCGGAATAAATCAAAAAAATGGGAGAAATCAAACAATGGACATGGATGCAAGGACCCACAGGATGGCCGCCGCCGCGGTTATCGGCGCGGCATACGCGGTGCTCACAATGGCGCTGGCCCCCATCAGCTACGGGCCGGCGCAGTTTCGGATCTCGGAGGTGCTTTGCATCCTCCCTTATTTTCTGCCCTTTTCCAGTTGGGGCCTGTTCGCGGGCTGCCTCATCGCAAACCTCATTACGGGCAATATTTTCGATATCGTTTTCGGGTCGCTGGCGACACTTTGCGCCGCGCTGTGTACTGCCGCCGTCGGCAGACACGGGGATAAAAACAAGCTTTGGCGCTGCGCGCTTGCCTGCCTGATGCCGGTGGTGTGGAACGGCGCGGTGGTGGGCGCGGTGCTGGCCTGGGGCTACGACGGGTATAATATTTTCCGGTATCCCGGCGTGTATGCCCTGTACGGCGTTCAGGTCGCGGGTGAGGAGGCCGCCGTGCTTTACATTCTCGGACTGCCCGCCATGAAGCTGCTGCCGGGGCGGAAGTTCTTCGACGACATCGTGGCAAAATATCAATAAAGGCATAACCCCGCTTTGACAGGCTGGAAAAGGCCGCCCCGAAGGGCGGCCTTTTCCAGCCTGTCAAAGAACTAAAGGAGAAACGGATTTGGGGGATGATGCGGGGGGAGT
>DAOPXW010000059.1:0-11740 GCA_035352555.1 Oscillospiraceae bacterium
CTGCACACCAACGACGTTCACGGCGCGATCTCAGGCTATGCCAAGGTCGCCGCGCTGAAGCAGGCCTACGAGGCCAAGGGCGCCTATGTCCTGCTGCTGGACGCCGGCGACTACAGCCAGGGCACCGTGTATGTCAGCTCCGACAAGGGCGCCAACGCCGTCGCCCTGATGAACCTCGCGGGTTACGACGCGGCCGCCGTGGGCAACCACGAGTTCGACTACGGCTTCGACCAGCTCAAGACCAACCTCTCCGCCGCCAAGTTCCAAGTGCTTGCGGCAAACGTGCTGTACAACGGCAAGGTGGCCTTTAAGGACAACACCGTGTTCACCGCGCCCGACGGCACCAAGATCGGCGTGTTCGGACTGGACACCCCGGAGACCGCCACCAAGGCCAACCCCGCCATGATCAAGGGCGTCACCTTCGGTTCGGATGCCGAAATCATCGCCGCCGCCGCCGCGCAGGTCAAGGCCCTCAAGGCCGCCGGCGCGAAATACGTCGTGTGCCTGGGCCACCTGGGCGTGGACACCGAATCTGCCGGCCATCAGTCCCTTGACGTCATCAAGGCCGTGTCCGGCATCGACCTGTTCATCGACGGCCACAGCCACTCCGTCATCGACGGCAACACCAATACGCTCATCAACGGCACGACCAAGACCAAGCTGGACGCCGGCAGCACCATGCTGGTCTCCACCGGCACGGCCTTTGCCAACATCGGCGTCGTCACCATCAAGGACGGCAAGCTCACCGCCGCCCTCGTCCCCGTCACCGACACCATGACCGCAGACGCCGCGGTGAAAGCCAAGGCCGACGCCATCACCTCCGCCATCGACGCCGCCTACGGCGCGAAATTCGCAACGACCGCCGTCACCCTGAACGCCAACAAGGACCCCGGCGTGCGCACCATGGAGACCAACATGGGCGACCTCATTGCCGACGCGCTGATCTGGAAGGCGGAAAAGGAAGGCGTCGCGGTTGACGCGGCCATCACCAACGGCGGCGGCATCCGCGCCACCGTCAAGGCCGGCGACATCACCAAGAAGGATATCAACACCGTGCTGCCCTTCGGCAACACCCTGTCCATTGTCAAGGTCACCGGCAAAGAGCTGCTGGAGGCGCTGGAGGCCTCCACCTACTGCACGCCGGCGGCCGTCGGCGCCTTCCCGCAGGTTTCCGGCCTCAAATTCACGGTGGATACCACCAAGGCTTTCGACGCGGGCGCCAAGTATCCCGGCTCCACCTATTCCGCGCCCAAGACCATCAACCGCGTCTCCATCCAGAGCGTGAACGGCAAGACCTTCAGCGCCACCGCCACGTATACCATCGTCACCAACAATTTCACCGCCGCCGGCGGCGACACCTATTACGCCTTCGCGGCCTCCCCGGTCAACTATGACCTGGGCATCCCCATGGACGAAGCCGTGATGGAATACATCACCACCGGGCTGAAGGGCAACGTCACCGCCGCGAAATACGGCGCTCCCCAGGGCCGCATCACCATTCTCTGCACGGCCTGCAAGACCTTCTCCGACGTGGCTTCCGGCAGCTGGTACGACAGCTATGTGAAGTACTGCTATGAGAATAAGCTCATCAGCGGCACCTCCGCCACCACCTTCTCCCCGATGAAGGATATGACCCGCGGCGCCTTTGTCACCATGCTGTACGCCCTGGCGGGCTCTCCCGCGGTGGATAAAGTCACTTCGGCCTTCACCGACGTGGCCCCCGGCGCCTGGTATGCCAAGGCCGTGACCTGGGCCGTGTCCAAGGGCATCGCCAAGGGCCTCACCGACACCGCCTTCGGCCCCGACGCCAACATGAACCGCGAGCAGATGGCCACGTTCCTTTACAAGTACGCCGGCGCCCCCGCAGTCACCGGCGAACTGAGCTATTCGGATAAAGGTGTCATCTCCGCCTGGGCGCTGGACGCCGTGAATTACTGCACCGCAAAGGGCTACATGTCCGCCGCCGGCAGCGTGTTCGCCCCCGGCGGCACGGCCAACCGCGCCATGGGCGCCGTGGTGCTGACCCAGCTCTCCAAGGCCGCCGCTTCCGCGACGAAATAAGACGAGCGCAAGCTGCGCCGAGGCCGGGACTTTCGTCCCGGCCTTTTGAGGCTGTCAAAAAGGCTTTTGACAGCCTCAAAACGCCGAATTTTTTGCGAAACCGTGTCTTCGCAAAAAACGTCGCTCCGCTCCCCGAACCCTTGCTGCGCAAGGCTTCGGCGGCTATTTATCTGAATTGAGGCGGGGCTTTGCCCCCCTCACACTCCCCCCGAGAATCACTCGATTTTTCCTTTGGGGGGAGCTCTTTGACAAGCTGCGCCGAGGCCGGGACTTTCGTCCCGGCCTCGTTTATTGGATGCAAAAGGGCCGCCCCGTCCGGGGCGGCCTTTTTATCAGTGGCAAAAAACTTACTTGAGCTCCACGGTGGCGCCGGCGGCCTCGAGCTTGGTCTTGAGCTCCGCGGCCTCGTCCTTGGAAACGGCTTCCTTGATCTTGGCGGGGATGCCTTCGACCAGGGCCTTCGCCTCGGCCAGACCCAGGCTGGTGATGGTGCGGACTTCCTTGATGACGGCGATCTTGTTGGCGCCGAAGCTGGTCATGACGACGTCGAACTCGGTCTTCTCCTCCTCGGGAGCGGCAGCGGCGGCGGCGGCGGGAGCGGCAGCGGCGGCGGCGGAGACGCCGAAGGTCTCCTCCAGCGCATGGACGAGCTCGCTGAGCTCGAGAACGGACAGACCCTTGATCTCCTCGATCATGGCGTCGATTTTTTCGTTAGCCATTATTGGTATTCCTCCTAAAATTTAGTTGAGTGCCGCCTTATTCGGCAGCGGGAACTTCTGCGGCGGCTTCGCCGTCCTTTTTGGCGATCTGGTCGAGCACGACGGCCAGGCTGGTAATGGGGGCCAGCATGGTGCCCAGCACCACGGAAATGAGCGCTTCCTTGGAAGGAAGGCTGGCAAGCTCGGTGATCTCGGCTTCGGTCAGGATCTGACCATCCATAAAGGCGGCCTTGATGTTGAACTTGTCGTTGAGCTTCTTGGAATAGTCGTTGAGGATGCGGAACGGCGTGATGGGGTCGCCGGTGGCTGTCGCCAGAGACGTAGTGCCGTTGAGCACGTTATCCAGCTCGCTGTAGCCTGCGTTGTTGATCGCGAAGTGTACCAGGGTGTTCTTCACCACGGAATAATCGACGCCTTCCCTGCGCATTTCTGTGCGCAGCGCGGTATCCTGTTCCACGGTGATGCCCTTGTAGTCCACGAAAACGCCGGCGGAAGCGGACTTGATGCGCGCGGTAAGCGCTTCGACTATCGCCTGCTTTTCGCTGAGAACTTTTGCGTTAGGCATGTGTGTTTTTCACCTCCACACTGATGTTTCACGCCCAAAAAAATGCCTCCGCATTCCCAAAAGAACACGAAGGCAGAAAGCAATCAAAGAGAATTGATGCCATCCTCGGCAGGACTTCCGGCTTTTGGCCGCCTGCTGTCTTTGGAGCGCCAGAACAATGTATCAGCAAAGGGCTGATTTGTCAATACTTTTTTACAATTTTCTGCGCTCGGCGGCGGCCCGGGCGGTGTGCAGGGCCAGCAGATAAGGGGTCACGGCGCCCACGCCCCCGGGCACGGGGGTCACGGCGGCGGCGATCCGCCGGGCGGCGTCGAAATCGCAGTCGCCGCAGAGCTTCCCCTCCGGGGAGAGGTTGATGCCCACGTCCACGATGACCTGGCCCGGGCGCATCCGGTCGGCGCCGATGAGCCCGGCCCGGCCGGCGGTGCACACCAGGATATCCGCCTCCCGGCACAGCTCCGCGGGGTTTTCGGTGCGGCTGTGGCACACGGACACGTCCGCGCCCCGGTCGGCCAGCAGCGCCGCGGCGGGCGCGCCGGTCACGGCGCCCCGGCCCACCACGGTGACTTTTTTCCCGGCGCATTCCACGCCGTAATAGTCCAGAAGGGCCGCCACGGCCTCGGCGGTGCAGGGGACGAAGACGCCGCCCTCGGCGAAGCCGGCGCCGTCCACGTCCTTGTCCCGGCCGACGGCGGCGGCGATCAGCCCCAGATCATACTGCCGGGGGCACATCACGATCACGCCGTGAATCGCTTCGTCCCGGCCGATGCGGCGCGCGGCGCGCACCAGCGCGTCCTGGGGCGCGAAAGCGGGCAGCTCGGCGGTCCACACGTCCACGCCGCACTTGGCGCAGGCGGCGCGGATACTTTTTTCATAGGCTCTGTCGTCCGGGTCGGCCCCGGTGCGGACCACGGCCAGCAGGGGCCGCAGCCCCAGGGGCCGGATCAGCTCCAGCGCCTGCGCGCGCACCTCGTCGGCCACGGGCGCGCCGTAAAGGAGCTGGGCCATCAGCGGGCGAGCCTTTCCTCGACCTTGGCCAGGGCCTTGTCGATGGCGGGCATATTTTCGGCGAAGACGATCTCAAATTCCCGGGACACGGTCATGGCGTAGACCTCGTCGTCGAAATACTTGGAGTTGGCCAGGCAGGTCAGCCGGGCGCTCTGCATCACGGCGCGGCACAGGCACAGCGCCACGCCCACGTCGCTGACGGCGCCCGCGCAGCCCTCCTCGGCCAGCGTGGCCAGATACCCGGTCAGCTCGGTGGTCTTATACAGGATCTCGGTGGGGATGGCGCAGGCCAGCCGCAGGGCGGCCTGATAGTGGGACGCGGTCTCCGGGTCGGACTTGTCCATGGCGAAATACTTGGCCAGCGGCGCGAAGGCCAGAATATCCTCGTCCACCAGATGGACGAGATAGACCCGCAGGGTCTCCAGATCCTTCAGGCACTTTTTGATGTCCGCGTCGTACCGGGCGTATCGGGGCTTGCCGTCGGTGAGCCCGGCCACCATCAGGCCCAGGGACGCGGCCAGCGCGCCCACCAGCGCGATGGCGCTGCCGCCGCCGGGCTTGCCCTGGTCGGAAGCCAGCTCCCGGGTAAACGCGTGCAGGTCTTTATCGGCAAATTTCTCAACAGCCATGAAAATACCTCCGTTTCAAAATCGGTGTTCAAAACGCGTCATTGTTTCATTTAATTATTTTATCGCATTTCCCTGCCCGGCGCAATATCCCCGGCCATATTTTCCGCCCCGGGCGCCGGCCCGCTTCCCTTCCCCTGCCGCTCCGCCCTTGCATTTCACTTTTCACCATGCTAAAATGTCTTGTTATCTGATTTTTCGGAAGGGGGCGCGCGATGGCCGCCGGACTGGACATGACCCAGGGCACGGGCTGGAAGCACGTGGCCCGCTTCTCCCTGCCGCTGATGCTGGGCAACCTGCTGCAGCAGCTCTACAACACGGTGGACGGCATCGTCGTCGGCCAGTTCGTGTCCAACGCGGCGCTGGCGGCCGTGGGCAACTGCGCCAGCCTGACCTTCGTGTTTGTGGCCCTCTCCTTCGGCCTGGCCAACGGCGTGGGCATCGTCATCTCCCAGCTGTACGGCGCCCGCCGGACGGAGGATATGCGCGCCGCGGCCTCCACGGCGCTGCTGCTGCTGGGCGGGGTGGGCATTCTGGCCTCCGCGGCGGGCGTGGCCCTCGCGCGGGTGCTTCTCCACGGGCTCATGAACATTCCCGACGGCGAGGTGCTGGAGCTGGGGATGTCCTACTTCACCATCTACGCCGGGGGTCTGGTGTTCCAATTTGCCTATAACGCGGTAGCCGCCATTCTCCGCGCCGTGGGCGACAGCAAGGCCACGCTGTATTTTCTGTGCGTCGCGGCGGTGCTCAACGCCATCCTCGATCTGACCTTTGTGCTGGTGTTCCGCTGGGGCGTGGCGGGCACCGCCATCGCCACGGTGCTGGCCCAGGCCATCTGCATGGTGTTCAGCTGGGTCTATATGTCCCGGCACTACCCCGTGTTCCGCTTCAGGCGCGGCCAGTTTGTCTTTCAGAAAGACAAATGCGCCCTGTGTCTCAGGCTGGGCATACCCACCATGCTCCAACAGAGCGTGGTGGCCTTCGGCGGCGTGTTCATGCAGCGGCTGGTGAACTATTTCGGCGAAAACCTCATGTCCGCCTTCACGGTGGGCAACCGGGTGGAAAACTACATCTTTGTCCCCATCATGGCGCTGAACAACGGCATGGCCACCTTCACCGGCCAGAACATGGGCGCGGGCCGGGCGGACCGCGTGAAGGACTGCTGGAAGCGCATCGTGGCGCTGTCCTTCGTCATCACCCTGGGCATCGCCACCCTGGCCTACCTCTTCGCCGCCCCCATCGCGGAGCTTTTCGGCATTAAGGGCGAAAGTCTCCAAATGGCGGTGGACATGATCCGGTTCATGAGCTTTTTCTTCTGCCTGTTCTCGGTGTATCTGCCCACCGCGGGGCTTTTGCAGGGCTCCGGCGACGCGGTCTATTCCATGCTCTGCTCGTTTTCCACGCTGGGCGCCCGGGTGATCTCGGCGTACCTCATGGTGTTTGCCTTCGGCGTGAGCTATCAGGCGGTGTGGTACGCGGTGCCCATCGGCTGGGTGCTGTGCGTCATCATGTCCTGGGGCCGGTATTTCGCCGGCACCTGGCAGAAAAAAGCGGTGGTGCGTCCGCCGCGGACGGAGGATTTTGTCGATGGCCGATTCTGACTTTTTTGCCTTGATTTCCCGCATGCGCTACATCACCCGCTGGGGCCTGATGCGCTCCGCCGTGCCGGAAAATATCCAGGAGCACAGCCACATGGTGGCGGTGATCGCCCACGCGCTGGGCGTCATCCGCCGGGATGTGTTCGGCGTGCCCTGCGACCCCGACCGGTGCGCCGCCGTGGCGCTGTATCACGACGCGTCGGAGATCCTCACCGGCGACCTGCCCACGCCCATCAAATACCACAACGCGGATATCATGGACGCCTATCATCAGGTGGAGGATCTGGCCGCGCAAAAGCTGCTGAATATGCTCCCGGTGGAGCTTCGCGGCGCCTATGAGCCGATAATGACCGGCGAAGTGGCGCGGGAGCTGCATCCGCTGGTGAAAGCGGCGGACAAGCTGGCGGCCTACGTCAAGTGCATCGAGGAGCGCAAGGCCGGCAACAACGAATTCCTCTCGGCGGAGCAGCAGATCCGCGGGGTGCTGGAGGCCTCCGAGCTGCCGGAGGTCCGGTATTTTATGGAGCGCTTCATCCCCGGCTTTGAAAAGAGTCTGGACGAACTGGGCATGATGGAATAAGAAGGAGGCCTTCCCCATGACACAGGAGAAAATGGATCGCATCAGCGCCCTCACCCGCCTTTCGCGGGAGCGCGCCCTCACGGCGGAGGAGGAGACCGAGCGGGCCGCGCTGCGGCAGGAATATCTGGCGGACTGGCGCCGGGGCGCCATCGAGACGCTGGAAAGCGTCCGCGTGGTCACGCCGGACGGCCGGAAGCACAAGCTGCGGAAGAAAGCGGAAGACAGCGGCGACCGCGGGCAATAAGCCGCCCCGGGAAAGTTCACGGAATGTTCGGATTTGTTTCATATTTCCGACACAAAAGTGCGGTATCTTAGAATTGCTCGAGGGGAACCGAGAGCCACACTTTCTTTCTCCTATACATCCTCCCCCACAAACAGAAAAACGCCCGGACCAAACGGTCCGGGCGTTTTTCAGCTTGTCAAAGAACTCCCCCAGAAGCAAAAGCAGAAAGATTCGTGGGGGGAGTGTGAGGGGGGCGAAGCCCCACCTCAATTTAGATAAATAGCCGCCATAGCCCTTGAAAATCAAGGGCTATGGGGAGCGGAGCGACGTTTTTTACGAAGATGCGGTTTCGAAAAAAACTTGGCGTTTTTGTGGCGCCCGCCGGGGAACGGCTTATTTCCGGCACAGCGCCACGGCGGTGCGGGACGCCACGACGGCGTTGTTCAGCACCAGCCTGATGTTGCTCTCCAGGCTGTCGCCCCCGGTGAGCTCGGCCACCCGGGCCAGCAAAAACGGGGTGGTCTCCTTGCCGTGGATGCCCTGCTGACGGCTCTCGGCGATGGCCCGGTCGATGGCCGCGTTGATGACCTTGTCGTCCATGGCGTATTCCTCGGGGATGGGGTTGGCCACCAGCATACCGCCCTTGATGCCCATGTCGCGCTGGGCGCGGAAGGCGGCGGCCAGCGCGGCGGGGGTGTCGATGCGGTAATCCACGCCGAAGCCGCTGCGGCGGGAATAAAAGGCGGGCAGCTCGTCGGTGCCGTAACCGATCACGGGCACGCCCTTGGTCTCCAGATACTCCAGCGTCAGGCCCAGGTCGAGAATGGCCTTGGCGCCCGCGCAGACCACCAGCACGGGGGTCTGAGCCAGTTCCTCCAGATCGGCGGAGATATCCATGGTGGTCTCGGCGCCGCGGTGCACACCGCCGATGCCGCCGGTGGCGAACACCTGGATGCCGGCCATGTGAGCGATCATCATGGTGGTGGTCACGGTGGTGGCGCCGTCGGCGCCCCGGGCGACAAGCACGGGCAGATCGCGGCGGCTGGCCTTGGCCACGCCCCGGCCGGTCTTGCCCAGATATTCGATCTCCGCCTCGCTCAGCCCGGCCTTCAGCCGCCCGCCGATGATGGCGATGGTGGCGGGCACCGCGCCGTTTTCACGGATGGTCTTTTCCACCAGCAGCGCCGTCTCCACGTTCCTGGGATAGGGCATGCCGTGGGAAATGATGGTGCTCTCCAGCGCCACCACGGGCCGCCCCTCCTCCAGGGCGTTTTCCACCTCGGGTGATCGATCAAGATATTTGTTCACGTGAAACTCCTTTCGAACCGGGGGCTTTACCCGCCCCCACAACGCGCCGGCCCCGCGCCGGGCGCGCCCTACTATTTTATTGATAAACACGGATTTGTCAAGAAAAACCTTGACAAATCCGTGGCGCGTGATATTATTTTGATATCATATTGAGACAAGGAGGGGACTTTCTATGGAAGAAAGGACTCTGGTCACTGAAGAAAAAACGCCCCGCGCCGGCAGCGGCATGCTGATGCTGGTGCTGGGCGTCGCGCTGCTGGCGGCGTCCGTGGCGCTGTTTGTGCTGGGCGTGGTGGGCATGTCCGAGGCCGAGGCCCGGTATCTGCGCTATCCGGCCGGCGCCGTGGCCGCCATGGTGGTGGGCGCGGTGTATTGGCTTATCGCGTGGGTGCCCTTCGCGGGGCTGAAGGTCATCAGGCCCAACGAGGCGCTGGTGCTGACGCTGTTCGGCCAGTATTACGGCTCGCTGAAGACCCAGGGCTTTTATTTTGTCAATCCCTTCTGCGTGGGCGTGAACCCCAACGCCCGCCCGGCGGGCGCGGCGGCGGAGGCGGCCCCCGCCCCCTCGGCCGTCACGGCCAGCGCGCTGGACGGCGTGCGCAAAAAGGACTCCGCCGCCGGCAAAAAGATTTCGCTGAAGGCCATCACCCACAACAACGGCAAGCAGAAGATCAACGACCTGCTGGGCAACCCCATCGAGGTGGGCATCGTGGTGATCTGGCGTGTGGTGGACACGGCCAAGGCCGTGTTCGACGTGGACAATTACATGGACTATCTCTCCATCCAGGCGGACGCCGCCCTGCGCAACACGGTGCGCCTGTACCCCTACGACGTGGCCGACGGCGGCGACGATTTCGACGGCCACACCTCTCTGCGCGGCAGCAGCCAGGCCGTGGCGAACAAGATCAAGGAGGAGCTCCAGGACAAGGTGGATATCGCGGGGCTGGAGATCATGGAGACCCGTATCACCTATCTGGCCTATGCGCCGGAGATCGCGGCGGCCATGCTGCAGCGGCAGCAGGCCTCGGCCATCATCGACGCCCGCAAGATGATCGTGGACGGCGCCGTAGGCATGGTGGAGATGGCGCTGGATAAGCTGAAGGAGGGCGGCGTGGTGACGCTGGACGAGGAGCGCAAGGCGGCCATGGTGTCCAACCTGCTGGTGGTGCTCTGCGGCAACCGGGACGCCCAGCCCGTGGTGAACTCCGGCTCGATCTACTGATCCCGTTCAGCCTCCCTTGTTAAAGGAGGTGCCCCACCGGGGGCGGAGGGCTTCGCTTTCGCGCCTCCCCCCCCCTCCCCCACCGTCAGGAAAGGAGATCGCTCATGACCGTATCCACCGCGTTTTTTATCGAAGGCGGCGTGTGCCTTCTGCTGCCCGTTGCGGCCCTGCTGATCTGGCACGGCAAAACGAAAGCCCGCGTGTCGCCGTTCTTCGTGGGCGCGCTGATGTTTTTCGTCTTTGCCCTGGTGCTGGAGCAGATTCTGCACACTTTCGTTTTGAAGCCGGGGGGACCGCTCTCCGCCGTTATCAACGGGAATCTCCTGTACAAAGCCGTTTACGGCGGACTGGCCGCGGGCCTGTTCGAGGAGACCGGCCGCCTTGTCGGCTTTAAAACGCTTCTCCGAAAGCAGACGGCCAGACGGACGGCCATTACCTATGGGCTGGGCCACGGCGGCTTCGAGTGCATACTCCTTGCGGGCGTGAGCGGCCTCGTTTACGGCCTCGTCGCGAGCGGCGTCATCAGCGCGTCCCTTCTGGGGGCGTCGGGCGGCGCTGTCGCGGCGGCCATCGCCGCCACGGCCGCGGCCACGCCCCTGTGGGCGATTTTGGAGCGCGTCTCCGCCATGATGCTGCATTTGGGGCTTTCGATCTTTGTGTTTGAAGCCGTGCGCGTGCCGGGCAAAGGCTGGCTCTATCCGCTCGCCATCCTCCTCCACGCCGCGGTGGACTGCGGCGCGGTCCTTGCGGCAGGCTGGCTTTCCAGCATTGCCGCCATCGAGGGCCTGATCCTCGCGGCCGCGCTGGCGGTGCTGGCGGCCGCGCTGGCGGTCTATAAAAAGCTGCCCGCCGATACGGGCGGCGCAGCGCCGGAAAATGCGGCAGAATAATATTCTGTCTTTCTCTATCTTTCTGAAAGGGGGCGGCTCCGCCACGGACGATAAATCGAAAAAGCAAGTTCCCCTGCGGATTTCCGCCTCGCTCTGGAACGACCTTTCCAAATGGGCGGATGATGATTTCCGTTCCATCAACGGCCAGATCGAATACCTGCTGACGGAGTGCGTCAGGCAGCACAGGAAAAACGGCGGTACCGCGCCGAAAGACCTGTAAATCACGGGGACGGCCGTTGCCGTCCCCGTTTTCATTTAAAAAACCGAAAGGCGCCGTTATGTTCTATCAAAACACCTGCCGGGCCGCCTTCCTCGCCCGGCCCAACCGCTTCCTCGCCCAGGTCCTGCTGGACGGCGCGGAAACGGTCTGCCACGTAAAAAACACCGGCCGCTGCCGGGAGCTGCTGCTCCCCGGCGCGCCGGTCATTCTGGAGAAGGCGGCCAACCCCGCCCGCCGCACGGCCTACGATCTGGTGGCGGTGTATAAGGGCGATACCCTCGTCAATATCGACTCCCAGGCCCCCAACAGGCTGGCCGCAGAATACCTGCCCACCCTGTTTCCCGGCGCCGTCCTCCGCCCCGAATGCGTTTTCGGCGATTCCCGGCTGGATTTCCGGGTGGAGCTGCCCGCCGGCGCCGCCTATGTGGAGGTCAAGGGCGTCACGCTGGAGGAAGACGGGCTGGCCCTGTTCCCGGACGCGCCCACCGCCCGCGGCACCCGGCACCTGCGGGAGCTGATGCGCGCCAAAAGCGCGGGCTATGGCGCCGCCGTGCTGTTTGTGATCCAGATGGAGGGCTGCCGGGAATTTGCGCCCAACGGGCGCACCGACCCGGAGTTTGCCCGGACCCTGCGGCAGGCGCGGGATGCCGGGGTGGACGTGCTCACCGTCGCCTGCCGCGTCACGGAATCGGCCATGACGCCCCTCTCCCCTGTCCCCGT
>DAOPXW010000060.1:0-8708 GCA_035352555.1 Oscillospiraceae bacterium
CCATAGCTCATCTGGTAGAGCGCCACCTTGCCAAGGTGGAGGTAGCGAGTTCGAGTCTCGTTGGCCGCTCCATTCAAAAAACGACTTGCCATGGCAAGTCGTTTTTTGGTGTGCTATCTGTAGAAGTACTGGCCGTTCGGAAAAGGAGCAAACTATGACGACAGACGTTGTAATCATCGGCGCGGGCCCCGCAGGCATCTTTACGGCGCTTGAGATGATCCGCAAAGGCAGCAAAAAGAAGATCGTGCTGGTGGAAAAAGGCAAATCGGTGGAGGACCGCCGCTGCCCCAAGGCCATCACGGGCAAGTGCATGAACTGCAAGCCTTACTGCCACATTACCACCGGTTTTTCCGGCGCCGGCGCTTTTTCGGACGGCAAGCTCTCCCTCAGCCACGAGGTTGGCGGCGACCTGCCCACGCTCATCGGCGAGGGGAAGGCGCAGGAGACCATCGACTATGTGGACGATATCTATCTGGAATTTGGCGCGGACATGCATATCGAGGGCGTCGGCGATGCGGAAAAGACCAAGGCCATCCGCCGCCGGGCCATTGCGGCCGGGCTGAAGCTGGTGGATTGCCCCATCCGCCACATGGGCACCGAAAAGGCCCACGACATCTATTTGGGCATAGAGCACTATCTCATGGAGCGCGGCGTGGAGATCCTTTTCGGCAGGGAGTGCCGCAACCTCATCATTGAAAACGGCTTGTGCAGGGGCGTACTGCTGGCCGACGGCGACAGAGAGACCGAGCTCCTGGCCGGAAACACCGTGGTGGCCACCGGCCGCCGGGGCGCGGACTGGCTGGAGAGCCTGTGCACCGAGCACGGCATCGAGCATCAGGCCAGCACTGTCGATATCGGCGTGCGGGTGGAAGTGCGCAACGAGGTCATGGAGGAGATCAACGACGTCCTCTACGAATCCAAGCTCATCGGCTACCCGGCCCCCTTCAAAAATAAGGTCCGCACCTTCTGCCAGAACCCGGGCGGCTATGTGGCCCAGGAGAACTACGACAACGACCTGGCCGTGGTCAACGGCCACTCCTTCAAGGATAAGAAGTCGGAGAACACCAACGTGGCCATCCTCTGCTCCCACAACTTCTCCATCCCCTTCAACCAGCCCATCGCCTACGCCCAAAAGGTGGGAGAGCTGACCAATATGCTGGGCGACGGGCACATCATGGTGCAGCGCTTCGGCGACATTCTGGACGGCAAGCGCACCTGGCAGAAGGAATTGAATTTCTCCAACGTCCGCCCCACGCTGCCGGACGCCATTGCCGGCGATATCACCGCCGCCATGCCCTACCGCGCCATGATCAACATTATCAACTTTATTCAGGCCGTGGATCAGGTTGTGCCGGGCTTCGCCGCCTATGAGACCCTGCTCTACTCCCCGGAGCTGAAGTTCTATTCCAACAAGATCAAAATGGACACGGATTTTAATACCAACGTCAGGGGCCTGCACTGCCTGGGCGATTCCTCCGGCTGGACGCGGGGCCTGATGATGGCCTCCGCCATGGGTACGCTCATGGGCCGAAAATTGGCCGCGGAAAGATAGACACAGCAGATCGGACGGCTTTTGCCGTCCGATCATTTTTTGCCGCCGGCCGTCCCCTTCGACCGCGTTCCCCGTTGACAGGAAACGGGATTCCCCTGTATAATATGTATCTAAGTGTAGTCAACAGGCCCGTATGCCCGAAAGAGTGAATGCTATGGATAATAATCCCAATACCCCAAAACGAAATACCCCCAGCATTGAAAGCAAGCTGCGGCACAACATCGTCCGTTTGCCGGTGGAGATCCGCAAGGCCAGCGGCATCGTCATCTGGGGCCGCCGCATCAAATCGCTGGTTTTTACCACCGATATCGCCATCATCCGCAACTGCGATGCCGACGCCGTGCTGGCGGTCTACCCCTTCACGCCCCAGCAGGCCATCAGCAGCTGCATCATCCAAAGCGCCTATATCCCCGTGTTCTGCGGGGTGGGCGGCAGTCTCACCAAGGGCATCCGCTCCATCTCCATGGCCAAAGATGCCGAAGCCATGGGCGCGATGGGCGTGGTGGTGAACGCCGCCGTGTCCAACGTCAATCTGGCGGCCATCGCGGCCACGGTGGACATCCCCGTGGTGGTGACGGTGGTCACCCCGGACACGGATATCGCCGCCCGCATCGCGGCGGGCGCCTCCATCCTCAACGTCTCCGCCGCGGATAAGACGCCGGGGCTGGTGCGCAAGATCCGGGAGAGCCATCCCGAATTTCCAATCATCGCCACCGGCGGGCCCACGCCGGAATCCGTGGCCGAAACGGTGGAGGCCGGGGCCAACGCCATCAGCATCACGCCTCCCAGCACCAAGGCGCTGTTTTCCGCCATCATGAAAAACTACCGCGAGCCCGAGGGCAGCCGGGATTTCATGGAACCGTAAAACCGCCGCAAGATCGGCACGATCGAATAGGCCCTTCAGCAGGCGGCGGACCCGTATTTTTCGCGGCGTCTGCCGCTTATTCAGTTGAATAATCACCCAGAAACTGGTATCCTGATATTATCATTAAAAAAGGGATGGCCTGGGAAATGAAAAACGCCGCCTCCAGACTCCTGTGCCTGCTGCTGACTCTGCTGCTGCTCACCCCCGCGCTGCCTGTGCGGGCGGAGGGGCTCTATGGGGACGCGTCGGGCCACTGGGCGGAGGCGGCGCTTTTGCGCGCCGTGGGAGAGGGCCTGCTCGTAGGCTCCGGCGATAAACTGGCCCCGGACGGAGCCGTATCCAGAGCCCAGGCGGCGGTGATCCTCAACCGGGTACTGGGGGCGGAGGAGGCTGCCGACCTCACCGGAAAGACCGACGTGCCCGTTACGGCGTGGTATTACGACGCCATGGCCAAGGCCGTCTCGCTGGGGTATCTCACCGTGCCCAGGGCGGCGGTGATGGAACGGGCCATGACCCGGCAGGAGATGTTCGCCGTGCTGGCCGCCGCGTTCTCGCTGAACCTGGCGGAGACGGACGAGACGGCGCTGGCTGCTTTCAGCGATGGAAGCGGGCTGACCGGCGCATTCCGCCGCGCGGCGGCGTCGCTGTGCGGGCAGGGCCTGCTGGCAGGCTCCGGCGGCAGGCTGCGGCCCGGCGACAAGGCTACCCGGGCGGAATTTGTGACGCTGCTCTACAGGATCACGGACACCTTCGCCGTGGCCGGCTGCGGGGAGACCGCGCCCGCGCTGAAAGCGGGGGAGAGCGCCGTGCTGCGCTGCGATGAATTGACTTCGCTCACCGCCGACGGGGCGCAGGCCACGGTGGTCTTTGCCCAGCGCGCGGGCGACGCGTATTTGAGCCAGCCGGCCTCGCAGGTCATCGTGGGTCCCGGCGGGGGAACCGTGACCGTGGCGGGCAGCGTGAAGCGGCTGGACGTGACCGGCGCGGGCCGGACAGTGGCGATAACAGGTTTTGTGGAAAAGCTGATCATCGGCGCCGACGCGCAGGTGACCGTCACCGGCGCGGTGGGGCAATTGATTGCCGCCGCCGACTGCACCGTCACCGGCACTGGCCGGGTGAACAGCGCGGAAGTGCGCGTGCCCACCGCCGCGCTGGCGGTCTGCCCCGGGGGCTATGCCCGGCTGGGCGGCGTCGAGGCCGCCCTTGACGCGCCGCAGACGCTGGCGGCGGGGGAGAAGCTGACAGTCACCGCCGCGCTGAAAAACGCGCCTGCCGGCGCTGTGTGCGGCTATACATGGTTTGTGGGCGGCACCGCCGCCGAGAGCGGCGTCGTGCCGGACGACGGCAAATTGACTTATACGCCCACCGTGGCCTATTCCGCCCACATGGCCGACACCATGGCGCTGGGCCTGCTGCTGACGGTCCGGACCGACGGCGCGCTGGAGAGCCGGTATTTCACCGCCTCCGTCCAGCTCCAGAATTACCCGGCCAGCCACTATTACGGGGCCGACGCGGCCCGGGTGCTGGATCTGGTGACCACCTACCAGTACCCCACCGCCGTGCTGTACGACGGCTGGCTGTATGCGGACAGCGCGCTGCGTACCCGCACCCGCTATGTGCCGGCGGGCACGGAGGCCGTGTGCGTTTCCAGCGAGGGCTCCTCGGCTGCGCAGCTCCGCCTGACCGACGGCGCTGTGGGCTGGATCTCGCCGGGCAGCATCCGCTGCGCCGCCGGCAATTGCACCCGGAGCGAGGATTATGCCGCCGCCGACAAGGAAATCTGGGTTAACGCGAAGGACTATACCAGCGCTACCGATTCTCTTGTCTGGGTCAGTCTCAGCTGCCAGAAGGTGAACGTATTCACCCGCGGTACCGGCGGCTGGGAGCTGTGCAGGACCTTTTCCTGCGCCTCCGGGGCCAATGCCAGCCCCACGCCTACGGGCAGCTATGCCATCAGCTATCACCAGACCCGCTGGGATTACGGCAGCTACTGGTGCGGTCCCATCACGGGGTTTTACGGCGGCTATGCGTTCCATTCCTGGCTCAACCGGCCCGACGGCAGCGCCTACAACCACGCGCTGGGACAGCCCGTTTCCCACGGCTGTATCCGCATGGAGGACGCCGGGGCCCGGTATCTGTACACGCTACCCATGAACACCCGGGTGGTGGTGTTTTAAAACCGGGATGCTTCGGAGAAAGCTCCGAAGCATCCCGGTCATTCCTGATAGCTGTTGGCCGCAAAAACGTGTCTGGCCAGCCCCTCCGACACGTAGTCGAACATTACGCAGCCGTAATCCTTCCCGCTCAGAAGCTCATGCTGAATGAACCAGCCGTTCATTACCTGAGCGTATTTCAGCGGCATGCCGTAGGCGCCGGTGCCCTTGGTGCTGAGATAATTGAGCAGCAGCGTGCCTTTCTCCGCCTGCGAGTGGTCGATACAATAGGCCACGGCGTTCCACTTGTCCTGGGTGCCGTATGCGTAGTGATCCTGCACGCACAGTGCGAGATTGTCGCTCACCGTCTGGGTGACGCAGGGGATCCCGGCCACGCCGGAGCCGCCCTGGTCGGCCCAGCAGAAGTTCAGGCCGGAAAGCCCGTCCTCTCCCGAGCCGTAGCGCCGGGCCAGCACGATCTTGCCCCGCACCTCGTCCAGCGCGGGGTCGCGGTTTTCGGTGTAGAGCCCGCCGCCGCCGAAGCTGGCCATCAGCGCGTCCTCCACCTGCCGGGCGTCGGCGTCGCCGTGCTCGTGCTTGACCAGCATCAGGATCGTCTCCGTGGGATGCGCGGCGAGAAAGGCCCGGCAGTCGGCCACAACGGCGTCAAAGCTCAGGGCGTCCGCCGTGAGGCTTGCGGAGGCTTTGCAGTCCAGAAAACTGTGGGAGAGGGTCAGCGAGACGGTCCCGTCGCCGTTGTCGTGGGTGTTCAGCCGGATATCCAGCACCCGCACGCCCATGTCCAGCTGCCGGGCGATGGAGGAATCCTGACACCGGCCGATCAGCGGCAGCGTGACATATTCCGTGGCGCTGTCATGGGTGCCGGGCATGCTGATCTCGCTGAGAGTCAGGGCTCCGTCCACTTTGGCCATCCAGTCGGCGGCGGAAACGGATTCCCAGACGCCCTCGTCGGCGTCGTCGCTGTAATCCCGCTTGGCCGGAGTACCGGTGGGGCAATACAGCAGCAGCGCCCCACCGGCCAGCGCGATCAACACGGCCAATAGGATCCGCAGGATTATTCTGGATTTATGCGTTTTTACTTTCATCGTCGATATCCTTTCCGGGACAATAGCAATCGAACCAGGCCTCCAGATGGCGATGATAGCCCGGCGTATCCACAAGATAGCTCAGGCCGTGATCCGCGCCGGGCACGGTGAACAGCTCCTTGGGCGCGGCGCAGGCCTCGTAATTTTCCCGGGAAAACCGGGTGGGGACGAATTCGTCCGCCTCGCCGTGAATAAACAGCACCGGGATCTTGTCGTTTTTCATTGAGGGCAGCGTGCTGCACTGGTACAGGTCGAAGCCCGCCAGCAGCCGGCACCAGAGATTCAACCCCCACAAAATAGGCCGGGGTTTCAGGTGGAAGGCCCGCTTGGCCACGCTGCCCAGCTCGTCGCACAGGGAACTGTAGCCGCAGTCCGCCACGGCGGCCTTCACGGCGTCCGGCAGCCCCGTATCCAGCGCCATCAGTACGGCGGACGAACCCAGCGAAATACCCGCCGCGACGATGGGCAGCCCGGCATAGCGCGCCGCGGCGTAGTCGCACCACATCTTGACGTCTTTCTTTTCCCTGGCGCCGAAGGTGATATAGCGGCCCTCGCTGTCGCCGCAGGCCCGCTGGTTGGGCAGCAGCAGGGTGAAGCCCAGGTCGTGGTAGTATTGTGCCGAGGCGCCCAGATCCCGCAGGGGTGTGGAGCGGTAGCCGTGCATGGACAGGAGGACACCCCGGGGCTGGTCGGCCTCCAGCAGCATGGCCCGCAGCTTCAGCCCGTCGAAGGAGCGCAGTTCCACGGTCTCATAGGGCTGGGCGCGGAACCAGTCGGCACCGGCGCGGATCACGCCGGCATATTTTTTCCAGGTCCGGCCGGTGGACTCGTCGGTATAGCCGGCCTTGGTCTTCGTGCGGCGAAAGCCTATCAGGAACATCGCCAGCGTAGAGATCAGATACAGTGCCGTCAGGATCAGCACAGCGAGCAGCGCAATTCTCAACCCGAATCGCCTCTTTCTCCCGGATTGTAACCCAAAACCTGTGCGCTGACAATCCCGGCATCCCACGATTTAACAAATTATTGATAACTTTGCGGGCTATTGTGATACAATACCATGCATACCAAAATGCGGTGCGATCCGCGTTTCCGATATTCTGATTTCAGGAGCAGACCATGAGAGAAAAAATGGCCAGATTCATGGCGGGCCGCTACGGCGGCGATCAACTGAACAGATTCGTGGCGGTGAGCGGCTGCGTATTGATCCTCGTCGGCTTCTTTGTCGGCGGCGTGGTCTCGCTGCTGTTATACTTCGTGTCTCTGGCGGGACTGGTATGGTCGTACTACCGGATGTTCTCCCGCAATTTTGACAAGCGCCGTCAGGAAAACGCCCGCTACCTCCGCTTCAAGCAGCGGATGAATTCCGACGTCCGTCTGAATAAAGAGCGCTGGAGCCAGCGCCGGGACTATAAATTCTTCACCTGTCCCGCCTGCCACACCACGCTGCGGGTTCCCAAGGGCAAGGGCAAGATCAACATCGTCTGCCGTAAGTGCGGCAACTCCTTCCAGGGGAAGACCTGAACCATGTTCGGCTATGTGATCGCCAATCCTCAGGGGCTGGACGAGCAGCGCTTCGCCCGCTACAAAAGCTTCTACTGCGGCCTGTGCCGCACGCTCAAGGCCCGCTACAGCGGCTGGATGCGCCTCACCCTCACCTACGACATGACCTTCCTCGCGCTGCTGGAAAACGCGCTGTACGAGCCGGAGGAGACCTCCGGCATGGAGAGATGCGCCGTCCACCCGGTGAAGACCCATGCCTGGATCCACGGTGAATTTACGGACTACGCCGCCGACCTCTCCGTGCTGCTGACCTACCTCAAATGCATGGACGATTGGGACGACGACTGCGACCCCATCAGGAAGGCGGAGGCTTCTGTGCTGCGCCCCGCCTATGAAGCGGTGTGCCTGCGGTACCCCCGCCAAAGCGGCGTCATCCGCGACTGCATGGCCGCCATCAGCGGGATCGAGCGCCGCCGCGACCCCAATCCGGACGCCGCCGCCAACTGCTTCGGCATACTGATGGGCGAGCTTTTCGTCTGCCGGGAGGATCGCTGGAGCGACACGCTGCGCGCCATGGGCGCCGCGCTGGGCCGGTTCATCTACCTCATGGACGCCGTGGTGGATCAGGAAAAAGATCAAAAGCGTTTTCGCTATAATCCGCTGGAGGCCCTGCCCGACACCGCGGGCGACCATTATCGCGCCGCCCTTGAAATGCTTCTGGGACGCTGCGTATTTGAATTTGACAAGCTGCCCATCGTGAAGGACGCCGATATTCTGCGCAACATTCTGTGCAGCGGCGTGTGGACGGTCTATCTCAATAAATTTGATCCTCCTCAGAAAGGAGCTCCGGATGATACAGGATCCCTATAAAGTCCTCGGCGTGTCGCCGGATGCCACCGACGAGGAGATCAAGACGGCCTACCGCAATCTGGCCAAGAAGTACCACCCCGACCGCAATCCCGGCAACAAAGCCGCCGCGGAAAAAATGAACCAGATCAACGCCGCTTATGACCAGATCAAAAACGGCACCGGCGGGGGTGCCTATCAGCCCGGCGGCGCACAGGGCGCCTACACGGGCTGGGACCCGTTCGCCGGCGGATATCAGCAGTATCAGCAGCAGACCGACCGCCCGGAATGCCAGGCCGCGGCCAGCTTCATTTCCAACGGCCGCTATCAGGAGGCGCTCAACGCCCTCTCCGGCGTGCCGGAGGCGGAGCGGGACGGACGATGGTATTACCTTTCGTCCATCGCCAATATGTATCTGGGCAACAGCGTGGCCGCGCTGGAGCACGCCCGCAGGGCCGTCCAGATGGACCCGGACAACGGCGAATATCGCCGGCTGCTGGAGACGCTCCAGTCCGGCGGAGGGTATTACCAGAACTACAGCGCCAATTACGGCGCGTCCTCCTCACCTGTGAATAAGATCTGCACCGCGCTGTGCATCGCCAACCTGCTGCTGTCCCTTTGCGGCTACGGTTACGGTTATGGCGGCATTCTCTGCTGCTGACGTACTTCTCTTCTGCAAAAAGTGC
>DAOPXW010000060.1:8808-11675 GCA_035352555.1 Oscillospiraceae bacterium
TATAGCATTTGAGCCTCCCTGTGCGCAGGGAGGCTCATTTTTGCCGCCGCACTTGGATAGCGCCCTATGCGGTTGGCCACGAAAACCATGGCCGCCGGCGCTGTGTGCGGATCCGGGGGAAAACTCCATCAGTCCGTTACCGCGATGTGGTTAACATAATCCTTCATTTCCTGCTTGGAGCCGATGTTGTGGGCCCCGCTGATCAGAGATTCCCGCCGCTGGGGCGTCAGCTCGAAAAACCGAGTGTAGGCGATGGGATTCTGCATCAGCGCCATGCCGAAGCCCAGCGGAATGCCGTCGTCGGATAGAAGATTCATTTTGATCACCTCGTCTCTAGTTTTTGCCGGCGGGGCACAAAAAATGCGCGGCATTGCCGCGCATTTTCAAAAGACACTTTCAGATCCAACGCCGGGACCCGGCCTGAATAACCCGGGTAATGCCGGAAGCGAGAATCATATTGACGCCGAGCTCGATGAGAAAATTCACGCCGGTGAGGGTTACAATGATGTAATACAGCATCGCTGTACCGTTTGCAAAGCTCTGGAGCGTGGAGAAGAAGAACACCACCATACCCAGAATAAAAAGGCCGGTGTTTACAACGGGGCAAACGATGCCCGCGGTGATGACGGCTGCAAGCCTGCTCTTCTTTTGAATGGCCTCGTAGACAAGCCCGGCAAGCCAACCGGCCACCGTGGTTTTTACAAGGCAGATGAGGATGGCAGCGAAGGCGTTCTGCGCCATGAGCAGCTGAACAAAGCCGCCGTCCAGTCCGAACAGGCCGAAAATAAACACCACAAGTCCTAAAACAAAGCCTAAAATTGCGCCGGAGCCGCTGCCGTACAGCGCGGCACCGATGATGATGGGAGCAAGCGCGAGGGTGATTGTGACGGGACCGAACTTTACGAAGTTGCTGACAAGCTGCAGCACCACAATGATGGCCGAAAAGATCGCCAGACCGGTCATGCGGCGGGTTTTTGCCAGAGAATCCTCCCTGGCCTTTTTGGGCTTTTGTTCATCCATATTCTATTCCTCCTGCTGTCGCTCCGCTGAAAATGCGGATGCGGCGCTGATTTGGCTTTCGCCATATGCGGTATAATACCGCATTATACCCGAATACACAAGGATATTTTGGCGTATTTGTCCTCCAACAGTGAAAAATCAGTAAAAAATCCGGCCAAAGTGTAGGCCATGAATTGACAAACATCACACAACAAGGTAAAATATGCCCACGGTAAGCCCGAAACAGCGGGCTAATTGAAAAAAGGAGTACTGAATAATGAACAAGACTGAACTCGTAGAAGCAATGGCCAAAGAGGCCAATCTGTCCAAAAAGGATGCAGAGGCTGCTCTGAGTGCGTTCACCAAGACTGTTGAGATGACCCTGAAGAAGGGCGATAAGGTCACGCTGGTCGGCTTCGGTACCTTTGAGGTTCGCAAGAGAGCTGCCCGCACCGGCCGCAACCCCCAGACCGGCAAGGAGATCAAGATCGCCGCTTCCAAGACCCCCGCTTTCAAGGCTGGCAAGGGTTTCAAGGACGCCATGTAATCCGTACCCCGATAATCGCAAATTAACGGCAGACCTGCGTGCACAGGTCTGCCGCTTTTTCATCTTGTACGCAAGCCGGGAGACGCGGTTGCATTTTCAATAGGAGCAGCCCGAAAACGAACGGATTTTCGCCGGCCGGAAGCGGCATCAATGGAGCGTCGGGAGCAGGCTTGCAGCTGCAATGATTGCAAACACCTGATACACAAGGCTTTTCACAACGAAAAAAGTACCTCATAGGCAATACGCATTGTATCCCCTATGAGGTACTTTTATGGTGCGGGTGTTCATGAGGACAAACCCGGGAACCCGCATAAAATAAAGGCCTTCGGCTTTAGGCAAACAAATATCACACTGTTGTATATGCATCACGCAGAGAAATTAAAATATGACTGCTTCGAATTTTACTCATTGTAGGAATTCCATTGCGGTCTGACAGAATGCTTCGGGATAAATCAAGACAAATTCTCCATGCTCCATTTTGGGGATCATTTTAACAGCCATGTCTGGAAAATATGCTTTTGCCCATTCCAGATCACGAGCACGGCTGTGGGCTTCGTCTTCTCCATACCAAAAAACCATTTTTGTTGAAACGATCGAGGCAGGTTCCGGCATAACGTAATTATTTGCAGACCAGAAAACGTTCCATATGGTTTTATTTGAATATGTTTTCAGATACTTCATAAGCTCACCATATTCCTTGATAGGGTCATGTCCTTTTTGAGTAAATCTTTCTGGGGGAAACGCCGCCTCCATTATTTTTCTGTTGCTATACGCCAGCTTTACCATCAAAAAATCTTTTACGCAGATCAGCTTGCAAATCCATTTTGGATATAAGTACGGTGCCGTACCGCCGTCAACAATAGCCTTATCTACTCGGATCTTTCTCTCTGCGATAAGGCACATGGCGCATCCACCGCCCATACTCAATCCATATACGGCGTCAAGACAGTTAACTCTTTTCTCCTTTAGCCAGGCTGTCACATCAGCTACAGTCTTTTCGATTGAAACAAAATCGGATTTCTCTTCCGAATCATGTCCGTCCGGTGCAACCTGAAACACATGATAATTTTGAGCCAGCAATTCCACGCTTTCCTTAAATGCCCACCATGGTTGCCGGTAGATTGAAAAAACAAAAGTTTTCTAGAATTATTATTACCATATTCTCGTATAATCATTGATTTCCTCTTTGTTTTAAAGGTTTATAGCACAGACAAAATTATAGCAAATCAAGATGCAAAAGGAAATACGTGAAAACAAAAACAGGCTAACATATCGTCAGCCTGTTTTTGCCGTTATGACCACTCGATGGTCCTTCGTAGTG